>JAQBQL010000168.1 GCA_028287035.1 Labilithrix sp. | reverse complement strand
ACCGGCGGGTTGTGCCGTGTGAGGTGCGCCGAGGGCGACGCGTTCGGCCCGGCGCCCGCGGCGCCGCTCGGCTCGGGGGGCGCCGTGCGGAGGTCGGTGACCGACGCCGTCGCGATCGCGGCGCTCGGGGCTCCGCTGGCCGCGGGCTCGCCGCTCGGGGTCTGCCGCGCGGAGGCCGCCGCCACGGCGACCGACCGGCTCGAGGCCGTGGCCGCGACGTACCCGAGCAGCCCGACCACGACGGCCGCGAGCGCGATGGCCGCGATGGTCATCGGGCGCGACCGCGTCGGGGGTGCATGCGGCGCGCTGTGGACCGGCGTCGGGGTGCTCGAATGCACGCCGGGCTCGTGCACCGCGTCGACCGGTACGCCGACGCGCGGCCCCGGAGCGCTCCGCACGGCCACGAGCGGGTCCGACGTGCGCTCGTTGGCGAGCGCCTGGAACTTGCGGCGATCGTCGGCGAACGCGGCCGCGATGCTCGCCGCCCAGGTGCGCCGCGGCATCTCCGTCCGCCTGCTCAGCCACCCCTCGAGGTCCGTCTGGAGCTCGTCGGCCGTCGCATACCGATCCTCGGGATGCGTCGCGAGCGCGCGGCCCACGATGTCGGCGAGCTGCGGGTCGACGTCGGGGACCACCTCCTCGATGCGCGGCTCCGAGCCCTCGATGCGCTTGAGGAGCGAGGCGTGCGACGAGCTACCCTCGGCGAGGCGCCGTCCCGCGATCGCCTCCCACAGGATGACGCCGACCGAGAAGATGTCGGCGCGGCGATCCACGTGCCCGAAGGACGCCTGCTCCGGGGCCATGTAACCGACCTTGCCCTTGAGGACTCCGGCCTGCGTCGCCTGGATGGCCGCCGTGCTCTTCGCGATCCCGAAGTCGAGCAGCTTCACGTTGCCGCTGTAGCCGACGATGATGTTGTGCGGGCTCACGTCGCGGTGGACGATGTCGAGGCAGCGGCCGTCGAAGTCGAGCGCCCCGTGCGCATAGGAGAGCGCGTCGAGGACGTCGCAGAGGACGCGCACCGAGGCCTCGAGCGGGAACGTGCCGTCGACCATGCGCCGCCGCACGCGCGCCATCGTCGCGCCCTCGACGTACTCCATGGCGAGGAGCAGGTGCCCGTTGACGGACTCGACCTCGTACGTCTGCACGATGTTCGGATGCGTGAGCCGCGCCGCGAGGCGTGCCTCGTCGACGAACATGGCGCGGAAGTCGTCGTCGCTCGACATCTCCTCCTTGAGCATCTTCACGACGCACAGCTTGCGGAACCCCTCGGGGCCGTCGGCCATCGCGAGGTAGACGTCGGCCATGCCGCCATGGCCGAGCACGCCGAGGAAGCGGTACTTGCCGACCGACGCGGCGAGGCTGAGATCGCGCGGTCCGAGCGCCTCGATGACGCCGGACTCCTCCACACGCAACGGCGGGCCCGCGGGTCGCTTGCCGTTCATGGGCTCGGCAGGATCGAGACGGTGGTGTTGGTGCCGACGCGCACGAGGGCGCGCGTCGAGCCGATGCGCTTGCCCGTGTCGGCGAAGAAGGCGGTGAACGTGTGGAGACCCGGGGGGATGTTCGCGTAGCCGCCGCGGCCGGTCGCGTCGGTCTTCTTCTCTTCGACGCTCGGCGCGGTGTTGACGATGTAGAACGCGAACTGATCGGGATCCGTCGACGTCGTCTCGAACCGCACGTTCGAGAGCGGCTGCTGGTTGCAGTCGCGAACGAGCGTGAAGACGAGGCCGCGCGTCGTCGCGTCGTAGGAGTTCTTCCGGCCGGTCGCGATGTCGGCGAGGAACGCGATCTCGGCGGGGCGCAGCAGGATCTGGTCGAAGAGCGTCACGTCCTCGCGGAGCGGCGGCGAGGTGAAGCGCAGCGTGGGCGCGTACACGCTCGAGCGGAGCTCGAAGAACCCCTCGAAGCCGCGCTCCACCGTGCCGATGATCCGGCCGTCCGAAGCAGGGGCGATCCAGCCGACGCCGCCGTCAGCGCCGCCGTCGATTCCGGACCCGCCCGCGTCACCGCCCGCGTCGGTCGCGTGGATGGTGGTGCGCGCGTTGGTGCAGAGAGCGTCGGTCGACGCGCAGAGGCGTACGTCGACCTGGGTAGCCGGCATTCCCGACGAGAAATCGATGTACCGGATGTCGGCGGTGACCGGATGCGTGTAATCGGGATCGGGCGGCGGGAGCAGACCGCATGCGAACGGATCGGGCGGCGCGGCCTCGGCCTCGGGCGCGGCGTCGTGCGCGTCGATGGTCGACGCGTCGACCGGCGCGACCGCGCTCACGCAGACGTTGCTCACGCACTGGGTCGCGGCGAACGCGGCGCCGCGGCCGACGCAGTCCTGCGTCGTGCTGCACTGGTCGTCCGTGTCGAAGAGCAGCGAGCAAGCAGCCGTCGACGCTCCGACGAGGAGCGCTCCCGCGGCCAGCCAGCGCTGAGGTCGCATCCGGATCACCGCCGCGAATGCTAACGACCACCCTGCCGCATGGCAACCATCACACCCGCGCGTCGTGGTGCGTCAAAGGCAGGACCATCCCCCGCGAGGTCGCGAGCACGGTACGCTCCTCGTCGGGGGACGATGACAGCGCGAGCCGAGATCCGAACCCGCGCGGCGGATTCACCGAGCGGCCGGGCGGGCTGGTTCGTGCTCCGTCCGGAGACGTGGCGCAGCGATCTCCTCAGCATCGTGCTCCGCTGCACGTCGGCGTTCGGGTTCCTCGTGTACCTGCCGAGCGTCTGGTTCGCCGGGCGCGGGGGCCTGATGGGAATCGTCGCCCTCGACACCGTGGCGATCGCCGCGATCCTCGCGCTGACGTACTTCGAGCGGCTCCCGGCGCGCGCGGTCACGACCTGCCTCGTCTTCTTCGCGCTCGGGGCCGGCCTGATGGTGGGCGTCGGGTCGGTGAGCCTCAGCTACCTGCTCGGCTTCTCGCTCCTCACGACGCTGCTGCTCGATCTGAAGTCGGGTCTCTTCACGGTCCTCCTGAACGCGGCCACGATGCTGACCATCGGCTTCGTTGGCATCGCCGCCCCCGAGATGAGCGCGTCGCAATGGCACATCGACCTCGTCGGCTGGTCGGTGATCACCGGCAACTTCGTGTTCGTCAACGTGAGCCTCGTGCTGGTGCTGGGCGTGGTGATCAAGGCGCTCGAGAGCGCGCTGGCGCGGTCGCTGGCGACGCGGAAGGCGCTCGAGGACGAGCAGGACGCGCTCGTCGCGCTGAACCGGTCCTTGCACGAGAAGCGCGCGCTCCTGCGGATCGCCGGTCAGACGGCGCGACTCGGCGGCTGGCGTCTCGAGCTGGGCAGCGGACACGTCGTCTGGTCGGACGAGGTCTGCGATCTGTTCGAGGTGCCCGCCGGGACGACGCCCACGCTCGAGGAGGCGCTCGCCTTCTATTCGCCGGAGAGCCGCGAACGAGCGAGCGATGCCGTCATGCGCTGCAGCCGTGACGGCGCGCCGTTCGACATCGAGATCGAGATGCTCACGAAGAGCGGCGCCTCCCTCTGGGTGCGCTCGGTCGGAAACGCCGATCGCGACGCCGCGGGGAACATCACGCACGTCCACGGCTCGGTGCAGGACGTCACGCCGCGCAAGCACGCCGAGGTGCGCAACGCCAGGCTCGAGGAGCAGCTCCGGCAGGCGCAGAAGATGGAGACCATCGGCAAGCTCGCCGGCGGGGTCGCGCACGACTTCAACAATCTGCTCTCGATCATCCTGAGCTACAGCGAGCTGCTCGCCGACGACCTCCCGCCCGGGGACCCGATGCGCTCCGATCTCGAGGAGATCCGCGGCGCCGGACAGCGCGCGGTGGAGCTGACGCGCCAGCTGCTCGCCTTCAGCCGCCAGCAGGTGCTCGAGCCGAAGATCGTGGATCTCGCCGCCGTCGCCTCCGGCATGGAGAACATGCTGCGTCGCCTCCTCGGCGAGGACATCGAGCTCACCTGCTCGGTGGCCCCGGGCATCGGGAAGGTGCTCGTCGACCCCGGGCAGATCGAGCAGGTGATCCTGAACCTCGCGGTGAACGCCCGCGACGCGATGCCGTCCGGCGGGCGGCTCACCATCGAGACCGCCGAGGTGACGCTCGACGACACCTATGCGGGCGAGAACGTCGGCGTCGTGCCGGGCCCTCACGTGATGCTCGCCGTGACGGACACCGGCACCGGGATCGACCTCGCCACCCAGGCCCGGATGTTCGAGCCGTTCTTCACGACGAAGGAGAAGGGGAAGGGGACCGGCCTCGGGCTCGCGACCGTCTTCGGGATCGTGCAGCAGAGCGGCGGGATCATCGGGGTATCGAGCGAGCAGGGCCGCGGGACGACGTTCCGGATCCACTTCCCGGTCGCGCGCGGCGCTCCGGCCGCCCTCGTCGCCGCGCCGGAGCGGGCGCTGGTGCACGGCTCCGAGACGATCCTGCTCGTGGAGGACGAGGAGGCGCTGCGCGTGCTGACGCGCACGATCCTGCGCCGCCACGGGTACACGGTGATCGAGGCCGAGAACGGCGGTGACGCGCTGATGGTGTGCGAGCAGCACGCGTCGACCATCCACCTCCTCCTGACCGACGTGGTCATGCCGCGGATGGGCGGCCGGCTCCTCGCGGAGCGCCTCGCGCCGCTCCGCCCCGGCATGAAGGTGCTCTACATGTCCGGCTACACGGACGATGCCGTCGTGCGCCATGGCGTCCTGTCCGCGACGCTCTCGTTCATCCAGAAGCCCGTCACCCCGGACGCGCTCCTCCGCAAGGTGAGAGAGACGCTGTCGGACGGCTGACGAATTGTTGCGACCGGCGGGCGCGGGGTGGCTCATCATCGGCATGATGCGTCGCACTCTCTTCCTCGTCGCCTCGGCGGCTCTCCTGACGTGCGCGGCCTGCGGGAGCGAGAGCAACGAGGGCGCGGACGGCGGGGCGCCCGAGGCGGATGCGGCCGGCGGCGGACCCGACCTCGACGGCGGGGCTCCCACGGACGGGGCAACGCCCGGCGACGGCGCTGCGGGCGACGGCGGACCGGGCGACGGCGGTCCGGCCGTGACCGGCGACTTCTGCGTGGAGGACGGCTGGTGCTGGCAGCGTCCGACCCCGTTCGGCACGAACCTCGCGGGCGTCTGGGGCAGCGCCCCCGGCGACGTCTGGGCGGTCGGCGCGCGCGGCACCATCGTCCGTCACGACGGTACGCGCTGGAAGCTCGCGGCGAGCGGCGTGCGCGCCGACCTCACGGGGATCTGCGGCACCAGCAAGAACGACGTGTGGGCGGTCGGGGCCGCCGGCACGCTCCTCCACTTCGACGGCGCCACCTGGTCGAGCAAGGCCTCGCCGACGACGAAGCGCCTCAATGGCGTGACGTGCGCGAGCGCCGCCGACGTCCACGCGGTGGGCGACGAAGACACGCGGCTCCACTGGGACGGCGCGACCTGGACGCTGCTCGCCACCGTGTACCCGGCCGCGGCGCAGCGCCCGAACCAGTACGGCGTCTGGGCGTCGCCCGCGGGAGAAGCGTGGTCGGCGGGAGTGCCGTACGCGCAGAGCGTCCCGCACCGGACGGGCGGCGCGTGGACCACCACCACGGTCGACTACGTGAGCTCCTTCTCCGCGTCGTTCCGCAGCGTGTGGGGCTCGTCGCCGAACGACGTGTGGATGACCGGCGATCCCGGCGGCCAGGGCTCGCTCCAGCGCTGGAACGGCACGCGCTGGACGAACGTGTACCCGCCCGACGCCTCCCTGCTCCGCGCGCCTTCGGTCGCGGTGACCGGCAGCGGCGCGAACGACGTGTGGTTCTTCGGCGGCTGGTACGGCTCGGGGCGATGGGACGGCGCGGCCTTCGTTCCCCAGCCCGATCTCCAGTACGAGTACTTGACGGGCGGCTGGGTCCACCCGTCCGGCGACGGCTGGGCGATCGGATACGGCGGGCGCATGGCGCACAAGGCGACCCTCACCGGCGGCTGGACGTTCACGTCGGGCTCTCCGAGCGGCCCGTACGATTCGCTCTCGCACGTGGCGGTGCTCGGGGAGAACGACGCGTGGGCGGTGGGGCGGCTCTCCATGTCTCACTGGAACGGCACCACGTGGAACGACGTCCCCGCCGCGAATACCGTCTATCGCCAGGAGTTCAACGACGTCTGGGGCAGCGGCCCGAACGACGTGTGGGCCACCTCGTGGGGGAGCGGCGCGCCCGACAATCTCCAGCACTGGAACGGGACGGCGTGGACGGTCACTCCGCACCCCGGCCCGAGCTACCTGGACGCGGTGTGGGGCAGCGCCGCCAACGACGTCTGGGTCGCCTGCAACGGCGGCGGCATGCACTTCGACGGCGCGAGCTGGACGGCCACGGGCGGCGGCCCGGGCGGGGTCGCGATCCATGGCTCGGCGAAGAACGACGTGTGGTCGGTCGGCTACGACGGCGTGGCGCGCCACTTCGACGGCGCCGGGTGGACCGCGATTCCCACCGGCACGACCGAGGACCTCTACGCGGTGCACGCGTTCGGCCCGACCGACGCCTGGGCAGCCGGCGCGGGCGGCGTCGTACGCCGCTGGAACGGCGCCGCGTGGAGCGCCGTCAAGGCGCCGCCCTTCGAGGCCACGGGGTACGACGACATCCGGATCACCGCGCTCGCCGGCAAGAGCAGCAGCGATGTGTGGGCAGCGAGCGCGAGCGGCGAGGTCTTCCACTGGGACGGCGCGACCTGGAAGCGCTCGGCTTGGCTGAGCGTCCCCGTCTACGCCATCGCGCGCACGCCCGCCGGCGCGCTGTTCACCGCCGGAGCGAACGGCGCCATCTTCCGCCGCGCCCCGTGAGCGGACGCTTCGTCATCCGCGCGCGGGAGGCGGCGGCGGCGCGGTGCGCTTCCAGGCGTCGAGCTCCTGGACGCGTCCCAGCCACGCCAGGAGGTTCGTGAGCTTCCCGATCGGAAAGCGCGCGGGGCCGGCCAGCGCGAAGCCCGAGGCCAGCGAGTAGTCGGCGAGCGTCAGGGAATCGCCGACCACCCACGTCCGGCCGGCGAGATGCGCATCGAGCACCGCGCCATGCTGCGCGAAGAGCGCCTCGCCGCGTGCGACCTCGACCGGGTCGGGCGCCTGAGCGGAGAACGTCTTCACGAAGTTCTCGCGGACGAGGATCGTGTTCGCGATCGACATGTGGCCGGCGCACCAGAAGAGCCAGCGGTTCACGTCGGCGCGGCCGCGGGGATCGGTCGGGAGGAGCGACTGCCCGGGTGTCTTGTCGGCGAGGTACTGCATGATCGCGCGCGACTCCCAGAGCACGAACCCGTCGTCGTCGAGCACTGGCACGAGGCCGTTCGGGTTCCGACCGAGGTGAGGCGCGCCGCGCTGCTCGCTCTTCGTGAGGTCGACGACGATGCGCTCGAGCGGCACCTCCAGGTGAGCGGCGACGAGGAGCGCGCGGCGGGAATTTCCGGAGAGCGGGTGGAAGTAGAGCTTCATGAGGCCGACGCTACCGGCTCGCCGTGACAGCCTTGTGTCAGGATAGAGCGGCCCGGCGAGACGTCCACGAAGAAAAGATCGCCGGGCGTGCGACATGGCCCGGCGGGCGCTGTCCACCCTCCGAACAGGAGGTTCCATGCGCCGAGCTCTCGAGTGTCTGCTGGTGGCCGGGTGTTTCGTGATCGCTGCGTGCGGCGGTGCCCCGGAAGAAGAGGAAGGCGCCGCGGCCCCCGAGGAGTCCGTCGGCACCCGGAGCGACGAGCTCACGTCCACGGTGCTCGAGGCCGAGACGTTCACCGGCGGCGGAACCGTCCACTCCGACGCGAACGCCAGCGGCGGCAAGGACCTCGTCTTCTGGTCGAACGGCGCCGCGAGCGCCACCACCACGCGGGCGTTCCAGTCGATCACGGTGCGCGCGCGCGGCGACCAGTGCAACGGCGCCCCTCACCTCGTCGTCACGGTCGACGGCAAGCAGGTGCTCTCGGCTTCCGTCACGTCGACCACCTACGCCGACTACTCGGCCTCGGTCTCGCTGCCGTCGGCGGGCCACACCGTCACGGTCGCATTCGACAACGACTTCTCGGGCTCGTGCGACCGCAACCTGCGCGTCGACAAGATCACGGTCACGAGCCCGGACGCGGCCCCGAGCATCTGGGAGCCCACGGATCTCGGCAAGGTCACGTGGACCCGTCCCACCGGATCCGGCTACGTGACGTGGGAGTCGCTCGTCGGCCCGGCCGCCGCGAGCGCGCAGGCGGCCTCGCCGTCCACGCCGGTGCTCCTCACCGCGAGCTTCATGAAGTCGATCACCGGCAACAAGGTGCTCTCGCTGCCCAGGGGCATCTTCGAGGCCGAGAACGGCTTCGGGCACTACGTGAATCACAACATGATCGGCATCGGTCATGGCTATGCCGAGGGCCTGCGCGGAATCGTCGGCGCCGGCTCGCACGCGACCACGGGGCCGGGCGGCGCCGAGACCATCCTCCGCATGCGCGGCAAGGTGGGCGGCGCGGTGAACGAGAACCAGGGCAATCTCATCATCGCCAATGGCGTCGTCGACCCGTACTTCGCGGGATTCTCCCTCATCGGCACGCAGACCCGCGGTGACAACGCGTTCCACTCCGGCATCATGCTGAACACGTGCTCTGGCAAGCCGGTCATCGAGCGCCTCTACCTGCGCGGCGCCTCGCCCGGATTTGCGAACTTCCCGCCCGGTGAGACCTTCGGGATCAACGTGTATCGCACCCCGAATGCCGTCATCCGTGACACCGAGATCGACGGTCGCGACGTCGCCGGTAACCGCACCGCCGCCTCGCCCATCGGCTGGAACAACGTGGTCAACGACACCAGCACCGTCAACGTGCAGCGCGTGTACACCCACCACGGGCTTGCCGGAATGCTGACGTTCTGGCTCACCACCAACCTCATCACCGAGGATTACTACACGTACTCCTGGTCCTCCGGCACCGGGTCGCTGAGCGGCTCCGGGATCAACCACGAGCAGTCGGGCGGGCGAATCCGTCATATCCGCCCGCGCCTCTTCCTGAACGGCGCGAAGTCGAAGGGCCCGGTGCACGGCAAGTACGGTCACCCGGCCGGCGACACGACGCCGATCACCACCAGCAACGGCGCGTCCTTCAGCCTCCAGACCGGCCTCACCGATGGCGGCAAGGACTTCGAGATGTGGTATCCGGAGTGGGACAACACGCTCGGATCCTCCGGTATCCTCTGCATGGCGTCCTACGACGGCTACGCGCTCGGCCAGGCCGTGAAGACCGCGCCGCGGGTCTATCTGAAGAACGCGGCCGGCGCGGATTACCTTCTCCAGAAGATCGATCATCCCACGAGCGGCTGGAGCACTGCCGACCCGCTCACGCATTACGCGTGGATTCACTGAGGACGACCGGCAGGTAGGCTCACGAGCAGGTAGAGGCCGGCGCCCACCAGGGCGACGGCCGCGCCGAGGAGGACCGGGCTCGTGACCGACATCCAGCGACCCTGCTCGGCGGCGCGGTAGCCTTCCGCGTCGCACCCGGGCGAGCAGTGCTCCTTCGTGACCTGCGCGCGGCCGAGCGTGAGCACGCCGAGCACGCTGCCCGCGGCGAGCGCCGCCGCGCCTCCACCGAGGAGCCCGTAGGGCAGGATACTCCTCGCCCTCGACGCGGGCGGCGGAGGCGGCGCGGAGAGCATGGGCTCGCCGATCGTGAGCGCCACCTCGTTGCGCTCGCCGGCGCCCACGGTGACCGCGCGCACCGAGTCACGGAATCCCGGGCCGCGCACCCGGAGCTCGTGGCGGCCCGGATCCACCGGGATGGGCTGGCCGAGCGAGGGCCGCGCGACCCGCGCCCCGTCGCGCAGCACCTCCGCCCCGTCGGGCAGTCCCGAGGCGGTGATCACGAGCGTGGGCACCCTCGGGGCGAGCGACGCGATGCGCTCGCGCGTGAACGCGATGCGGTCGTCGCCGCTCGGGAGCGCCGCCAGGGCGTCGGCGAACTCCTGACGTGCGCTGGCGAAGCGCCCCCGCCGTTCGTCGCAATCGGCCAGATTGAGGCGCGCGCCGGGCGCCGGGTCGAGGCGTACGCTCTCCGCGAAGAGCTCGCATGCCGCGTCGGTATCGCCCCGGCGCATCGCCTCGCGTCCGCGCGCGAAGGCCGATCCGGCCGCTGCCGGATCGCGCGCGGCCTGCGCCGCCGACGTGCGCGGAAGGAGCCCGAGGCTCAGCACGCACGCGACGCTGGCTATGCTCGCGAGGGCGCGGAGGCTCGCGCGTGCGGCGACGGAGCTGCGCACCTCCACGGCCCTGACTATAGCAGCGGCCTTCCGCTACGATGGCGCCATGATCCCGGACGACGAGCTGTCGGCGTTCGCCGGGGCGCTCGCGAGCGCCGCCGCGGATCATCCTTTCTCGCTCGCGCCCGGCACGTTCGCGCGCTTCGTCGCGTGCCGGCTCGATCCCGAGAAGCCCGTCGGTCTCGCGATCACCGCGCTCGACCTCGCCGACCTCCATCTGGCGTGCGCGTGCGTCGAGGGCGTCGACGGAGCGGCCGCTCATTTCATGACCCGGTTCGCGCCGGAGATCGCGCAGGTGGCTGCGCGATTCGCGCGTTCCGGCAACGTGGGCGCTGACGACCTCGTGCAGATCGTGGTGAGCCGGATGCTGGTCTACGACGGCGAGCATCCGCCGCGGCTCGCCCAGTACCGCGGCGTGGGTCCGCTCGGCGGGTTCGTCCGCGTGACTGCGGCGCGTCTCGCCATCAACGTGACCGACCGGAAGCAGAACCGCGTCGAGCGTCCCACCGCGGAGGATGGGCTCTTCGCGTCCCTGCTCGCGGCCCGCTCTTCCCCGGAGACCAGCGCCGCCGATCACCAGGCGCGGGCGCTCCTGCGCGCCGCGTTCACGAGGTCGGCCGCGCAGCTCGAGGTGCGGGAGCGAAACGTGCTCGCCTACAGCCTCTGCGACGGGCTCTCGATCGACGCGATCGGACGCATGTACAACGTCCACCGCTCGACCGCCGCCCGCTGGATCGAGGGGGCGCGCGACGCCCTCGTCCGCGGGACCCGCGAGGCGCTCGCGCGCGAGCTCGACGTATCCGAGACGCAGCTCGAGACGTTCCTCCGCGGCGGCCTCAGCCAGTTCGAGCTGTCGGTCACGCGCTGCCTCAGGGGCGCATGAGCGACCTCTGTCCGGGCGCGGAGACGCTCTCCGCGTTCATCGACGGACGGCTCGGCGCGGACGACGTCGGCGCGCTCGACGAGCACGTCGCGGCATGCGGCGAGTGCCGGTCGGTGATCGCGGCACTCTCCGCCGGTCCCACCGAGACGAGCAGCACCGTGGAGGTGACGTTCGGACCGCTCCTTGAGCCGGTGAGCACCGGCCGCCTCGCCGAGATGATGGCAAAGGCGCGCGTGGGCGAGGTCATCGACGGCGCCTGGACGCTGGTGCGCGTGCTCGGCGCGGGCGGCATGGGGCAGGTGTTCGAGGCCGAGCACGTGAACGACGGCCGCCGCGCCGCGCTGAAGCTGCTCCGCGCCGAGCTCGCGCAGAGCGAGGAGATCGTGCGGCGCTTCGGGCGTGAGCAGCAGGCGGCGCGCCGCATCGAGCATCCGGCATTCGTTCGCGTCCTCGCGCACGGCACCACCGCCGAGGGGGCGCCCTACTTCGTCATGGACCTCGTCGACGGGCCGACGCTGCGGGCGCTCGTGAAGGCCGGCGGTCCGCTCCCCGAGGAGCGGGTGGTGCGCATCGGCGCGGAGCTCCTCGACGCGCTCGCCGCCGCCCATGCCGCCGCCGTGCTCCACCGGGACGTGAAGCCCGAGAACATCGCCCTCGACGCGAGCGGCGCGGTGCGAATCCTCGACTTCGGCATCGCGCGCATCACCGCGGAGACCGAGCTGTCGACCACCGTCGGCGCGACGCAGACCGGGCAGATGCTGGGGACGCCCGGGTACATGCCGCCCGAGCAGGCGCGCGCGATCCCCTCCGAGATCGACGAGCGCGCCGACGTCTTCGCGGCGGCGGCCACGCTCGTGTACCTGCTCACCGGGCGCGGGATCCGGCCCTCGACGGGCACGCTCTTCGAGGCGATGACCCAGCCGGTGACCAGGGTGGCGACGCTCGCGCCGTCCACCTCGCCCGGGCTCGCGCGCGTCCTCGACCGGGCGCTCGCCTTCCACAAGCGTGACCGGTTTCCGTCGGCGCTCGCGATGCGCGACGCGCTGCTCGGCGCGGCGCACGAGGGTCCGGCGGTAGCGCGGCCGCGGACCGCGAGGCGCCGCGCGATCGTGCTCCTGGCGATCGTCGCGCTGGGCGGGGGCGTCGCGCTGGCCGGGGCCGTGACGCTTCGCGCGCGCCACGCGCCTCCGCCGGCGACGCCCGGCGAGCCGCCCGCCGAGCCGGGGCCCGCGGTGGCGGTCACGGCGAGCGCTCCGCCTCCCGTGACCTCTGCTTCCGCCGTCGCGACGGTCGCGACCACGCCGGCACGCCGGGCGACGCCTCGCAACGTGCCGCCGCCGCGTCCATCCGCGCGGCCGACCGACCCGCTGGAGCGTCGCCAGTGATCAGAGCGTGACGGCGCTGTGGAACATGAGCGGCGCCGGGAGCGCCGTGGTCGCTCGCCAGCGCGAGACGTAGCCGTCGCTCGTCACGTCGCCGACGAACACGTTCGTGGTCACGCCGTGCTCGGTGTTGCCCCCGATGACGTAGAGATGCGTCCCGTGCAGCACGACCTGGTGGCGTCCCGTTCCCACCGGCAAGGGCGCCGTCGCGAGCGAGGCCCCGAGCATGCCGCCGGGCCCGATCGGAAACCGGAGGACGTCGGTGAGGGCCCTCGGGGTCTCGCCGCCGATGACGAGGAGCGCGCCCGAGGTCACCACCGCCTGCGCGTAGACGCGTCCCGAGGGCAGCGCGCCCACCGCGGCGAACGCCGAGAGGTCGCTGGCGCCGAAGTGCGAGACCAGGATGTCGGCCGGGAAGGCCGTCGCCTCGCCGCCGCCGACGACGTAGAGCTCCGTGTCGCTCGTGGCTACTGCCATGCGCGCGCGAGGAGTGGGGAGCGGCGGGCTCGCGGCGAAGGTGCCGACGCCGTTCGCGTTCGCGGTGCCGTGCTGGACGCTCGTGAGCACGACGCCCTTCGCATCGACCCCGCCGAGCACGAAGATCGTGCCCCCGTGCCGGGCCGCACCGGCGCGCGCGCGGGGCGTCGGGTACGCGTCCGACGACTCGAAGAAGCTGGTCACCACGCCGTCGGTCGCGCGCCCGATCGCGAGGTTCGCGCGTTCGCCGTGGCCTACCGTGATGCCGCCGACCATCGCGACGAAGTCAGCGCCGGCGATGCCGGCCGCGTAGATGCGCGGGAGCGGCAGGTCGGGTCCCATCGACCACGCGCCGAGCGAGCCGTCCGGCTGGATCTCCGTCACGTACGACAGCCCGCGCGGCGGCAGCGCGCTCGCGTCGTCGGTGCCGCCGAGCACGTAGATCCGCGCGGGCCGGCCGGCCTCGTTCGCCCCTCCGTCGATCGGCGTCGCGGCGGCGTCGGTCCCCGCATCCTCACCGCGCTCGAGCCCGAAGAAATCGACGCCCGCCACGAACCCGCAGCCCTCGAGCGCGCCGAGCAGCGCCGCCGCGAGGGCCAGCACGATCGCAGGAGCCCGGGCGCGCACGCCGCGAGTCTACCGCGAAACCGGCCGCGCGCCCGGCGCCCTCAGTCGACGAGCACCGGCTCGAGGTCGGCCCACGTTCGCCCCGCCTCGACTCCGACCACGAGCGGCACCTCGAGGTCGAAGGCCGTCTTCATGGCATGACCGCAGACCCGCGCCGCCACCGCGAGCTCCTCCTCCGGGACGTCGAACAGCACCTCGTCGAGGATCTGCAGCACCGGCCTCGTCCGGAGGCCCTCGCGCCGGATCGCGCGGTCCGCCTCGACGAGCGCGCGCCGCGACACGTCCTGCACGGACGCCTCGTGCGTCGCGCGGCGGGCCATCCGCTCCGCGTACGAGCGCACCTGCGAGTCGAGCGACTCGAGCCCGCCGATCGGCCAGCGCCGTCCGGCGAGCGTCACGATGAATCCCTCCTCGCGTGCCTTGCGTAGCTGCTCGTCCTGGAAGGCGCGCACCATGGCGTAGTGCTCGTCGAAGCGGGCGATGTACTCCTTGGCCTGCGCCGCCGGGACGCCGAGCTGCAAGGCGAGCGCGCTCGCGCCCTGGCCGGCGAACGTCGCGAAGTTGATGACCTTGCCGAGCTGCCGCTGCTCCAGCGTGATGTCCGCGGGAGGAATGTCGAGGACCGCCGCCGCGGTGAGGCGGTGCATGTCGGCGCGGCCGCGGAGGGGCTCGACGAGCGCGGGGTCCTTCGTGAGATGCGCCAGCACGTGCAGGCCGAGCTGGTTGAAGTCGACCGACATGAGCAGATGACCTGGCGCGGCGACGAACGCGCGGCGCACCCGGGACATCTCGGGCGTCCGGCCGGGGACGCGGCCGAGATCGGGATTCGAGTTCACGATCTGCCCCGAGAACGAGCGCGCCGGCTGGAACCGGGAATGCACGCGTCCGTCGGTGTCGATGGCGCGGCGGAGCGCGTGTAGCCAGTTGTCGCGGAGGCGCCGGAGCGCGCGCCAGCGCAGGACGAGCGGCACGATGGGATGGGCATGCTCGATGCGCTCGAGGGCCTCGATCGACGTGCTCCAGCCGGTCTTCGTGCGGAGCGCGATTGGCAACTTCAGCTCCGCGAAGAGCACGTCGCCCAGCTGCTTCGAGGAGTTGATGTTGAAGGGATGTCCGGCGAGCCCCTCGATCTCGGTGTTCAGCTCCACCTCGATCTCGGCGAATGCCCGCTCGGCGCGATCGAGCTCCTCGGGATCGACGAGCAGGCCCGTCAGCTCCATGCGGGCGCAGAGCTCCTCGATCTCGAGATACTCGGCGACCTGCCCGGTATCGAGGGACGGGGCGAGCTTGTGCCATATCGCGGCCGAGGCGTCGGCGAGGCGTCCGGCGTGCTCGGCGACGCGTCCCGCGGAGAGGCGGCTCCACGGCTTTCGCTGTTTACCGACGCCGCGGACCGCGTCGTCCTCGGGCAGCGCCCTCCCGAGCGCCTGCTTGGACACGATCGTGAGATCGTGCGGCGCCCAGTTGCTCGGCTCGGTGAGGTGCGAGGCGACCGCGGAGTCGCCCACGATGCCGCGGAGCTCGACCTCCTCGCGGCGCAGCGTGGCGATCGTGCCCGCGAGATCGTGACCGAGCTTGGGAGCGCTCGCGTCCCCCAGCCACTGCACGAGCTCGGACCACGCGGCGCTCCCCGCCGCGACGTACGCCGCGCCGCCGTGGCCGTTCGCGACCGCGACTCCCGCGACGCTCCCCCGGACCGGCGCCGGATCCTCGACGAGGAGATGGATCGCGAGGGCCGCGTCCGTGCTCGCGCCACGCAGGCGGGTGAGCGCCGCCTCCAGCTCACCGGCGCGCTCGCAGAGGTCGGCGCGAAGCGCGGGGCCGCTCGCCGCGTCGGCGCTGAGCAGCTCGGTGAAGCCGAGGCGCTCGTAGGCCCCGTTGCGCGCGGCGGCGGGCGCGGGGGCGTACGAGCCCGCGGGTAGCGGCAGGCGGCGCGTGCGGTCGAGCCGCGCCCGCGTCAGCTCGCGGCTCACCTCGTCGCCGGCCGCCGCCAGCGCCTTGCCCACGCGGCCGGCGAGCGCCTCCTCGTCGGCGAGCGCCTCCTCGACCGTGGCATGCGCGACGAGCAGGCCGGTCGCTCCCTTCGCGCCGATCCCCTTGATGCCGGGGAGCGCCTCGTTGCCGCTGTCGTCGCCGACGAGCGCGAGCCAGTCACCGACCGCCGCGGCGGGGACGCCGAAGCGCTTCTGGACGATCTCCGTCGTGTAGCGGACGTCCTTGTTCGCGTCGTACCACCACACGCGATCCGAGACGAGCTGCGCGTACCGCTTGTCGACGCCCGCCACCGTCACGTCGTCACCCGCGTCGAGGGCCGCCTGCACGTAGCTCGCGACGACGTGCACCTCCTCGCGCGGCCCCACCTCCGCGACGGTGAGCCCGAGCATGCCGAGGAGCTCGGGAAGGCGCGGCAGCTGCGCGCGCAGGAGCTCGGGCCAGGCCTCATCGCCGGGCTCGATGACCGCCACGGCACGGGCCGGCTGACGGAACGCGATCACCCGATGGAGCGCGCGCGCCACCGCGAACAGGGCATTGACCGGCGCGCCATCGGGCGAGCGCCGATCGGTCGGCACGACGAGGTACCCGCGAGCGAGGAGGTTCGTGCCGGAGACGACGAGCGTGCGGTCGGACATCGGCGGTATCGATCGGCCTACCATGCCGGAATCACGTTGACCCGCGGGTTCGATCGCGCTCCCTTGCTTCGCGATGGACGAACGGCTGCGCAGCAAGTACCTCGCGGTGTTCAGCGATGCGTTCGCCGAGACGTACCTCGCGCCGCGACCGCTGACCGCGGCCGACGTGCCCGGGCTCGCGCGCCCGTTCCAGTGGTGGAACGACATCGAGCTCGCCTTCGACGAGCTCGAGCAGCAGATGCGCGGGGTGATGGCGCGGATGCTCGCGATCCTCTCGCTGCATGCGCCGAGCGAAGGGGGCCCTGCGCCGACCGAGGTCGAGGAGCTCGCGGTGGGCGTCCACTTCATCGACGGCTACATCAACCGTCAGGAGATCGAGCTACCCGAGAGCACGAACCCCACCCGCGCGCTGCGTGCCGCGTGCGAGGCCGCGCGGTCGCTGCTCGGGGAGGACGCGCCGCCGGTGCTGCCGCGCGTTCCCGAGATGCAGACGTTCCACGAAGGATGGCGCGGCATCCTCCCGGACGAGGTGATCGCGCTCGACGACCGCGCGGCCCTCGACCAGCTCGCTGCGACGTGCGCCGAGGTGCTGGTGCTCGAGAACTTCGTGTTCAACGTTCTCCGGCGGTCGGGACGCGAGGTGCTGGGCGCGCTCGACGACGCGCTCACCGAGCTGCTCCCCGCCGACCAGGTGCTCTGGCTCCACGGTCTGGCCGGGTTCGTCGGCGATGCCGAGGTGATCGGCCTCTACGAGCGGGTCATCGCGGGCGTCGACTCCGACCTCGTGCGAGACATGACGAAGGAGTACCTCGGGCGCGTACGCCCGGGCGGCGCGCAGAACGACTTCGGTCCGAACTAGCCGTCAGGGAACGCCTGCGATGTAGTGCGAAGCGACCTTCGTTGCAGAGAGCGTCACGTCGTAGAGCGCCAGCTCGTCGATGCCGCCAACGATCTCCCTCCAGGTGAGGGGCTTCACCGGCGCGCCGGGTTGCATGACGCTCACGTCCGGCGGGAGGCCGTTACCGAGCTCCACCGCATTGACGTACGTGTGCACGTTGCCGCTGGCCTCCATCGCATGCACGAGGTGAAACCACGTGCCCTTCGGGACCGGCTCGTTCGCCTCGCGATACTGGAAGATCCCGCCGTTGCCCCAGCTCTCGGACCGGACGTGGCCCTTCTCGTTCACGAACGCCCAGTGTCCGAGGCGCGTGTCCGCGCCGTCGTCGTCCATGCAGGTGAAGATCTTGGAGCCGCCGCCGACGACGACGTCGAGCCGGACCCAGGCTTCGATCGTGAACGGCCTCGCGGCGCCGTAGGGCGGTCCGTCCACGATCGCGAGCTGGTCGGCGCCGGTCGGAAAGGCGAGCGCGCTACCGACGATCCCGGCGCGCTGCGTCGGCGCAGGGGTCGTGGTGGAGCTGAACACCCCATGAGCCGGCGTGGAGCCGTGGTTCGCGAGGAGGTGGGCGCCGTCGTCGAACGTGAAATACGCGAGGGGAGAATCCGCGAGGACGACCTTCGAATACGCGCTCACGGGCGGAGGCCCGGCGTCCGCATCCGCGTCTCCGGCCTCGGGCGGCGGCCCTGCGTCGCTCGCGCCCGAGTCTGCATTCCCGCCGCCGTCCACCTCCGCGGGCGCGTCGCTCGACCCGAACGACGAGCACGCGAGGACCGGAAGGAGCGCGAGCGCGACGATCGGGACGAGGCAGCCGGAACGGAGGGTGCGCACGATCCCACGATACACGGTGCGGCAGAGTTGTCAGCGGCGAGGCGCGGCCTGCGCTACGTTCTTCCGATGATTGATCCGCTGCAGCAGGGTTCGGGACCGCCCCAGGGAGCCGAGAGTTGTCGGATCTGCGGCGGTGACGGGCGCATCGACAACTCCTTCGGCAACGTCGCCAAGTGCCCGAGCTGTCACGGCAGCGGCAAGCGTGCGCACGACTACGGATTCCACGACGTCACGAAGACCAAGCCCTCTCACCACCAGTCGAGCAACAAGGCCGCCGTGGTCGAGAAGCAGACCTGGCCGAGCACGGCGGTCGGCGGCGCGCTCGCCAAGGAGGTCCAGGACTCCGGCCTCGGCGCCGACGCCAAGGCCCGCATCATCCGCGAGATCATGGAGTACGAGGGCACCCACGGCAGCTGCACGCAGACCTTCATGAAGAAGGTCCGAAAGCAGTTCCGTCCCGCCGCGAAGTGAGCGCGGTGGAGGACGAGGCGAAGCGCGCCCGCGTCCTCGAGGCGCGGATGAAGCTGCGGGCGCGGTTTCTGTCGCACGAGACGCCGTCGATGGCGGACGATCGGCCGATGGGCTCGGGCCCGCCGAACCGCCACGGGATGCCGAGGCTACCGCCCGAGCAGGTGGAGACGACGAAGTGGCCGGTGCTCGATCTGGGCACGAAGCCCGTCGTCCCCCGCGATCGCTGGAAGCTCCGCGTCGATGGCGCATGCCGGCGGCCGCTCGTGCTCGACTGGAAAGCGTTCTCCGAGCTGGAGCAGGTGAGTGACACCAGTGATTTCCACTGCGTCACCACCTGGTCCCGATTCGACATGCGCTTCGGGGGCGTGCGCCTTGCCGACGTCATCGCGCTCGTCGAGCCGAAGGACGAAGCGCGTTTCGTGATGTGCCACGCCCACGACGGCTATACGACGAACCTGCCGCTGGTCGAGGCGCTCAAGCAGGACGTGCTCCTCGTCCACACGTTCGAGGGCAAGCCGCTCCCCGCCGAGCACGGGGGGCCGGTCCGCGTCGTCACCCCGCAGCTCTACGCGTGGAAGGGCGCGAAGTGGGTCTCCCGTATCGAGCTGATGATCGTCGACAAACCCGGATTCTGGGAGGAGCGCGGATACTCGAATACCGCGTATCCGTGGCGCAACGACCGCTACTCGTGAGTCAGTCCACCTGCACGGTGAGGTCGTAGGAGCAGCTCGTGGACGAAGGCAGCTGGTCGACGCGGATGTAGAGCGTCCCGTCGTCGTCGCTCGTCCCGGAGCAGTCCGTCGTCGACCGCGCGACCGGATCGCTCGAGTACGTGCTGTCGCCGTTCTCGTCGGGCACGTAGCCCGTGTCGCCCGCGCACCCCGGGAGACCCTGCACCGTGCTCTGCTCGGGCGTGCCGTTCAGGCACTCGTGCGTCGCGGTGTGGTGCCCGCCGTCGCACACGAACCATGTCGAGACCCGGAACCCGTAGGGAACGGTGACGCTGATGTTCGGGTCGCCGCCGAGCCCGGTGTCCGAGACGTGGACGCGGTACCAGTCCACGCTGCTGCCCGGGGTGAGGGTCGCCGAGAGGCTGAAGCCGGAGTCGGGGTCGTCGTGGAGCTCGCCGAGATCGGCCGCCGTCTGCTCGCTGTCGTTGCCCTGGTAGTCGTCGACGCCGCACACCTCGGGGGTGTGGTCGACGGGGCCGCAGCCGGTGGCGACAACGGTGATGGCGAGGAGCAGGGACGCGGCGAGCGAGACGGGAAGGACGCGGGCGGACATGATGCCTCCTACCAGCAAGCCCCATTCCGCGCAGGATTCCCGCGGATCCAGGGGGAGGGGAGACGAGGGAGAACGAACGGCTACACCCGGCCGTTCGTCCATTTGTTGGCGCCGGCGCGGCGACCAAATACCCTTCGGCCACCAGTGGCTGAAGCACGACATCCCTCGATCGCTCATCTCGGCGGAGGCGCGTTCTCCGACGTCGTGCTCGCAAAACGCGACCCGGAGGCGGCGGGGCCCGCGCTCTGCGTCGTCAAGCGCCTGAAGCTCGGCGCCGACGCGGACACGGCGGTCGCGGCGCAGTTCGTGGCCGAGGCCCGTCTCGCGATGCGCCTCCACCACCCCGCCATCGTCGAGGGCTTCGAGGCGGGCGAGGACGCCGACGGACCCTTCCTCGTCCTCGAGTACCTCGAAGGCCAGACCCTCGCGCGGGTCCGTTCGCGGGCGCACCGCCGCCGCGCCGGCATCCCGCGGGCCGTGGCGATCCACATCGCGCTCGCGATCGCGGACGGCCTCGCCTACGCCCACGAGCTGAAGGACGACAAGGGAACGCCGCTCGGGATCGTCCACCGCGATCTGTCGCCCGACAACGTGGTCGTCACCTACGCGGGCGCCACGAAGCTCATCGACTTCCGCATGGCGACCCGCTCCGATGCCGTCACGCCTCGCGTCAGCGTCGCGTACACCGCGCCCGAGCAGCTGACCGGAAGCGTCGCCGTCGATGGGCGCGCCGACCTCTTCGCGCTGGGCGTCATCCTCTGGGAGCTGCTCGCCGGACGGCGCATGTGGGAAGGGCTGACCGAGGCTGCGGTCCAGGCGCGGCTCGCCGGGGCCGCACCGCTGCCCACGCTACGCAGCGTCGTTGCCGACATGCCGCCCGCGCTCGACGCGCTCTGCGCGAAGGCCCTGGCCACGGTACGCGATGACCGCTTCGACAGCGCCGCGGAGCTCCGGGACGCGCTCGAGGCCGCGGTGCGCGACACGAAGCTCGAGGCATCGGCGGCGCAGGTCGCGGAGCTCGTGACCTCGCTCTTCGAGGACGAGCGCGAGAAGATGCGCGACGCGGTGGACGAGGCCCTCATGCGGCCGGCCGGCGGCGCCGCCCCCATCCCGCAGCTTCGTCCGCTGCCGCCGTCGTCCTCGAACAAGTTCGTCGACGTCGACACCGATCCTCGCCTGTGGGCACCCACCGCGCCGAAGCCGGCCGCGCCCGCGGTGCAGCTGCAGGTGATCGAGGTCGCGAAGCCCGAGCCGCCGCGCTCCGATCGTCGCTTCACGCTGCTCCTCGTGGCAGCGGTGGTCGCGGTGCTCGGCGCCGTCGCGATCTTCGCGCTCACCGCGAAGAGCGATCCGCCGCCTGCGCCACCGCCGGTCGCGCTGCCCAGGGCGCCCACCAGCCCGGCGCCCGAGCCCTCGGCGGCGCCCGAGCCCGAGGAGATCGTGGTCGACATCATCGTGCGGCCCACGACTGCCAAGCTCGTCGTCGACGGCGTGAAGACGACGAACCCGTACCACACGAAGATCGTGCGCGGGAAGTTCCCTCACGAGATCAAGGCCGAGGCGGAGGGCTTCGAGCCGCACCTCACGACCGGCGTGCTCTTCGATCGCGACCGGTCGATCGACATCGCGCTCGTCCCGAAGAAGCCGGTCTTCCTCGGACCCGGCGTGCACCCCGACGCGTCCCCTCCGCGCGACGCGCAGTGAGCGGGCCTCACCTGGCGCGGTTCACGCTTATACT
Organism: Labilithrix sp.; assembly: GCA_028287035.1. Next base: position 16,899 of record JAQBQL010000168.1, on the reverse strand, counting down.
CGCGGGGTGAGTCGCGGCCCCACAGCCCGTCGCCGTGCCGGTGACCCCGTGGACTTCGAGGACGCGCTGCCCGCCGCGATCGGCGCCACGTCCTTCCGCGTGAAGGGGCACGTCTACCAGAAGATGAAGGACGACATGGAGACCCTCGCCGGGGGTCTCGCGAGCGTCCTCGACCGACTCGAGGCTCCCGAGGTCCGGGCCTTCCTGGCGCAGAGCTTCGCGGGCGGCGGCTGGTACGACGCGCTGCCGCTCGGTCCGATCACCTCCACGCATGCGCGTCTCTGCGGTCGTCCGCTGCATCCGTTCTGCCGTGAGCGAGGGCGCATCATCGCGACGTTCGACGTGCCGGGTATCTACAAGGCGATGCTACGGCTCTTCTCGCCGACGACGCTCGTGAGCCGGTTGCCGCGCGTCGCGACGCTCTACTTCAGCTTCGGCAAGGCGACCGTCGACCAGCTCGCGCCGAACCGTGCGCGCATCGCCCTCGGGAACCTCCCCTACACGCTGGCGCCGATGCTCGCCGGCGTCGTCGAGGGGTTCGTGGCGGTCGCGCTCGAGCAGTCGGGCGCGAAGGGAGTGCAGGTGCGCACCTTCGACGTCACGTACGACGGGCAGGTCGTCGACGGCGTCCCCACCGCGACGGTGCGGCACGAATCGACGTGGGAGTAGTACGATGACGGCATGCGCCTCCGCCCCGTCTTCCTCCTCGCGCTGATCGTCGCCTCCGCCTGCAGCAGCAGCTCGAGTGACGAGGCGGCTCCGCTCGTCCCCGACGAGGCCGGCGTCGATGCCGCCGCTCCTGCTCCTGACGCGGCCTCGCCCGTCGCGGATGCCGCTCCCGACGTGGTCGATGGGGGCGTCGACGCGGGCGTGAGCCGCGCGGGCGACGGCGACTACGAGATCGGACCGACGTATGCGGACGCGCCCGAGTACGGCGTGACCGGCATCCCGAAGGGCGTCGTGACTCACTTCACGATGAGCTCGTCGGCGAGCGCGATCTACAAGACGGACATCGCGAACGGCAAGGCGTTCACGCGCGACGTGTGGCTGTACGTTCCGGCGCAATACGTCCCGGGCTCCACGGTGCCGTTCATCGTCGCGCAGGACGGCGGGGCCGAGGTGAATCGCCTGCCGCCCGTGCTCGACGCGATGATCAAGGACAGGCGACTCCCGGTGATGGTCGCCGTCATGATCAATCCCGGCCCCGGCGACGGCATGGGGAGCGAGCGGGGTCTCGAGTACGACACCGTGTCGGCGGCGTACGGCACGTTCATCGAGACCGAGGTCCTCCCGAAGATCACCGCCGATCACGGCATCCACTTCACGAACGATCCGGAGGGCCGCTGCGCGATGGGCACGAGCTCGGGCGCCGCGGCTGCGTTCACGATGGCCTGGTTCCGCAGCGATCTCTGGCATCGCGTCGTCACCTATTCCGGCACCTTCGTGAACCAGCATCCCGACGCCACGTATCCCCACGGCGCGTGGGAATATCACGAGCATCTCATTCCCATGAATCCCGCAAAGCCGCTCCGCGTGACCCTCGAGGTCGGCGAGAACGACAACGGCGCAGGCACCGCCGAGAGCACGCTGCACAACTGGGTCCTCGCCAATCAGCGCATGGCGTCGGTCATGAAGGCGAAGGATTACCGCTACCGCTTCCTCTTCGCCAAGGGCGCCGGCCACGTCGACCAGCGCGTGGTCCGCCAGACGCTGCCCGAGCAGCTCGCGTGGGTGTGGCGCGGCTACCCGATCAACTGATCGTTCCACCCGTGCAGGCCGCCGCGCTCACCGTGCTCCTCGTGCTCGCCTCGGGCGATCCCGGTGACGGGTCGACCGGCGCCCTGACGCGCGCCCTTCGCGGTGCGCTCGAGCACGAGCCGCAGGTGATCACGTACGTGCCCGCCGCGAGCATGACGGAAGGGGAGGTGGTCGCGGTCGCCCGCGCGGAGCACGCGCCGCTCGTCGTGGTCGTGCGATGGGAGGACCATCAACGGCGCGTGATCCTCCGCCTCGGCGATCTCGCGCGCGACGTGTGGACCGAGCGCGAGGTCCGGTTCGACGCCGCGGACGCGCCCGTCGAGCGCGGCCGCACCGCGGGCTTCGCGCTCGCCTCGCTCGTGCCGGAGAGCATGCCGGAGAGCCCGCGCGAGGCGCCGGCGCGTGCCCCGAGCATCCCGCCGGCCGAGACTGCCACCGCCGCGCCCGTTGCGCCCATCCGTCGCGAGGCGGGGCCTTCCCCCGCGCTGCCGCGGCCCAATCCGCTCGCGATCGACGCGCACGCCCTGGTGGTCGCGGCGCCCTCCGGCTACGGCGGCGGCGTGGGCGGTGGCCTCGCGGTGCGCGTCCCGGTCGCCGGAGCGCTCGGCGTCCGGGCCGGCGCGAGCGCACGGGCCGAGTCCGTCGGTCCGGCGCAGGCGAGCGCCAAGGTGGTCGACGTCGCGGCGGGCATCACCTTCCAGCCGTGGCTCGACGCCCAGCGGCGCTGGGCCCTCGGCGGGCGCGCCTCGGCTCTCCTCGGCTACCTCGACGTCGAGCACTTCTCGTCCGACCAGGAGCGGGGTGCGCACCTGTCGCGCTTCCAGCCGGGCGTCGAGGCGGCGGTCGAGGGAACGTACCGGTTCGCGGAGCAAGCCGGCTTCATCGGCTCCGCCGGCACCGAGGTGGTCTTCGGGAAGACCGACGTCTACGTCGGCGAGCGTCGCGTCACCACCATCGTTCCCTTCAAGCTCGTCGCCGAGGCGGGCCTGCGGGTGTCCTTCCCGTGACCGCACGATTGTTGCCTGATGGCCGTGGCGGCGCGGTACCTCCTGCCGGAGACCGAGATGAGCGGGCGTAGCCTCACAGCGGCATCGACGCGGTTGCGGGTGGTCCCGCCGCCTGCGGCGCCCCCGCGTCCCGAGCCTCGGCTGCCCGCCTCGACGCTCGACGACAGCCAGCTCGTCACGGCCATGCGCGAGGGCCTGCCGGAGGCCGCCACCGCGGTCCACGACCGGCTCCGGCCCGTCGTCGAGCGCGCGGTCCGCCGGTTGCTCGGTCCGGGCGACCGCGATCACGAGGACCTCGTCCAGCACGCGATGATCGAGGTCATCTGCACGATCGATCGGTTCCGGGGCGAGTGCCCGCTCGACGCCTGGGCCTCGACCGTGGCGGCGCACGCCGTCTACAACCACATTCGCAAGATGACCGCCGAGCGGCGCCTCTTCGAGGGCTTCCGCGGCGGCGACGAGGAGCCGCCGTCGGCGGTCGCGCGCAGCTTGCCCCACGCGACGTCGGCGCGCAGCACGTTGCGGCGCGTGTTCGTTCATCTGGGCGCCATGGACCCGGCGAAGGCCTGGGCCTACGTTCTCCACGACGTGTGCGGCTACGATCTCCGCGAGGTCGCCGAGATCACGGACGCCACCATCGCCGCCGCGCAGACGAGGCTCGTGCGGGGGCGCCGCGAGCTCCACGAGCGCCTCGCCGCAGACCCCGAGCTGTCGGATCTGCTGGTCGCCGGCGAGCCGCGTTCCGGGGGGAACCGATGACCCCGCACGATCCCCTGAAGACGCTGTCGCGCCAGCTGCGCGACGCCGCGGACGAGGTCGGAGACGTCGAGCGCGTCCCGCCGCGACGTGACGAGGCGATCGCGCGCATCGCCACCGCGCTCGCGGCACGCGGGCGGGCCCGGAAGCGTCGGCGCGCGCTCCGGGTACCGATGCTCGGCGCGGCCGCGGCGCTCCTCGTGCTCGGCGCGGCCGCCGCGGTGGGGCACCTCCGTGGGGATGCCGCGCGCCTCGCCGCGAGCTCTCCGGGCGCAGGCTCGGCACGGGACGAGCTCGGCGTCCTGAGCGCCGGGGCCGGGGACGTCACGGCACTCCGCGGCGGGCACCTCGACGCCGACGCGCGGGGAACGCGCATCGCCGAGGGCACCGAGCTCCGCACCGGCGACGGCTCCGAGGCGAGCCTCGCCTTCGACAGCGGGACCCGCGTGACGCTCGGCGGCGGCTCACGCGTCCAGCTCGTCCAGCAGAGCGCACGCAAGCAGTTCGCGCTCGAGGCCGGCTCGCTCACCGCGCAGGTCGCGAAGCTCCGCGCCGGCGAGCGTTTCCTCGTGTCCACCTCGGACGCGGAGGTCGAGGTCCGGGGCACCGTGTTCCGGGTCTCCGTCGCGCCCGGCGAGCCCTCGTGCGAGGGAGGAACGCCCACGCGGGTCGACGTGACCGAGGGGGTCGTGGTCGTCACGCAAGGCGGCGCCGCTCACCGGGTCGCCGCGGGCGAGCACTGGCCCAGCTGTCTCGCGCCGACGGCCACCGCATCGCCGCCGTCGCCGGCACCGGTGGCTGCCCGGTCGTCGGCGCTCGCCACCGGCGGCCGCGCTCCTGCGAGCGCACCGGCCCCGAGCGCGGCATCCCCGAGCTCCCACCTCGCCGAGCAGAACGATCTCTTCGACGAGGCGATGCGGCGCAAGCGGGCGGGGGAGAGCGCGGCTGCGATCACCCAGCTCGATCGTCTCCTCCAGGCCTATCCAGCCGGCGCGCTCGCCGAGACGGCCGCGGTGGAGCGCATGCGCCTGCTCGCAGCGGCCGACCCGCCGCGCGCCCGGGCGGCAGCGCGCGACTATCTCGCGGCCCACCCGCGCGGGTACGCCCGGGCGGAGGCCGAGACGCTGCTCACGCCGCGACACGAGCCGTGAGGATCCGGGTCTCGTTCGCGCTCGCCGCGCTCTGGATGACGAGCGGCGCCGCCTGCGATGCCGCGTTCCACTTCGACGCGCCGCCCTCGACGGACGCTGGCGTCGACGCTGCTCCCTCGTCCGTGACCGACGCCGCGCCGGAGGCGCGTCGCCCCTGCACCGCGGACGCGACCTGTCCGGGCCTCCGCTGTGACCTCACGACGGGCGTCTGCGTCCAATGCCTCGAGCACGCGGACTGCAGCGGCTCGCTCGCGCGTTGCGACCCCGACCACCACCTCTGCGTTGCGTGCCTCACCCGCCACGATTGCGGCGAGCGTCGCGACTGCGACGCGACCACCCATCGCTGCCTCGACGCGTGCTTCGACGCGGACGACGTGTGCCCGTCGGCCGGCTTCGTCTGTGACGGCGCGCTCGGCTTGTGCATCGAGTGCAAGACGAGCGCGAACTGCAGCACGCCGACCGGCGCCGTCTGCGACGTGCGCATCGGCCGGTGCGTCGAGTGCACCGGCAACGCCCAGTGCCCCGTGGCGCGTCCGGTGTGTGATCTGCGCAGCGGGCGCTGTCAGGAGTGCGTGGCCTCTCCCTCCTGCGCGGCAGGCCGCGTATGTGACCCGTCGACGCTCACCTGCGTGGCGGACTGAAAAGATCCGGATCCGCTGCCTGATCCTCGCATCGTCGCGTTACCCACGGACCATGAACGTCTCGCGCTCGACCGGCTTCGCCCTCTTCGCTGCCTGTGTGGCCCTCGCCTCCGCCTCGTGCGGCGGCGCCACTGACTCCGGTCTCGTCGACGGCACCAGCGATGCCAGCGCCGACGACGGCGGGTCGTCCGGCGCGTCCAGCTCGGGCTCGTCCGGCGCGTCCAGCTCGTCGGGCGGGACGGACGCCGCGGTGGACGCGGCGCCCGCCGAGAGCCCGTTCACGGGAGCGCCGGCCTACGTGGCGACCACCGGCCGTAGCACCTTCCAGCGCGAGCACCCGAACGGCGGCAATCCCAGCAAGCGTGCCTGCTTCGACTGCCACGGCGGCAGCGGCCCCGGTCCCGACTTCTTCGCCGCGGGCTCGGTGTTCAGCGACGCGGCGGGCACCGTCCCGGCCGCTCAGGTCGAGATCCGCTTCCGCGACGACTCCGGCCACGCGCTGAGCACGTATTCCGACAAGCTCGGAAATTTCCTGATCACGAAGCAGTCCGCGAGCGCCGCGGGCGTGACGTTCCCGCTCCACGCCGGCGCGCGCAATGCGACGACGACGAAGCTCATGACCGAGATCACGCCGAAGGGCGACTGCAACAACGCCGCGTGCCACGGCGGCGCCCAGGGCTTCATCCACCTTCCCTGAGCACCGGCTGCCGCGTCAACCGAGCCACACCGGGCTGCCGCCGCTCGCGACGCGCCGCTCGTCCCAGCGGAAGGCGAGCCGCGATGCGAGCATGCCGCTCACCGCGAGCGTGATGCCGGCGCAGATGTCGACGAGGTAGTGCCAGCGGAGGAACATCGTGGCCGCGATGATCTGGCTCGTGAACAGCGAGAGCGGCAGCCAGGTCAGCCGGAACGGCATCCGTCGCCGCTCCGAGAACGAGAACAGCGACAGGTACGTGGGCATCGCGGTGTGCAGGCTGGGGAACACGTCGGTCCGTGCGCCGCCGTCGACGGAGCTCACCGCGCGCTGCACGAGCGGCCACCACAGGTCGCCGACGAGCGCGTGCTTGAAGTCGTGGCCGAGGTAGGCGTAGGGGCCGTACGCGGGGACGAACGTGTAGAGCGCCTGCCCGACGCAGTAGAGCCAGATGAAGCCGAACGAGAAGCGGGCGAGGAGCGGCGAGCTGCGGACGAAGCCGAGCATCGGCAGCACGTGCACCGCGATCAAGAAGAAGTACCCGTAGTAGAAGAACGCGAACCACTCGGTGGTCGCCGGGCTCACGAAGCGGTCCCACGCCTCGGAGGGCTCGACGCCGAACACGCGCAGGTCGAGCGCATGGAGCTGCGCATCGAGAGGTGGGTGCCCGGCCGTCGGCAGGATGTACTGGAGCTGCAGGAACGAGCCGAGGACGGGCAGTCCGATCCCTGCGCGGTAGATCGCCGAGCGGAGGCGGGGACGCCGCGCGAGGAGATCCGACCGCGTGACCGCGAGCACCGCGAGCCACGCCGCGAGGTCGAACAGCACGTATCGGATCGCCAGCGGGCGGCGCGCGCCGTGACCCTGCAGGCATTGCCCGAGCAGCACGAGCAGGTACGTGACGAGGAGCCAGTCCTGCGCGGCGAGCCGGTTCTCCCAGGCACCGCTGCGCTCGAGCGTGGATGCCGTCGGCTCGGCCGGCAGCTCGGCGTCCATGCGTGCGGGCTTCACGCCGGCGAGTAGCAGGAGCACGAAGCCGCAGCGCGTGAGGAGCGAGTCCTCGGTCGTCTTCTCTCGCATCGATCTTCGATGTCCCTCGCGGAGTCGGTAACCGCAGCCGGCATGGACGAGGCAGCGAGCACGTCGTTCCTGCACGATTGTACCGGAGGGGAACGACGCATGAATCCAGTCCTAACGAATGCGCGTGCCGCGCGCTGGCCGCGGATGGAGTTTCCGCTAGGCTCCGTCACCTCGGAGGCGAAGAGTCGCAAATGTCGAAAGCACGATCGTCCATCGCTCACCTGCCGGTCCCGGTCGTCACCGCGCTCGCCGCGCTCCTCACCGCGCTCGCTCCCGCGTGCGGCTCCACCGACGGACCGTCCGTGGACGACGGACCGTCGGCCGACGGCGGATCGAGCGGCTCGTCGGGCGGCGGCAGCAGCTCCGGCACGAGCGGAGGCACGGGTGACGCAGCGGTCACCACCGACGGAGGCGACGCCGGCGACGCGTCGACCACGAAGGCGCCGCTCACCGTCTTCACCATCGTGATGGAGAACCACGACTACGACGAGATCGTCGGGTCCCCCAACGCGCCGTACTTCAACCAGCTCATCGCCGACTACGGGCTGGCGACGAACTACCAGGACTCGGGCACGCACCCCTCGCTGCCGAACTACCTCGCGATGATCAGCGGCGACCCGCAGTATCCGGGCATCGTCGATCTCGACCCGAAGACGTTCCCGTTCCCGAAGGACCAGCCGAACCTCGGCACGCAGCTCGAGGCCGCGAAGATCCCGTGGCGCTCGTACCAGGAGTCGATGGGCACGCCCTGCCGGCTGACGAGCGCCGGCGACTACGCGCCCAAGCACGATCCCTTCCTCTACTTCACGGACATGCAGACGACCGCCGGCCTCTGCGCGCAGCGCAGCGTGGACTACGGCAGCTTCGCTGCCGACCTCGCCTCGGGGCAGTACCGTTACATGTGGATCACCCCGAACCTCACCAACGACGGGCACAATCCGCCGAAGGATCCGGTCGCGGCGCTCAAGGTGTGTGATGCGTGGGCCGCGACCAACATCCCGCTCATCATGAACAGCGCCGCGTACAAGGCGAACGGCATCCTCTTCATCACGTGGGACGAGGCGGAAGGCCGGAGCGGTCGGTCGAAGGACCAGATCCCGATGATCGTCGTGTCGCCGCGGATCAAGAGCAAGGGCTTCAAGTTGAACGTCGCGTACTCGCACGCGAGCTACCTCGCGACGATCGAGGATCTGTTCGGTCTGCCGCGCCTCGCGACGGTGACGAGCACCCCGAGCATGCTCGAGTTCATCCAGTAGGCGGCGGGACGCGGGGGACGCAGCGCATCCGGCTGCGCAGGTCGCGCAAGGCGCTTGCGCATCCGTGCGCAGCCGCGATCCCAGCGGATGCTCCGCGTACGACCTCGCGATCCACCGCGGGCCCTCGCGCGCTGCGCATGTCGCGCAAGTGCCTGGAAAACAGGCCGATCCGTCGCCGGCGCGGAGGGGGCGGCGCACGGCACGTCCTCTGCTTGGGAGAGAGCATGCGCCGAGCTCTCGTCTGGACCGTGGTCCTGCCACTCGCCCTCGCGGCCGCCACGTACCTGCCCGCGTGCTCGTCGTCGGACGACGAGGCCGGCGATGTCGACACCTCGCCCATCGCCTGGGTCTCGCCCACCGCCGACGCGTCGATCGAGGTCGGCGAGGCCGTCGAGCTCACCGTCAAGGTCAACGATCCTTCGGCAGCCGCCGTCCGCTTCGAGCTGAACGGAAAGACGCTCGCCACGTGTGACACGTCGAAGGGCGCCGACGAGTGCCGCCGGGGCGATCTGTTCCGGACGACCACCACCTTCACGCAGGCGGGCTCGCAGCGCCTCGTCGCGCGCGTCCTCGGCGCCGACACCGAGGTCGCCAGCCTGACCATCACGGTGCGCGCCGCCGGCGAGCCCGGCGGAGAGCCGCCCAGCGACGCCGGCGTGGATGCCTCCACCAAGGACTCCGGGACCACCGGCGGGACGCCCCCTCCGCCGCCGGCGAGCCGCGGCTTCCTCGATCCCGACCGCGCGGCTCACAACGTCTTCGGCGGCGTGAGCTGGTCGGTCAAGGACAACAACGTGGGAGTGAGCGCCGCGCCATCGGGCAGCGTCAGCGCCGTGGCCGCGTGCATGAAGGCGTACGGCGCCTCGATCCGCAAGTGGGCCGACACGTACAAGATCTCCCGCGGAAGCGTGGTCGCGACCGCGATCACCGAATCGAACTGCTCGAACCCCGCCGGCTCGAGCGATGGCCTGTCCTCGGGCCCGCTCCAGGTGACCGGCTCGACGTGCGCGTCGGTCGTCAGCGGATACTCGGCGAGCGCCTGCAAGACGAAGATGCACTCGAGCCCGGACTTCTCGTTCCAGGTCGGCTCGAAGTACATGGCGGGCAGCTACCAGATCGGACAGAGCGGCCACGACCCGCCGAAGATGGCCGCCGCGTACAACGCCGGATCCATTCGCTCGACGACGGCCAACCGATGGCACATGGTCGTCACCGGCAATCACATCGAACGATGGGTCGGCGCGTACGATGCCTATCGCGCCTGGGAGAAGCTGCCGCCCGCAGCGCAGGCGGCGCTCGAGAACGAGGATGCCGTGGCCGCGGCCCGCATCTTCGATGGCGAGCACGTGACGTCGCCCGCTGCGCTGCCGGCGAATGCGGTCGACGGCCAGGTCTACTTCGTCGGCGACTGGTCCACGCGTGACGGCACGTTCGTGCACTTTCGCGACGGCGCCTGGCGCGAGGAGTAGGTCAGGCCTTCGGGTCCGGCACGAGCCGCACGAGCAGGGCGAGCGTCGAGGCGGCGGCGGCGAAGACCATGACGCCTGACCACCCGAAGCGGGGCAGGAGCAGGCTCGCGACCGCCGCGCCCACGCTCATCCCGATGAACATCGAGCTCACGAGCACCGCGTTGACCCTGCTGCGTGCGGCGGGGTCGAGCCCGTAGACGATCGTCTGGTGCGAGATGAGACACGCCTGCACGCCGAGGTCGAAGGCGATCGTGCCGAGCACCAGGACGACGAGCGACCCGGGCACGGCGGCCATCGTCACGAACGAGGCGATCGCCATCGCGCAGCCGGCCCGCAGCACCGCTTCGGGCCCGCCGCGGTCCGCCATCGCTCCGGCGAGCGGCGCAGCGAGGGCGCCCGCCGCGCCGGCAAGACCGAAGAGGCCGGCCGCGGTGCTGCCCAGGTGGTACGGCGGCGCCGCGAGCGCGAGGGCGAGCGTCGACCAGAATGCACTGAACGCGACGCTGAGGAGGCTCTGCGAGAGCGCCGCCTTCCGTAGCGGCGCGATCCGTCGGGCCAGCGACGCGATCGATCGGAGCAGCGCGCCATAGCTCTCGGTGGCGCTCGGGGCGAAGGTCGGGAGCTTCAGCGCCGACAGCAGCGCGAGCGCCGCGATGCTCGCCGCTGCGCCGAAGAACACGGCGCGCCAGCCGAAACGCTCCGCCACCGCGCCGCTCACCACGCGCGAGAGCAGGATGCCGAGCAGGAGACCGGTCATCACGCTGCCCACCGTCTTGCCGCGCGCCTCGGGCGGAGCGAGCGTCGCGGCCGCGGGCACGAAGTCCTGGGCGGTCGTGGCGAGGAGCCCGATCGCGAGGCTCGCACCGGCGAGGACGGTCACCGAAGAGGCGAGCCCTGCAACGACGAGCGCGACGGTGAGCGCGGCGAGCTTCGCGACGATGACTCGCCGCCGATCGAGCTGGTCCCCGAGCGGCGCGAACAGCAGGATCCCCGCCGCGTAGCCGAGCTGCGTGAGCATCGGCACGATCCCGATGTGCTCGGGCGGCACGTGCAGCGACGCGGCCATGGTCCCGAGGATCGGCTGGTTGTAGTAGAGGCCCGCCACCGACAGGCCGGCGCCGACCGCGAAGAGCGCCACGAGCGACGGGCTGAGGGCACGACTCGGCATGACGGAGAGCACGCTTGCCGTGAGCTGGCGCGGCTAGCGCTCGGAGTCCGGCTCGACGTCGAGTAGCTCGACGGGAGCCGCCGTCGGCACGGGCGGCGGCGGCGCCCGCACCGCGAGCACCTTCACGTCGAAGTCGAGGTCCTTGTCGGCGAGCGGATGCACCACCCGGGCGATCGTGCTCTCGTCTGCGACCTCGAGCACCTCGAGGGTCACCGGGGTGCCGGTCGGGCCCTTCGCCTCGAAGCGTGCGCCCTTGGCGAGCTTCACGTCGGCCGGGAAGCTCGCGCGCGGGACCGTCATCTTCGGCTGCGTTTCGGCGGTCCCGAAGGCCTCGGCGGCCGGGATCGTCCCTCGCTTCTCGTCGCCGACCTCGAGACCGACGAGCCGCGACTCGAGGCCGGCGAGCATCTGCCCCGAGCCATGACGGTACTCGACCGGACCGGTGCGCGCCGACGACTCGATGAGGTCGCCGCCCTTCACGCGAAGCTCGACGGCGATCCGGACGATGCGGCCTTCGGCAACCTTCATGGCCCCGAGCCTACCTGCCTTCGCGACCGGCGCGAAGACGTCACCTGCGTCGCGGCACCCGCCGCTCAGCTCGCCAGCGCGCCCAGCACCGCACGCGCCGCCGCACCCAGCGCGAAGATCGCGACGTACGTGAGCGCGAAGCAGACGACGAACGTGCGCGTCATGTGCGTGGCAGCCCGCGACGTGCCCGTCACGATGCCGCTCGCCTGCGCCCGGTAGGCCGCGAGCTCCTCGTCGAGCCGCTTCGCCGCATCGCGTGCGAGGTCGGCCGAGACGATGTTCTGCGTGCGGCAGAACGTGCAGCTCACGACCGCGTCACGTGCCTGAGGCAGGTCACCGCCGCACGCGCGGCAGCGCATCGGCGCGCCCGCAAAGCGAGGAGAACGGGCCGCGAGCTGGGGACGCACGTTCTTCCGGTACGACATCCGGCCGACCAGGAGCGCCAGCGGAAGGCTGATCGTGATGCCCAGGATGAAGAGCGGCCCGTACGCGGCGGCCACCACGAGGTCGATGCGTACCTCGTTGGGCACGGCGTCGGGCAACGACGACAGGGTCGCGTAGGCGCCGTAGAGCGCGTAGCAGACGACGCCGATCGCGAAGACCGGGAAGGGGCCCATCACCGACCAGAAGGCCCCCTTCCGTTCGAAGATGCTGGCGAGCGCCGCCTCCGAAGACGCGAGCTGCATGGCCCGCCCCGCCGCCATCGCGAGCCGTCCCTTGATCTCGAGCACGCGTCCGAGCTCGTCCTGAGGAAGCCGGTCGGGCGTCCCGCAGAAGCGGCACTGGACGGTCAGATCACGCTGCACCTCGGTGGGGGCGCCGCACCGCTTGCAGAGGACCGGCGCGCCGTCCGTCGTGCTCACTGGCTCGCGCGCACCGCCATCGCGATGATCTCGCAGACGCGGTCGTGAACGGGGATCGTCAGCTCCATGCGCTTCGCGTAGTCGAAGCCCATCGCCATCTGGCCGACCATGCCGCCCATCGCGGCGTTCATGTTCTTCTGCAGCGGATCGGAGAACACGCAGGCCTGGGCGTCGACGTAGAAGTCGACCTCGACGCACTGGAGGAGCTGCGCGCAGAGCGCCGGGTTCTGCTGGAGCAGCATCGCGACCGCGTTCGGGTCGTGACCGTAGACGACGAAGCGCGCATCGAACTGCGGATTGCCGGTCTGCACCTGGTGCGGGAAGCGCGCCGACCAGTTGCGGGTCATGTTCGAGAACGCCTCGCGGACCGCCTTGCCGACGCTCGAGAGGCTGCGGTCCGCAACCTGGAAGGGCACGCGCGGCGGCTGGCGGAGCGGCGTCGACCAGGAGACCGAGATCGCGTTGCCGTTCTCGGTCCGGGTGTACGCCTGCTTGAACAGGATCGCGACGCCGTGGAAATTGCGCACGTACTGGACGATCTTCTCGCCCGGCGTGGGCGGCGCCTGCATCTCGGCGATCGCCCGCTGCGTGTGCGCCTCGACGGGCTCGGGCGCCATGTCCGGATACCGGAAGCCGCTCTTCGTGAAGTAGTCGTGCATCGCGGGTCCCATGCCGGCCATGGCCTTCTTGGTCTTCGACTGCACGTAGAACCAGTAGCCGCCCACGGCGAGCATCGTCACGATCGGGAGGAGGTAGTTCGTCATCGGGCGAGGAGCTTCGCACGCCGACGCGGCGTCGTGTTCGCCACGCGTGTCACCCCTGCAGGTGACACGAGCGCCGCCGCCGACCGCGCTTGCGCCGCCGCGCAGCCTTTGGCAGTGTCCGTGAATGCCCGCTCCCGAAAGCCTCACCGAGGAAGAGGTCCGTCAGCGCGCTCGCGCCCTCGAGACCTTCTCGACCTTCGACGCCGACGGGATCCTCGGCTTCCTCCACGCGCTCGCCATCGGACCCGGCGAGATCCCGTCGCTGCTCTGGCTACCGGTCGTCTTCGATCCGCTCGTCGGGACCGACCACGCCACGCAGGAGCCCCGCGTCGCCGAGCTCATGGTGCTCGCGAGCTGCGTGAAGGACCGCCTCGAGCAGAAGGTGCCGCTCGCGCCCGGAGAGCGTGAGGACGCGCGCTGGGCCTCCTTCGCCTCGGGGTTCGTCGCGTACGCCGAGCTCGATCTCACCTGGCGCGCGAGCACCACGAGCTGGAACTACGCCATCTGGGCGGTGGTCCTCGCCGGTCGCTCCGATCTGCTCACGCCCATGACGCCGCGCCAGCTCGCGCTGCAGGTCGAGAACGTGCAGCAGGCGCTCCGCACGCAGAAGTCGAACGCGGTGGTGCTCGCGTACGAGGAGCTGCGCGGCAAGCCCATCGGCCCGGCGCCCCGCGGCGCGACGCGGGTGGGCCGCAACGATCCGTGCCCGTGTGGCTCGGGCAAGAAGTTCAAGAAGTGCTGCGCCGACAAGGGCAGCGCCACGCCGTCGTGACCGGGCTACGCTGGCGGGCATGCGCGCCGCGTGGCTCCTGTCGATCGTCGCCGTCCCGGCCTGCTTCGCGTCGCTGGCGCAAGGGTGCTCGAGTGACGACCCCGCGCCCTCGAACGTCTCCGGGGGTGGTGATGGCGGGAGCGACGCGGCGCTCGCCGATGGAGCACCTCCGCGTGACGCCGGCGTGAGCGCCGACGCGAGCGACGCGGCGACCAAGCCCGCCGGCCCGGTCCACGCGTTCGTCGGATCGTCCGACGGAAAGATCCGCACCTATCTCGTCGACGACGCGACGGGCGGCTGGACGCTCCGGAAGGAATCGGCGGCCGGCCAGAACCCGTCGTTCCTCGCCTTCGATCCCGCGCGGCGCCGGGTGGTCGCGGTCGACGAGAACGCGTCGCTGGTGCGCGGCTTCGCCTTCGATCCGGCGACGGGCGCCCTGACCCCCACGAACACCCAGCCGAGCGGCGGCGCGGGGCCGGCGCACGTGTCGCTCGACCCGACGGGCGCCTTCGTGATGGTTGCAAACTACACGGGCGGCACGATGGCGGTCTTTCCCATCGATCCGTCGGGCGCGATCGGCGCCGCCTCGGACACGCGAGCGTCCGGCGCGATGTCCCACTACGCGGCCACCGATCCCTCGGGTGACGCGGTGTTCGTCCCGGCGCTGGGCGCGAACCACGTCGCGCAGTACCGGCTCGATCGGACCACCGGCAAGCTCACCGACAACGGCACCGCCGCGCCGCCCGCTGGCTCCGGCCCTCGTCATCTCTCCTTCCACCCCGGCGGGAAGTGGGCCTATCTCGTCAACGAGACCGCCAGCACCGTCACCACGTTCGATCACGACAAGGCGACCGCGCGGCTCACCGCGAAGCAGACGATCTCGGCCCTGGCGCCCGGTCAGCCCACCGCCGGAGTCTCGGGCGCCGAGATCTTCGTCCACCCGAACGGCAAGCTGGTCTACGCCTCCACGCGCGGGTTCGACGCGATCGCGCTCTTCACGATCGACCCGGGCACCGGGATGCTCACGCGCGTCTCGAGCACCCCGACCGGCAACAAGCGACCGCGCAGCTTCGGGATCGACCCCGACGGCACGCGCCTCTACGCCGGAAACCAGGACGCGAACGAGGTGGTGGGTTTCGCGATCGACCCCACGACGGGCGCGCTCACCTCGCTCGGCAAGACCGCCTCCGTGAACGGCCCGGCGTTCGTCGGGCTCATCCGCATGCCCTGAGGGCAGATCCCACATCGCCGGTTGTGTCGGGACCGCGGGGACTTACGATGGGCCCCATGATGAACTACGCCTCCCCGCAGCGCGGTGCGGACCCGCGGCTTCGCGCCGGATCGGCCACGGCGGCTTCGGACGCGCTCTGGACGACGTACCGGTGGATGACGCTGGGCCTCGCCCTCACCGGGGTCGTCGCGCTCGGCGTCGCAAGCTCGGCCGATGCGATCTCGTTCATTCTCGGCAACAAGCTCGTGTTCTTCGGGCTGCTGATCGCGCAGCTCGCGCTGGTGTTCACGTTCGGGCGCGTCGCCCAGCGTTCGAGCACCGCGGTGGTCGCGGCGATGTTCTTCGCCTACGCCGCGCTCACCGGGGTCACGTTCTCGACCCTGTTCCTCGTGTACACCGCGTCGTCCATCGCAGGCGTCTTCTTCGTCACCGCCGGGGCGTTCGCCGGCCTGTCGGCGATCGGCTTCTTCACGAAGCGGGATCTCAGCGCGATCGGGCGGTTCGCGATCTTTGCGGTCATCGGCCTCGTGATCGCGTCCGTCGTGAACATGTTCCTCGCGAGCAGCGGCCTCCAGTGGATCGTCAGCATCGCGGGCGTCCTGATCTTCGGCGCCCTCACCGCCTACGACACGCAGAAGCTCAAGGAGATCTTCGCGAGCGGCCAGGCGAGCGCGAACATGCCGCTCGTCGGCGCGCTCACGCTCTACCTCGACTTCGTGAACATGTTCCTCTTCATGCTCCGCATCTTCGGCGGCGGCCGTCGCGACTGACTAGCTGGTCGCGTCGAGCGACTCGGCGAGCACCGTGACCATCCGCTCGATCTCGGCGCGCTCCGAGATGAACGGCGGCGCCATCTGGATGGTGTCGCCGCCGTAGCGCACGTAGATGCCCTTCTCGAGGCACTTCATGGCCACCTCGAACGGGCGCTTGGCCGGCTCGCCGGGGAACGCCTCGAGCGTGATGCCGGCCGCGAGCCCGAAGTTCCGGACATCCGTGACGTGCTTGCGGCCCTTCAGCCCGTGCACCACGTTCTCGAAGAACGGCGCGAGCTCCTTCACGCGACCGATGCCGTCCTCCTTCTCGAGCAGCTCGAGGGCGGCGTTGCCGGCGGCGCAGGCCACCGGGTGTGCGGAGTACGTGTAGCCGTGGGGCGTCTCGAGCATGTACTCGGGGCCGCCGGCGCTCATGAAGGTGTCGTAGATCTCCTTCGTCGCCACGATGCCGCCGAGCGGCTGCACGCCGTTGGTGACCTGCTTCGCGAAGTTGAGGATGTCGGGCGTCACGCCGAAGGCCTCGGCGCCGGTGAACGCGCCCGCCCGGCCGAACGCGCTGATGACCTCGTCGAAGATGAGGAGGATGCCGTTCTTCGTGCAGATCTCGCGGAGACGCTGCAGGTACCCGAGCGGCGGGATCACGACGCCCGCCGAGCCGGCGAAGGGCTCGACGATGACCGCCGCGATGTTCGACGCGTCGTGCAGCGCGATGAGGTGGAGGAGGTCGTCGGCGAGCTCCGCGCCGTCCTTCGGCTGACCGCGGGAGAAGGCCTGATCGGGGTTGCGGAGCCCGACCTGCGTGTGACGCATGTGATCGGCCTCGATGCCCTGCCCGAACGCCTTGCGATTACCGACGATGCCGCCGACCGAGATGCCGCCGAAGTTGACGCCGTGATAACCGCGCTCGCGCCCGATCAGGCGGGTGCGGGTGCCTTCGCCGCGCGCGCGGTGGTAGGCGATGGCCATCTTCAGCGCCGACTCGACCGCT
>JAQBQL010000159.1 GCA_028287035.1 Labilithrix sp. | reverse complement strand
ATCCGGAAGTTCTCCAAGGTGCCTCTCACCATGGAGAAGCTCGTCGGCTACGGCTCGATCACCGAGCGGATGGGGCGCTTCCTCACCCGGTGCGTGCACGCGAAGAAGAACATCGTCATCTCCGGCGGCACCGGCTCCGGCAAGACCACCTTGCTCAACGTGCTCTCCGGCGCGATCCCGGAGGACGAGCGCATCGTCACCATCGAGGACGCGGCCGAGCTCCAGCTGAAGCAGCCGCACGTCGTATCGATGGAAACGCGTCCCCCGAACCTCGAGGGCCGCGGCGAGTACACGATCCGCGATCTCGTCAAGAACGCGCTCCGTATGCGTCCGGACCGGATCGTCGTCGGCGAGTGCCGCGGCGGCGAGGCGCTCGACATGCTCCAGGCGATGAACACGGGCCACGACGGCTCGCTCACCACGACGCACGCGAACTCGCCGGCCGAGGCGGTCAGCCGCCTCGAGACGCTGGTGCTCATGTCCGGCCTCGAGCTGCCGATGCGCGCGATCCGCGAGCAGATCGCCTCCAGCGTTCACCTGATCGTCCAGCAGAGCCGCCTTTCCGACGGCTCCCGCAAGGTCACCGCGATCAGCGAGATCGTCGGCATCGACCGCGAGTCCAACGAGATCGAGATGCGTCCGATCTTCGAGTACATCCGCACCGGCACGGGCGACAAGGGCAAGGTCCAGGGCGAGTTCCGCGCGACGGGCTACCTGCCCTCGTTCCTTCCGACCTTCATCGTGATGGGGCTCGTCAAGCGCGGGGAGCCATACCTGTGAACCTCATGAAGCACGGCCTGCACACGGTCGACCTGCTCCGCTGGGGCAGCCTCGCCGTCATCACGTTCGGGCTCTTCATCGCGACCTGGTGCATGGTCGCGGACGAGACCGGCCTGCCGTACCGCTACTGGGCGCGTTACTGCGGCTCGCTCGAGCGCCGCATGCGCTCGCTGTTCATCTTCACGCCGGGCCGGCTCATCGCGCTCACGCAGCTCGGCATCATGTTCCTCATCATGGCGGCGAACCTCATCGTCGAGGTCCCCATGTGGTGGGCGATGTGCATGCTCGTCGCGATCGTGCCGACGATCTACCTGAAGGGCGAACGTCGCAAGCGCGTCATCAAGATCGAGGACCAGCTCGACAACTTCATGCTGGCCCTCGCCAACGCCTTGAAGGCCACGCCCAGCATCGGCGCCGCGTTCAACTCCGTGGTCACGGTCATCGACGACCCGATCCGCTCCGAGGTCGACCTCGCCCTGAAGGAGATGAAGGTCGGCTCGACCCTCGATCAGGCTCTCCTCCACATGGCGGCGCGCGTCGGCAGCCGCCAGCTCGACTCGGCGCTCTCCTCGATCCTCATCGGCCGTCAGGTCGGCGGAAACCTGCCGAAGGTCCTCGAGACGACCGCCAACACGCTTCGCGAGATGAAGCGCCTCGAAGGCGTCATCCGCACCAAGACCGCCGACGGCCGCATGCAGCTCTGGGTCATCGGCGCGATGCCGCTCATCTTCATCATCGGCTTCGGCGTGATGTGGCCCGGGTACTTCGACCCGCTCACGAGGGACATCTCCGGCTACGCGGTCATCGGATTCGTCGTGGTCTCCTGGGGCTCTGCGCTCGTCCTCGCGCGCAAGGTCCTGGCGGTGGATTTCTGACCCATGGACCTCAAGCTCTCCGGCGTCAGCCTCCTCGTTCTCCTCTATCGTTTCGGCGCAGCCGGGGCGGTGTTCCTGTCGCTCGCGGTCGCCTCGTACAGCGTCGGCAGCGCACCGACGCGCATCGCGAGCCGCCTCGGTCTGCGCGGTCTCAAGCGGCAGCGCGCGCTGCAGCAGAACGAGCTGTGGGCCGCGATCGAGCCGCTCGTCCGCTGGCTCGGCGTCCGCGTCAGCGGCATCCCGAGCGAGTCCCAGCGCGCCGCGCTCGACCGGCAGATCTCCCTCGCGGGTGACTTCCTGGGTCTGACCGCGGAGGAGTACCTCGCGCTCTACATCCTCTCGACCGCCGCCGGTGCGGCGCTCGGCTTCGGCGCCGGCCTCATGCTCGACATGGGGCAGCTCCTTCTCTTCGTCGGCATCTGTCTCGGCGCGGTCGCGCCGTACATGGTGATCAGCGGCGAAGCCCAGGAGCGCATCAAGAACGTGAGCCGCGGCCTGCCGTACGTCATCGACCTCCTCGCGCTCGCGATGGGCGCCGGCCTCGACTTTCCGGGCGGCGTTCGTCAGGTCGTCGACAAGTCCTCGAACCCCAACGATCCTCTCGTCGAGGAGTTCACGCTCATCCTGCAGACGCTGAACCTCGGGCGGACGCGGAAGGACGCGCTCATCACGTTCGGCGAACGCTCCCCGGCGGCCTCGGTCTCCGAGTTCGTGAACGCGCTCGTGCAGGCCGAGGAGCGCGGTAACCCGGTCGCCGAGGTGCTCCTCATCCAGGCGAACACGTCGCGTACCCGACGCTCGGTGCGCGCCGAGGAGCTCGCCGCGAAGGCCGGCGTGAAGATGACCGGCCCACTCATGCTCATCTTCCTCGCGGTTCTCGCGTTGATCGTTGCTCCTGCAATGATGAACATCACGGACGGGCTCTGACCATGCGCTCACTCAAATTCCAGATTCGCCAGCACACCGGTCAGGTCGATCAGCTCGCGATCGAGTCCGAGCGGGTGCTCATCGGCGCCGGCGCTCACTGCGAGATCCGGCTCCCCGTCGACCAGGCGCGCGTCGAGCACGTCCTCATCGAAGCGGGGCCCGCCGGCGTCTTCGCGCGCGCGCTCAACTTCGACCCACCGCCGACCATCAACAACATCCCCTTCCAGCAGGCGCCGCTCCCTCCGGGATCGGTGCTCGGCGTGGGCGGCACGCAGATCACGGTGGAGCTCGCCGAGGTCGGCGGCGCGGGTCAGGGTCCCGGCGCGAAGAAGAAGCCGAGCCCGATCATGTACCTCGCGGTCGCGATCATCGTGCCGCTCGGGCTCTACACGATCCTCGTCGACGATCCGAACGACAGCGGACCGAAGCCCGCGCCGAAGCAGGCGCCCGAGCTGTGGCAAGCGCCGGTCGGCCAGTGTCCGTACGCCGGCCCGCAGGCGCTCGCCTTCGCGCGCGAAAAAATGGCGGTTGCCGACGCCAAACGCGAGCGTCGTCCGTTCCACGTGCAGGACGGCGTGCAGGCGGTCCCGACGTACGAGGCCGCGGCGGTGTGTTTCAGGGCCGGGGGCGATGCCGGCTCGGGCGGTCTCGCCGAGGAATCGGCCAAGTTCCTTCGTCGTGATATCACGGATGATTTCCGTACTCGGCGCGTGCGGCTCGACCATGCGCTCGCGATCGAGGACTACGTAAGTGCGCAAAAAGAGGTCCGGGTTCTCCTACAATTCGTGGAGGGCAAGTCGGGCGACTACGTCACATGGCTCTCCAACCTCGATCGCAAGTTGAAGCTCAAGGCCGGCGCCGCCGTGAAGAAGACGTAGCCCACTTGGGCTTCTGCTTCGCGGTTGCATCGGGCCTGGTCATCGTCGCGAGCGTCGCGGCGTGTGGCCCCTCCACGCCCGCCGAGAAGGCGCAGGCCGACATGGCGACGTTCCAGAAGGAGTCGTCCACGTCGAACCTCGTCGAGCGCGGCAAGGCGTTCTGGGCCATCGGCGACACGACGCGCGCCGAGGACTACCTCTCCGCGGCGCTCGACCAGGGTGCGGACCCCCGCATCGTCATGCCGATGCTCATGAAGATCTGCGTGCAGACCGGCCGGTATCGATCGGGCATCCAGCACGCGGAGAACCACCTTCGCAAGCACCCCGAGGACGTGCGCACGCGCTTCGTACTGGGCACGCTCTACGCCGCCATCGGCGAGACGAAGGACGCGAAGGACGCGCTCGAGAAGGTCATCGCCGAGCGGCCCGACGAGCCCTCCGCTCATTACGCCCTCGCGGTCCTCGCGCGAGACAACGAGAACGACGTGGTCGGCGCGGACCAGCACTTCCGCGAGTACCTCCGAATCGAGCCGCAGGGCTCCCACGCCGAAGAGGCGAAAGCCTCTCTCCTGAAGAGGATGCCTTGAGCAGCGATATCATCCCGAAGGAGGTCTTCGAGGAGACCCTTCTCCAGTTCCTCTCGCCGATCCGGCCGTTCCTCGACGACCCCGCGGTGAGCGACATCATGATCAACGGGCCCTTCCAGATCTACGTCGAGAAGAAGGGACAGCTGCACCTCACCGGCGCGAAGTTCGAGACCCGTGAAGCGCTCGTCGCGGCGCTCCGCAACGCCGCGCAGTACGTCGGCAAGCACATCGACGAGCTGAAGCCGATCCTCGAGGGCCGCCTGCCCGACGGCTCGCGTATCGAGGCGATCCTCCCGCCCGCCGCGCCCGACGGGCCGTGCGTGTCGATCCGGCGCTTCTTCAAGGAGACGCTCACCGTCGACCGCCTCATCGGCTTCGGCGCGCTCACGCGTGACGTGGCCGACACGCTCCGGGCGCTCGTCGCGTCGAAGCTGAACATCCTCATCGCCGGCGGCACGGGCAGCGGCAAGACGTCGATGCTCAACGCGCTCTCGTCGTTCATTCCCGAGGGCGAGCGGGTCGTCGTCATCGAGGACTCACGCGAGCTGCAGCTGCAGCGGGACCACATCTGCATGCTCGAGGCGCGCCCGCCGGATCCGCGCGGGCGTGGCGAGGTCACGATCCGCGAGCTGTTCCGGGCGACGCTTCGTCTCCGGCCCGACCGCATCGTGGTCGGCGAGATCCGGAGCGGCGAGGCGCTCGACCTGATCCAGGCGATGACCTCGGGCCACGGCGGCTGCATGTCGACGCTCCACGCGACCTACCCGCGTGACACGACCTCGCGCCTCGAGACGATGGCGATGATGAGCGACATCGAGATGCCGCTCACCGCGCTCCGCATCCAGCTCGCGTCGGCCGTCAACATCATCTGCCAGGTCTCGCGCCTGCAGGACGGCAGCCGCAAGATCACTCACATCACGGAGGTGCTCGGCTTCGACGGCGTGAAGGGCGAGTACATCATGCAGGACATCTTCGTGCGCCAGTACCACGGCTTCGACGACAAGGGCGCCATCCTCAGCGACATCGTCCCCTCGGGGGTCTTGCCGCGCTGCCTTCCGCAGCTCCACGAGCACGGCACCGATCTTCCGCGCGCGGTGTACGACGCCGCGCATGCTGCGGCCAACGGCGCGCACAGCCAGGGCAGCTATGGCTGATCCCACGACGACCCACGTGATCGAGATCGAGGCGGGCATCGGAGAGCCGGCCTTCATCCCGCTTTCCATGGGCAACGAGCTGCAGCCCATCAGCGTCGGCAAGAAGGGCATGTGGCGGCTCGAGTCCGCGCGCGTGCTCGACGTCCACGCGTTCCTCTACTTCGACGGCTCGTCGCTCTTCCTGCAGAGCGCCGACGAGGCGAGCGCCGCGAGCGTCGACGGCTACCGCGTCGGCAAGGCGTGGACGGAGCTCCACGCACCGTGCAGCATCGAGGTCGGCAACGCGCGCTTGCGGTTCCGTTCGCTCATCGAGGACGACGAGAACCAGGCCACGCAGATCGCCGCGTCGCCGCCGGTGCGCCTGCCCATCGGTGGTCCGGGCGGCCCCGGCAATCCGCTCGGCGACGTGCCGTTGCCCGCGGGCCTCGGCGCGGGCGCCGTCGCTCCGCAGCCGCCGGCGGCGGGTCGGCCGCCCACCGTCAAGCTACCGGGCGTGCCACCGTCACCGTCCTCGAATCCCCCCGTCGCGTTCCCGAAGGCGGATCGTCCGTTCAAGCCGGGTGAGTTCGCGTCGCCGCCCGATGACGAGTCGACGCGCATCGCGCCGCTCGAGTCGACGGGCGCCAATCGCGTCCCCGGCGGCGGTCGACCCGGCGGCGGCTCGGGCGAGATGCCGGTGCCCTTCGTCAACTCGGGGATGATGCACGGCCCCGGGCCGATGGGTCCGCAGGGCCACGGAATGGGCTTCCCGAATGGCGGGATGGGCCCCGGCATGGGCTCCGCGCCCAACATGATGGGGCCCGGCATGGGCTCCGCGCCCAACATGGGCTCGGCGCCGAACATGGTCCCGCAGGCGCTCGGCTCGTCGCCGATGATGGGCTACGACCCGAACGGCGGGTACGGTCCGCCGCCGGGCTTCGACCCGAACCAGCAGGGCGCGTACGGCAACGGCGGCGGCTACCCGGGCGGGTATCCGAACAACAGCGGCGCGTACGGCGCGATCGGCCAGGGCATGGGCGGCCAGGGGATGGGCGGCCAGGGGATGGGCGGTCAGGGGCCGATGAACGGCCAGCCTGGCTACGGCATGCCCGGACAGGGACACCCCGGGCAGCAGCAGCAGCCCACCGCGACCGGGCCTGCGGCATCGCCGATGGCGGGGCTCGTCGAGAAGCTGAAGGCCAACAGCATCCCGAAGATGATCGCGGGCCTTCTCTTCATCATCGGCGGCATCCTCTACCTCGCCGAGGACGACGAGGAGCCGGCTCCGAAGAAGAAGCCGGTCGCCACGCTCGACGGCGGCTCCGGCGGCGGATCCACGTCCGCGGCGACGGCGCCGACCGTGCCGCCCGTCGTCGTGATGAGCGCCACGACCCAGGCTTCGACCCCGACGCCTGCGTGGCCGGCGGGCGTTCCGTGTCCGCCGCCGGGCTGGCCGGCCGACCGCCCCCTGCCCTGCACGCCGACCGCGCAGAGCGCCACCGGCGCGAGCGACACGCCTCCGGGCCGCACGCCCGACGGCAAGGACGGCAAGGACGGCAAGGACGGCAAGGACAAGGACGGCAAGGACAGGGACGCCAAGGACACGCCGACGAGGACCACGAAGGAGCCGGTGACCAGGTCGCTCGAGCGCCAGGCGGTCGACTTCGTGGCGTCGGGCGACACGGCGAAGGCCGCCGCGGCCTACGAGGAGCTCGTGCGACGCGAGCCGAACAACAAGGTGTACGCCGAGGCGGCGCGCATCCTCCGCACCAAGCTCGACGCCGGCGCGCCCTGAGCGGCCGCGCCGTGCGTCGCGCCTTCCCGCGTGGCGTGTGGGCTCGGGACCGGTCAGCGCGCGAGGGCGGACTCGGGATGGCGGCGCCGCAGGACGAGCTCGGTCGCGGCCGCTTCGTCGGTACGGCCGAGCGCGCGTAGCGCCCGCGCCTCGACGCCGAGCTCCTCGGGCTCGAGCGCGCGTGCACCGAGCCTGCGCGTCGCCTGGACGAGGACGAGCGCGCGTTCGGCATCGCCCGCGACGAGAGCGGCGCGCGCTGCGGTGACGAGGCGTGCCTCCTCGGCGAGGTCGCTCGGCGGATCCCGCGGGACGACGGCAGTCTTCGAGGTGATGGACGCCGGCGCGGCGGACCCGTCGTCACCGTCCACCGGCATCGCGCGCTCGCGGACGGGAGTGACGGCGCGCTGCGCGCCGCGCTCGACGGCATGGAGGCGAGGGTCGGGCTCGGCGGCGGCCGGAACGTGGGCGCCGCGCGCAGCGGTCGCCGGCGTGGTGCTCGCGGCGGGCGCGATGACGAAGATGGCGAGCACGACGCCGAGCGCCGTCGCGAGCGCGCCGACCGCGCCGCCCGCCGCGAAGAGGCCGACCGAGAGCTTGGCCCCTGCGGCCGCCGCCGCACCC
>JAQBQL010000156.1 GCA_028287035.1 Labilithrix sp. | reverse complement strand
ACCGGCGGCGGCACGACGCGCGCCGGCTGCGCGGCGGGCCGGCCGAGCGCCGCGCCGGGATGCGAGAACGGCATCGTCGCGCGGATGATGTGCTCACCCGAGACGAGGGCCGACGAGCACTGCTCGGGCGACGGCCGGAGGTTCGCGAACTTCACGAGGTCGCAGTCCCCGAGGAAGCTGCGGATCTCCGCGAGGGGAACGCCCGGCGTCGGGGCGCCCATCGCATCGGCCTCCGCCGTCTCGAGGCGCACGAACCCGCCCGCCTGCTTCTTCAGCGACGCGAGGATCTCGTCGCTCGTCGACTCGAGGCCGTCGAACCCGAAGCGAGCGCCGAGATAGCCGCGCACCGCGTCGCTCACGCGATCGAAGTACTCCGCGTCGCGCCCCTCGTCGAGGAGGCCGGCGCGCCTGACGTGCTCGAGCTTCTCGAGCGCGACCTCCCACGGCGGACGCGGCGGCGGCGGCGGCGGCACGGGCTTCGGCTTCCGCATCTGCCGCACGATGAAGTACGCGAGCACCGCGCCGACCACGAGGCCCACCGCGCTCCACAGGAGGGCCTTCTTGAGGGCCGTCCATTCCTCGCGCTGCGGGCGCGGGGGCGGGTTCCCGCGCGGCGCCGCCTGGGGCGTGTTCGCGGTCGGGTCCTCGACCGCGACGAGGTGCGGATGCGTGCACACGGTCGCGATCTCGCCGTTGGACCGCGCGATGGCCACCGGCAGTGGCGGCAGCTCGAGGGTGTTGCGGCCCGGCTTCTCGGGCAGGAGCACCAGCGGGAGCTCGAGGTGCGTGACCGCGAAGGCGCCGTTCTTGTCCTCGGGGTCGGTCCACAGCTGGGCGCCGGCGCCCCCGTCCTGCTCGGGGATCGCGAACCCG
Organism: Labilithrix sp.; assembly: GCA_028287035.1. The sequence continues at coordinate 10,913 of JAQBQL010000156.1, read as the reverse complement.
GCCTTCTGCAGGTACTTCTTCGCCTCGACGGCGCCGCCGAGATCGAGCCCGGCGGGGAGGACGCGCTCGCCCTTTCCGTGCTTCACGGTCACCTGCAGCGTCGCCGCCCAGCCGCTCGTGCCGCGAATCGGGAACACGTCGGTCACGATGGGGTGCTGCGCTCCGCGCGGGATGCTCTCGACGCACCCGCCGACGCTTCCGCCGGTCGGAGCCGCGGCGTCGCTCCCGCCCGCGTCGGGCGCGGGTCCCTGCGCGCCCGCGCCGGTCGCCAGCGTCGCCAGCGCGAGGCACGTGCCAGTCGCGAGCCCGAGCCCGAGCAGCGAGCGTGCAACGTTCATCGGGTCCTCACGCGGCGCGCGCGGCGTGCGAAGAGATCGCGGATCGGCTTCACGAACGAGCCGCCCGTCTCGATCTCGACGGCGTCGACGCCGAGCTTCAGGAACATCTGCCGCTGCGTGGCCCGGAGGCGGGTCATCTCCGAACGATAGTGCGCCCGGACGCGCTTGTCGGAGGTGTCGACGACCACCATCTCGCCGCTCTCGAGGTCCTCGAAGGTCGCGAGGCCGACGTCGGGCAGATCCAGCTCTCGCTTGTCGGTGAGCACCACCGCGATGACGTCGTGCTTGGCCGCCGCGAGCGCGAGCGCCCGCTCGTAACCGGTCGTGAAGAAGTCCGAGATGACAAACGCCACCGAGCGGCGGCGCGCGGCGTGCGCGAGCGCCTCGAGCGCGCTCTTCAGATCGGTGGCCGCGCCCAGCACGGGCGCCTTTCCGGCGCGATCGTTCTGGGCGGAGGCCGCCGGCGGCGCCTCGAACCCCAGGATCTCGCGGATGACGCGCATCACGTGCTTCTCGCCCTTCTTCGGCGGCACGATGCGTTCGACCTTGCTCGTCGACAGGATGAGACCCACGCGATCGTTGTTGCGGATCGCGCTGAAGGCGAGGAGCGCCGCCACCTCGGACGCGACGCGGGCCTTCGGGGCGCGCTGCGTGCCGAAGCGCTCGCTCGCGGAGAGGTCGACGGCGAGCATCACCGTCATCTCGCGCTCCTCGACGAAGACCTTCACGAAGGCCTCGTTCATGCGCGCCGAGACGTTCCAGTCGATGGTGCGGACGTCGTCGCCGGGCTGGTAGGGGCGGACCTCACGGAACGCGAGGCCCTGACCCTTGAAGCTCGACTTGTACGTGCCCGAGAGCTGCTCGTTGGCGAGCCGCGCCGTGTGGATCTCGATGGTCCGTAGCGCTGCGAGGATCTCTCGGGGGATCATGGTGACGATGGCGCTGGCGAGACGCGCGTCAGGGAACCTCGACGACCTCGAACACGCGGCGCACCACCTGCTCGGACGTCACTTCTTCCGCGTCGGCTTCGTAGGTGAGGACCACGCGATGACGGAGCACGTCGGGCCCGACCGCCTTCACGTCCTCGGGCGTGACGTAGCCGCGGTGACGCAGGAACGCGTGCGCGCGGGCCGCGAGGTTCAGCGCGATGGAGGCGCGCGGGGAGGCGCCGAACTCGATGAGCGGCGCGAGGTCCTTCAGGCCGTGCTTGGCGGGCTCGCGCGTCGCGAAGACCACGTCGACGATGTAGTCCTTGATCTTGTCGGCCACGTAGATCTGGTTGATGATCTTGCGGCCCTCGAGCAGCTCGGTCGGCGTGACCACCGGCTCCGCCTTCGCCGGCAGCACGCCGGTCATGCGGTCCATGATCTTCCGCTCTTCCTCGCGCGTCGGGTAGCCGACCTTGCACATGAGCATGAAGCGGTCGACCTGCGCCTCGGGCAGGGGATACGTGCCCTCCTGCTCGATCGGGTTCTGCGTCGCCATGACGATGAAGGGGTCGGGCAGAGGGTACGTGCGGTCGCCGATGGTGACCTGACGCTCCTGCATGGCCTCGAGCAGCGCGCTCTGCACCTTGGCGGGGGCGCGGTTGATCTCGTCGGCGAGCACGAGGTTCGCGAAGACCGGGCCGAGCTTGGAGGTGAACTCGCCCTTCTGCTGGTTGTAGATCGTCGTGCCGATGACGTCCGCCGGCAGGAGGTCGGGCGTGAACTGGATCCGCGCGAACTTCGAGCTGATCGTGTCGCACAGCGTGCGGACGGTCAGCGTCTTCGCGAGGCCGGGCACACCCTCGAGCAGCACGTGCCCACCGGTCAGCAGACCGATGAGGATGCGCTCGATCATGTACGTCTGACCGACGATGACCTTGCCGACCTCCGCCTGGATGCGGTCGGCGAACGCGCTCTCGCGCGCGACGATTTCGTTCAGCTCTCGGGCGTCTTGCATGCGTGGCCCGTCCTACCACGAGGGACGGTGAGCCCCAAACCACCTGAGCACCGCAGGAATTCCCCGCGGGACCTCAGGCGGTCAGACGCGGGCGCGCTGCGAGACCGAGATGCCGCCGTGGCACCCGACGACGCCGCCGAGCGCGATGAGCGCCCAGAACAGGTTCATGTCGGTCAGCTTGAGGCCGAGGATGCCGATGATGATGAGGCCGAGGGCGAGGAAGATCTCGGCGGAGCCGCGCTGCATGCGCTGACAGTTACTCCACGCGGGCGGGATTTTCCAGCGTGTCCGTCGCGTGGGTCAATAGTGCTTCTTCGTGTGGCGGGCGGCGTCCCGTTCCTGGTCGCGCGCCCGCTCGATGCCGCGGTGCTTGCGATGCTTGGCGACGCCCGCGCGCGCGTCGTTGCCCTTGATCGACGCGAGCGGCCAGAGGGTGTGCTCGATCCGGGCGAGGCCGGCCTGGACGACCGCCTGCACCACGTCCTCCGAGCGCTTGTAGCACTGGCCCGACTCGTCGAGCGGCACGCGCCCGTCGAGGTTCACGAGGATCTTGTCCCGGCGGTACTGCTCGTCGACCTTCTGCTGGTCGAGCTGGCGCATCGCCTCGCCGCGCGACATGCGCCGGCCCGCTCCGTGGTTCACCGAGTAGGCGCTCTTCACCGCGCCGGGCTCCGGGCGCAGGATGTAGCTGAAGTCTCGGTTCGAGCCGGGCACGAGCACCGGGTGCCCGGTGTCCTGCCACATCGTCCCGGCGAGCGCCGGATGGCCCGCCGGGAAGGCACGCGTCGCCCCCTTTCGGTGGACGAGCACCTCGCCGAGCTCGGGGTGCGTCTCCGACTGCACGAGGTTGTGGCTGATCTCGTAGATCAGCTCGAGATCCTCGCCGAAGACCTTCTGGAAGGCGCGCGCGACCTGCTCGTAGATGACGAGCCGGTTCAGGATGGCGAAGTTGCCGCCCGCCGCGACGGCGTTGAGGTAAGCGCGGTACCGGTTCGAGTCCGGCGTGAAGAACCCGAGGTCGATGTCGTTCACCTCGGGGCGCTCGCTGCGCGCTACCTCGAAGTAGTTCGTGGCGAGCCCGTGCCCGAAGCCGCGGCTCCCCGTGTGGACCTGGACGAACAGCGTCTGCGTCTCCTCGCAGCGCTGCAGCTCGATGAAGTGGTTGCCGCCGCCGAGCGTGCCGAGCTGGTCGAGGCCGCGCTCCGGAGAGCCCTTGCCGCCCCACGGGATCTGCCAGCTGTCGTCGACGGGGATGCGGTGCCGCTCGGCACGGGACCGGTCGACGTCGCGCCCGTACAGCGACACGTAGTGCTCCGCGCCGCCGCGGACGAGGTCCTCGAACTTCGCGCGCGACAGGGCCCCGAGCTCCGAGCTCTTGCCGCCGGCGCCGAGGCTGACCCGCTTCGTCACCTCGCGGTTGAAGGCGAGCTTGCGGTCGGGCGTGGCGAGCTCGGCGGGCACGTTGCTGCGCGCGCTCATCATGCCGCAGCCGATGTCGAAGCCGACCGGGCCCATGGCGACGGCGCCTTCCTTCGCGTCGGTCGCGATGACGCAGCCGACCGGAACGCCGTAGCCGTAGTGGACGTCGGGCGTGATGGCGACGAGCTTCGTGCCGGGGAAGCGCGTCGCATTCACGATCTGGCGGTAGAGCGTGAGCTCGGCCTCGTTCAGCAGCCCGGCGGTGACGAAGAGGCGGACCTCGACGTCACGCGTGTCGTCGGTCGCGAGCCGGTAGTAGCCGCCCTCCTCGTGCCAGAGGGCCTTCTTCTTCCACCCGTCTTCGTGCACGAGAGCGAGGGATGCCATGGTCGCGCGTCACCTTAAGCACGTCCCGGCCCGGCGCCAGGCGCGAGGTGCCGGTCAGAAGTCCTGGAGCCGGCACGTCCCGACCAGCGCGATCGGCGAGATCTCGCAGACCGCCACGGGAGTGCGGCACGCCGCGCAGGGCGCGGGGGCGCCGGGCGGCGCGCACTGCGAGATCCGAGCGCGGCGGGCCGCCTCGTAGGCCGGGAGCTCGGACGTGCTCACCGCGTCGTTCGCACACGCGCACTGGGCGCACTGCGATCCCGCGAAGATGGGGGTGCAGTCGCTGTCCTGGTTGCAGCTCTTGCCGAACGCGTTGCCGTCGAGCGGAGCCGGCTCCTCACCGGAGGGCGGCAGCGCGCACGAGGTCTCGCCCGCGCCGTCGGTCACGACGAGCTCACGTGCCGGGAGGTAGCTCCGCGAGCCTTCCCCGGAGACGCTGACGGTGTACGTCCCGGCCGCGAGGGGCGGGATCACGCAGGTCGTCCGGGGGGAGGCGCACACGGGCGGGCAGGCGACGTCCCCGGCCGGCGTGCACGTCTTCGTCCGCATCGTGACGAGGACCGTCGTGCCGCTCACCGTCACGTCGCACGGCTCGAACGCCGTGAAGCATCCGAGGCATCCTTCGGAGGCGTCGACGCCGACCGAGATCGGCTGGCCGGCGCGGGCGGTGCCGGGCACGCACGCGCGGTCCCCGGGCAGGCTGCCGATCGTGCAGGTGCCGCCGCTGCCGGAGCTGCCGCCGCCGCTCGTGCCGCTCGACGACCCGCCGGACGAGGACCCGCCGGACGAGGAGCTCGAGCTGCTGCTCGAGCTCGCGCCTTCACCGACCGGGCTCACGCTGCCCCCGCAGGCGACGACCGCCACGGTGATGCCGGCGGCGAGGGTGAGGGCAGGCGCGACGGAGGCGAGCGAACGGGCGAGGCGAAGGGACATGATGGACGGGACGGTAGCATCGCGTGTGCCACAGGGACGCTCACCTGTTTTCGCGTGGAATGCGCGAGATCCCGCGCGATCTGCGGCACACGCTGGCACACCGGCGTGCGCGGCGGGTCACTCCACCTCGAGGACCACCTTGCCGAAGGCCTTCCGCTCCTCGAGCACGCGGTGCGCGTCCGCCGCGCTCCACAGGGGCATCACGCGGTCGATGATGGGCCGGAGGCGCCGCTCCTCGAGGAGGCGGAGGATCCCGAACAGGTCGCCCTTCGGTCCCATCGTCGAGCCGAGCACCTCGACCTGGCGGAAGAACACGTGCCGGAGATCGATGGTGGGCGAGAAGCCGGTGGTCGCCCCGCAGGTGACGACGCGTCCCCCCCTTGCCGCGGCGAGGATGCTCTTCACGAACACGTCGCCGCCCACGTGCTCGATGACGACGTCGACGCCCTTCTTGTTGGTGAGACGCTTGCACTCTGCAACGAAGTCGTGCGTCGCGTAGTTGATGACCTCGTCGGCGCCGAGGGCCTTCGCGCGCTCGGCCTTCTCGGCCGTGCCGGTGGTGGTGATGACGCGGGCGCCGAGGAGCTTCGCGATCTGGATGGCGGCGGTCGAAACGCCGCTGCCCGCCGCCTGCACGAGGACGGTCTGCCCGGGCCGCACCTGCGCCTTGCGCACCACCATCTGCCAGGCGGTCAGGAAGCAGAGCGGCACCGCCGCGGCCTCGGTGAACGAGAGGCCCTTCGGCATCGGAAGGAGGTTCGCGTCGGGAACGACCACGTGCTGGGCGTAGCCTCCTTGAGTGTTCTCGCCGAGGATCCGGTAGCTCCGGCAGAACGTGTCCTCGCCGAGCAGGCAGCGTTCGCAGGTCCCGCACGACACGCCCGGGTTCACGACGACCGCGTCGCCGACGGCCGCGCCCCTCGCGCCTGGCCCGAGCGCGTCCACGATGCCCACGATGTCCGAGCCGAGGCGATGCGGCAGCTCGAGGTGGAGGCCGGGCAGGCCTCTGCGGGTCCAGATGTCGAGATGGTTCAGGGCGACCGCCTTCACCCGCACGCGCACCTCGCGCGGCCCCGGCTCGGCGAGCTCGATGGTCGCGCGCTCGATCACCTCGGGCCCGCCGTGCCGACGGATCACCATCGCTTCGGTCTGCATGCCCCGGACTCTAGAAGCGCTAGAACTTCACGGCCAGGCTGTTCTTGACCTCGAGATCGAGCGGCAGGACGCCCGCGGGCGGCTCGCGATCGTACGTGACGTTGAACGAGAACTTCGCGGCGAGCCGCTTCGTGATCGAAAACGTGATGTTCGTCTCCGACAGGAGACGGAAGTCCTTCGGCTTGAGGAAGCGCGGCTGGATGTACGTGACGGTGGTGAGCGTGCCGATGTCCCAGAGGTTCGCATTGACGCCCAGGTAGTTGCTGAGGCGGACGTAGACGGCGTTGCTGCTCGGGTAGTCGTCCTGCGCGGTGACACTCTGTTGCTCGAGCAGGATCGTGTTGCCGTGGAACAGCTCGAAATCCTTCTCGCGGATCCAGTTGAAACGCAGCCCCGTGCCGTAGAGATCACGAACGGCGATGCGCCGGAAGTGATCGTTCTGGACCTGCGCGAGCACCTCGAGGAAGAGGAACCGCGTCGTCATGTAGTTGTAGCGGAGGTGGAGGAGCGACTTGGCGACGATGAGCTCCTGGTCGATCGTCGTGCCGTACTCCGCCGTCGCCTTCGCGAAGAAGAGGTGCGGTGCCGCCGTGTAGCCGGCGAAGAGGCCCGCCGACACCGAGAAGCCGGGTGAGTTGCCGGTGCGCGACGCGAGGGCGCCGTCGATCCACAGGAACTTCGGCGTCTCGCGGAGCTGGGCGCGCAGCGTCTCCGCGTTCACCTGCGCGCGGGCATCGGGCGCAGACGCCACGAGCAGCACGACGACGAGACCGCACCACGCAACGAGGCGAGCACTCCACCGCATCGCGGCGGACTCTTGCATGCTCCTATCCGGGTCGGGAGGGGAAACGTGCCGTGCGAAATCGCGCCGCGCGCGCGGTCACGCCAGCATCTCGCGCGGCCGGGCGCCCGCCGCCGGCGCGACGGCATGCGAGAGGGCGAGCGTCAGCACGAGGATGCTCCGATAGACGGCGTGCACGTCGTCCACGTCGACCTCGCGGTGCTCGGCGCCCTCGGCCGGCTCGAGCGCGGCCTCCACGTGCTCGTTGACGAACGCGAGGATCCCCGGCTGCTCGATGGCCATCACGTCGTCGAGGTCGAGGGGCTCCTCGGCGTGCGACGCCCGCAGCTCCTCCTCGAGCGTGAGGGCGCTCTCGGTCGCCTCGAGATCCTGCTCCGTGACCTCGCCGAGGCGACCCTTGAACGACCGCTCGAAGCTCAGCCAGACCGCGATGGTCAGGAAGTATCCGAGCGCGAGGGCGGTCTCGTCGAGCGGGCGCGTGAGGGTGTGCGCGGCGAGCTGCGAGAGCGCCGGCTGCGTGCGCTCGAAGCGAGAGAACGCGTCGTCGAGCTCGGGCCGACCGCTCGACGCCGGTCCGTTGCCGAGGAGCGCGGAGGGCGTGAACGACGAGGGCTCGGCGAGCTCCTGATCGGCGAGCTCCTGCTCGATGCGATCGAGCTCGGCACGATCGACCACCGCGTAGGCGGGGACTGGACGGATGGCCGCGCCGCGGACCCACATGATCGCGCCACCCTAGCGCGATCAACGTTCGCGTGACGAACGAAGCGCGTAGGCGCTCCAGCCGTACGCCGCCGCGAGGGCGAGCCAGCTGAGAAGGAGCGTTCGTCCGAGCGGGCTCCTTCCGAGCGGGAGGTTGCCGAAGCCGGCGTGGTACTGCGCGAACGACGCGCTCACCGCGAGGCGCCGCCCGAGCAGCGCCGTCGCGAGCGCCACGGCGAGGACGAGCCCACCGGCAACCTGGAAGATCCGCGCGCCGCGCCTCGCCACCGACCACGGCGTCGCGATCGCGAACCCCAGCGGCACCTGCGCGGCAGCGAGCAGCACCAGGAACAGGTCGACGGCCGACGGCACCCGGCTGGACGGCAGGAGATAGAGGTACGTCCAGTCGCCGTGCCACACCGCGAAGCTGCCGACGACCGGCCCGAACACGACGAGGCCCAGGCCGAGCGCCACGAGGAACGGGCGCGACGACAGCAGCGGCACCTCGGACCGGCCGAGCTCGGCCCGCGCCACCCAGGCGAGGGTCATCCCGATCACGAGGCCGACGGGGAGGGCCAGCAGGAGCGGCATCGAGGACGCGACCCTACACCGAGAATCGCTGCCCGCTGCCGGGAAGTCGGCTAAGAAAGCGGCCGTGGATGAAGCACGACTGAAAGAGCTCCTCGCGCGCGTGCAGGCGGGCAACACGCCGATCGACGAGGCGTTCGCGGAGCTGCGCCAGCTCCCGTTCGCCGATCTCGGCTTCGCGATGGTCGATCACCACCGCGCCATCCGTCAGGGCGTGCCCGAGGTGATCCTCGGCGAGGGGAAGACCGCGCCCCAGATCATCGGCATCGCCAACGAGCTCGCGCGCATGAAGCAGAACGTGCTCGTCACGCGCGTCGATCCGGAGAAGGCGGCGCTCGTCGTCGCCGCGGTGCCGGGCATGAGCCATTCGCCGGCCGCGCGGACGTGCACCCTCGAAGCGGGGCCCATCCCGTCGCTCTCGACCGGCAAGGTGGCGCTCGTCAGCGCGGGCACGAGCGATCTTCCCGTGGCCGAGGAGTGCGCCGAGACGATGCGCATGCTCGGCGTGACCTTCGAGCGCGTGTTCGACGTCGGCGTCGCGGGCATCCACCGCCTGCTGCACAAGCGACCGCTCCTCGAGGAGGCGACGGTCGTGATCGTCATCGCCGGGATGGAAGGCGCCCTCTCGAGCGTCGTCGGCGGGCTCGTCGACGTGCCGGTGCTCGCGGTGCCGACCTCGATCGGCTACGGCGCGGCGTTCCAGGGCGTCGCCGCCATGCTCGGCATGCTGACGAGCTGCGCCTCGGGCGTGACCGTCTGCAACATCGACAACGGGTTCGGCGCGGCGTTCGCGGCGGCCCGGATCCTCCGCTCGAAGAAGCGCCTCGAGGCGACGTGAAGATCAAGCCCCGGCCGGCGCTCGCCCTCAAGAAGAGCCTGCACGTGGGCAACCGTCCGGCCCTCCCGAGGGGGCACGCTCCTCACGGGCACGATCACGCCCACGGCCACGACCACGGGCACACGCACGAGCACGCCGCGAAGGCGCCCCGCGAGGACCTTCCGCGCGGCGCCGGCCACGGCAAGATCCTGTTTCTCGACGCGCCGAGCGGGCTCGCCGGCGACATGGTCATCGCCACCCTGGTCGACCTCGGCGTCCCCGAGCGCGTCATCGAGGACGCCGTCGCGAAGCTGCCGCTCGGCGGCTTCCACCTCCACTTCGGCACCAAGGTGCGGAGCGGCATCGTGGCGACGCACTTCGACGTGCACGTGGAGGGCGCGCAGCCCGAGCGCACGTACGGATCGATCCGCGCGATGCTCGACGCCGCCGATCTCCCGGCCGGCACGCGCGCCCGCGCCCAGGCGACGTTCCGCCGCCTCGCCGAGTCGGAGGCGAAGGTGCACCGCATGCCGCTCGACGACGTGCACTTCCACGAGGTCGGGGCGGTCGACGCGATCGTCGACATCGTCGGCAGCGCGGCGGCGCTCGACCACCTCGGCGCACGCCTGCTCGTCTCGCCGCTGCCGATGGGGCACGGCCGCGTGAAGGCGCGGCACGGCATCCTTCCGCTCCCGCCGCCCGCGGTGGTCGACTGCCTTCGCGGCTTCCCCACCTACGACGGCGGCATCGCGTTCGAGCTCGTCACGCCGACCGGCGCGGCGATCGTCGGCGCGCATGCCGAGGGGTCCACGCGCTGGCCCTCGATGGCGCCGGAGCGGACCGGCTGGGGCGCAGGCACCGCCGACCTCGCCGACCGACCCAACCTGCTGCGGGCGGTGCTCGGCCGCGACACGAGCGAGGCGCGCGCCGTCACCGGGACCCACGTGGTGGTCGAGGCGAACGTCGACGACGCGACGGGCGAGCTGCTCGGGCACTGCATCGACGCGCTCCTCGCGGCCGGCGCGCTCGATGCGTGGGCGAGCCCGCTCACCATGAAGAAGGGGAGACCCGCGTACCTGCTCGGGGCGATCGCACCCCTGTCGCTCGAGGCGGAGGTGGCAACGACGATGCTGCGGGAGAGCACCTCCCTGGGCGTCCGTCGCCACGAGGTCTCCCGGCTCGAGCGGCCGCGGCGCATGGAGCAGGTCATGACGCGCTTCGGGACCGTGCCGGTCAAGGTGTCGGAGGGCCCGTTCGGCCCCCCGCAGCGGAAGCCCGAGTTCGACGTGTGCGTCCGGCTCGCCCGCGAGCACGGCGTCCCGGTCCGCGAGGTGCTCGAGGCGGCGCTCACCGGACGTGCCGATCCCCCTCCGCCGCGCTGAAGTCGGCGCAGGCGCGCACGTATTCGGTTTTTTCTCCGTTCTCCGATATGCTCGCTCGCGCGTTCCGGGGGAGCCGGACGCATTGGAGACGAGAGACCGATGAATCCCTGTCCGCAGTGCGGCGCGATCCCTCAACCGTCGGACAAGTTCTGCAACATCTGCGGTACGCCGACCGCTCAGCCCGGTATGGGCGGCTTCGGGGCTCCTGCGCAGGGAGGCTTTCCGCCTCCGGCACAAGGCGGATTCGGCGCGCCCCCGCAAGGCGCTTACGGCGCGCCTCCCGGCCAGCCGCCGCTCCGCTGCCAGATGGGCCACGACATCGCTCCGGGTCAGAGCTACTGCCCGCATGGCCATCCCATCGCGCTCGACGCGATGCCCTTCGCCAACGATCAGTACGGTGGCGGCGGCTATGGTCAGCAGCCTCCGCAGCAAGGTGGCTTCGGCGCTCC
>JAQBQL010000138.1 GCA_028287035.1 Labilithrix sp. | reverse complement strand
GGCGGTCGCGCCGGGGCCGCGCGCGCTCGTTCGGCGCGCCGGCTCCGCGTTCGTCGTCCTCGGGCTGGCGCTCGCCGCCTGCGCGCCGTGGACGGCCCGCAACTGCGCGCGCATGGAGAAGTGCGCGCTCGTCAGCGTCAATGGCGGCTGGAACCTCGCGATCGGGACGCAGACGCGTGACGGCGGCTGGCAGGAGATCACCGTCCCGCCGCGCTGCAAGGAGGTCTTCGCCGAGGCCGCGAAGGACACGTGCTTCGGCGAGGCGGCGCGCGAGGCGATCGCCAGGGACCCGGTGAGCTGGATTGCCCGCGTGCCCGCCAAGCTGCACGTCACGTTCGACTACTTCGGCGCCGCGCCCTGGTATCTCCACGAGGCGAGCCGCGTTCGCTTCCCGTGGCGCGCGAAGGTGCTGCTCGGCGGGCTCGAGGTCGTGGCGAGCCGGCTCCTGTTGCTCGCGGCGCTGGTGGCGGCGCGGAAGCTCCCCGGCCCCAACGCGATCGGCCGCGAAGCCGTCACCGGCGTGGGTCTCGTCGCGGTCTTCCTGCCGGGCGGCGGGGTCGTCGCGTACCTCGCGTGCGCCTTCGCGATCGCTCTCGTCGGCCCCCGCTCGCTCGCGCGTCTGCCGCTCGTCGTTCCGGCGACCGCCGCGGTCATCCTCGTCACCGCGCTCACCCACGCGGTCTTCTTCGGCGCCGGCCGCTACGGGCTCGTCGTCGTGCCGTTCGTCACCGCGCTCGCGTTCGTCCGCGTGCGCGGCGAGGCCACGGAGGCATTGCGCGAGGACGGCAGCGGTGTCACCTTGCGCGCCGTCGACGCCGACCAGGCAATCGCCGGCCCCGAACCGGCCACGGAGGAACGTCCGTGACGAGGCGGGGCGGGAGGAAAGTCCGAGCTCCACAGAGCACGTTGCCGGCTAACGGCCGGTCGCGGAAACGTGAAGGAAAGTGCAACAGAGAAAGACCACCTGCCCCGCAAGCGGCAGGCCAGGGTGAAACGGCGGGGTAAGAGCCCACCGCGCTCCCGGTGACGGGAGTGGCAAGGCAGACCCCAACGGGAGCAAGGCCATGTATGCGGGCTCGCGCAAGCGGAGGGTGACTCGCTCTCTCGCAAGAGGTCCGCGGGTAGGCTGCTGGAGGCGACGGGTAACGGTCGTCCTAGAGGAATGATTGCCGCCCGGCCGGGAGCGATCTCGACCGGGAACAGAACTCGGCTTACGGACGACGTCGACCATGGGACCCGCGAAAGCGGGTCTCATGCTTTTGTGGCTGAAGTGCTAAGTGGAGGGGCTGGCCATGACTACCTCCGAAGACCGCCTCCGTAGCCTGCTCGACGAGCGTATCGCCATCATCGACGGCGCGATGGGCACGATGATCCAGCGGGCGCACCTCGAGGAGGCGGACTTTCGCGGGGCGCAGTTCGCCGAGCACGGCAAGGACCTGAAGGGGAACAACGACCTCCTCAGCCTGACGAAGCCGGACGTCATCCGCGGCATCCACGAGCTCTATCTCGAGGCCGGCGCCAACATCATCGAGACGAACACGTTCAACGCGACGCGCATCAACCAGGACGAGTACGGCCTCGGCGAGCACGCCTACGCGATGAACCTGGCCGCCGCGAAGGTCGCCGGCGAGGCGCGCGACACGTACCTCGCGCGGGATCCGAAGAACCCCCGCTTCGTGGCCGGCTCGATCGGTCCGATGGCGAAGTCGCTCTCGTTCTCGCCCAAGGTGGACGACGCGTCGTACCGCTCGGTCACGTTCGACCAGGTGAAGGACGCCTACAAGGAGCAGGTCCGCGGCCTGCTCGACGGCGGGGTCGACATCCTGCTCCCCGAGACCGCCTTCGACACGCTCAACATGAAGGCCGCCATCGTCGCCATCGACGAGGTGTTCGAGGCCGGCGCCCGCAAGGTCCCGGTGATGCTCTCGCTCACCATCGTCGACAAGAGCGGCCGGAACCTCTCGGGGCAGCTCACCGACGCCTGGTACACGAGCATCCAGCACGCCCGTCCGCTGTCGGTGGGCATCAACTGCTCGCTGGGCGGCAACGACATCCGTCCGTACGTCGCGGAGCTGGCGGCGGTCGCGCGCGAGCTCGTGAGCTGCTTTCCCAACGCCGGCCTCCCCAACGCGCTCGGCGAGTTCGACGAGACGCCGGACATCACCGCGCGTCTCCTCCGCTCGATGGCCGACGAGGGGCTCCTCAACTTCGCGGGCGGCTGCTGCGGCACCACCCCCGATCACATCCGCGCCATCGCTCAGGCGATGAAGGGCGCGAAGCCTCGTCGTCCGGCGAAGGTCTCGGGCCCGCGGCTGTCGCGGTTCAGTGGCCTCGAGACGCTCGAGATCCGGCCCGACGCGAACTTCATGATGATCGGCGAGCGCACGAACGTGACGGGCAGCGCCAAGTTCATGGAGCTCGTCAAGAAGGGCGACTACCAGACCGGCAGCCAGATCGCGCTCGAGCAGGTGAAGAACGGCGCCAACATCGTCGACGTCAACATGGACGAGGGCATGCTCGACGGCGCCGCCGCGATGACCACGTTCCTCAACATCATCGCCACCGAGCCCGAGATCGCCCGCGTCCCGGTGATGATCGACTCGTCGAAGTTCGAGGTGATCCTCGCCGGCCTGAAGTGCGTCCAGGGCAAGGCGATCGTCAACTCGATCAGCCTCAAGGAAGGCGAGAAGGACTTCCTCGAGAAGGCCGCGATCGTCCGCAAGTTCGGGGCCGGCGTCGTGGTCATGGCGTTCGACGAGCAGGGCCAGGCCGACAACACCGAGCGGCGCCTCGAGATCTGCAAGCGCGCCTACGAGCTCCTCACCGAGAAGGCCGGCTTCGACCCGAGCGACATCATCTTCGACCCGAACGTCCTCGCCGTCGCCACCGGCCTCGAGGAGCACGCCGAGTACGCGAAGAGCTTCATCGAGGCGCTGCCCCTCATCAAGGCGGCGTGCCCCGGCGTGAAGACGAGCGGCGGCATCTCGAACCTGTCGTTCTCGTTCCGCGGCAACAACGCCGTTCGGGAGGCGATGAACTCGGTCTTCCTCTACCACGCGATCAAGGCGGGGCTCGACATGGGCATCGTCAACGCGGGCCAGGTCGTCGTCTACGAGGAAATCCAGCCCGAGCTCCTCGAACGCGTCGAGGACGTCATCTTCAACCGTCGCCCCGACGCGACGGAGCGGCTCGTCGAGCATGCCGAGAAGGTGAAGGGCAAGGGCAAGAAGAAGGAGGACGACGTCGCCTGGCGCGCCGGCACGGTCGGCGAGCGCCTCACGCACGCGCTCGTCAACGGCATCGTCGACTACATCGAGGCCGACACCGAGGAGGCGCGCCAGCAGTACGCGCGCCCGCTCGAGGTCATCGAGGGTCCGATGATGGACGGCATGCGCGTGGTCGGCGATCTCTTCGGGGCGGGCAAGATGTTCCTCCCGCAGGTCGTGAAGAGCGCGCGCGTGATGAAGCGCGCCGTCGCCTACCTCGAGCCGTACATGGAGGCCGAGAAGCAGAAGACCGGCGCGCGCACGCTCGGCACGGTGCTCCTCGCCACGGTGAAGGGCGACGTGCACGACATCGGCAAGAACATCGTCGGCGTCGTGCTCGGGTGCAACGGCTACCGGGTCATCGACCTCGGCGTCATGGTGCCGGCCGCGAAGATCCTCGACACGGCGCTCAGCGAGAACGTCGACATCGTCGGGCTCTCCGGGCTCATCACGCCGTCGCTCGACGAGATGGTGACCGTCGCCAAGGAGATGAAGCGCCGCGGCATGACCGTGCCGCTCCTCATCGGCGGCGCCACGACGAGCCGCCAGCACACCGCGGTGAAGATCGCCCCCGAGTACAGCAGCGTGACGGTGCACGTGCTCGATGCCTCGCGTGCGGTCGGCACCGTGTCGAGCCTCGTCGATCCCGCGCGCTCCGGGGCGCTCGACACCGAGAACCGCGCCGACCAGCAGCGCCTCCGCGACATGCACGCCGGCAAGCGCATCCGGCCCGTGCTACCGCTCGCCGAGGTGCGCGCGAAGGCGCCCCGGATCGAGCACGTCGCGCCGCCGAAGCCGCCGTTCCTCGGGCCGCGTCCGATCGAGGCGAGCCTCCGCGAGATCGCCGACTACATCGACTGGACCTTCTTCTTCACGGCGTGGGAGCTCACCGGGCGCTTCCCGGCGATCCTCGAGCACCCGCAGCAGGGCGCGGCGGCGCGCGATCTGTACGACGCGGGCAAGAAGATGCTGGAGCTCATCATCCGCGAGGACCGCATGAAGGCGCGCGGCACGTACGGCTTCTATCCGGCGGCGAGCGACGGAGACGACATCGTCCTCTTCACGTCCGAGGCGCGCGACCAGGAGCTCGCGCGCTTCCCGATGCTGCGCCAGCAGCAGGCGAAGGCCGGCCCCGCGAAGAAGGACGAGTCGGGCGACGAGGCGGAGGGAGCGCCCTTCTACGCGCTCTCCGACTTCGTGGCGCCGCTCTCGACCAAGCTGCCCGACCACATCGGCGCCTTCGCCGTGACCGCCGGCATCGGCGCCGAGGAGCTCGCCGAGCGCTTCAAGAAGGAGAACGACGACTATTCGTCGATCCTCGTCAAATCGATCGCCGACCGGCTCGCCGAGGCCTTCGCCGAGATGATGCACCAGCGCGTGCGGCGCGCCTGGTATGCGCCGGACGAGAAGCTCACGCCCGAGGACATCCTCTCCGAGAGCTACCGCGGCATCCGCCCCGCCATGGGCTACCCGGCGTGCCCCGACCACGTGCTGAAGGGCACGCTGTTTCGCATCCTCGACGCGCAGGCGCAAGGGATGGAGCTCACCGAGTCCTACGCGATGCTGCCGGCGGCGAGCGTCAGCGGCCTCTATCTCGCGCACCCGCAGGCGCGGTACTTCAACGTCGGCAAGATCGGCAAGGACCAGGTCACCGACTACGCGAGCCGGATGCGCATGAGCGTCGCGGACGTGGAGCGCTGGCTGGGACCGAACCTCGGCTACACGCCCTGAAGCGCGCCGCCGCCCGCGACTGCAGCGAGGGCGGCGCTCCGCGGACGGGCCGGAGCGCCCTCGTCCTTCAGAACTTGACGGAGGAGCCGCAGCCGCAGCTGCCCGTGACCTGCGGGTTGTTGAACTTGAAGCCAGAGCCGTGGACGCCTTCGACGTAGTCGATCTCGGTGTCCTCGAGGTACTGGAAGCTCAGCGGGTCGACGAACAGCTTCACGCCGTTGGACTCGAAGAGCTCGTCCATCTCGGTGGTCTGGTCCTCGAAGTAGAGATCGTAGGTGAAGCCGGCGCAGCCGCCGCCCACGACACGGAGGCGGAGCCCCTGCTCGGTCAGCGCTTCAGCCTCGGCGATCTCACGGACCTTGCCGGCGGCGCGATCGGTAACAGTGATCATGACCGGACTATAGGCACATTCCCGGCGCGGTGCCACCAGCCGTCCGCGGATGCACGCCGATGGCGCCTCTGCCCTAGGGCGGGCCGTCGGCCGGTCCCGGTCCCGGCCGGACCGGAGCGCCCCGGCGGAGCCCGTCGGCTTCGGGGCCGGTGATCCGCGCGACCACGCCGCTCTCGCACGTGACGGCGAACGCGACGCGCCCGAACGGAGTGAGGCCGGTGATCCCCGAGCGCGATGCGGTCTGCGGGCAGATGAGCTCGCCGAGCGTGTCGACGGCGCCTTCCG
>JAQBQL010000099.1 GCA_028287035.1 Labilithrix sp. | reverse complement strand
CTCGGGCGGCGCCCCGTCGGCGAGCAGCGACGCCTCGCCGCCGCCATCGCCAGCAACCGGAGCCGCCGCCTCGTCGTCCGCGCAACCGGCGGCGAGCGCGAGCACGGCGAGCGTGACGGCGAGCGCGCCAGCGGCAAGTCGGAAACGGCGGGCCATCGCCCGCGAGCCTACCCCAGGCGCCCGCGCGCGCCCATGCGAGCGCTAGGACCGGTGATGCACGGGCGTCGCGCGGTGAGCGAGAAAGACGACGGCGTAGACCGCCACGATGATCGCGAGCGTCTCGAGCGTGGACATGGAGCTCTCCTCCTGGACCCGTGCAGTCTGCAGGGCGCAGGTTGCAGGCCTGCGCGGGCGCGGTGTCGAATCCGCAAACTCGCGCCGCAGGGCGCCGCGGCGGTGTGGCAGAGCCGAGCATTGACGCGGAGCGTCTTTGGCCTACGTATGAGGCCACGACCATGCAGACGACCCGGCGCAAGGTGATCATCGTGGGCGGCGGTTTCGGCGGGCTCGAAGCGGCCAAGGCACTCGGGAGCTCCGACGTGGACGTCGTCGTCGTGGACCGGCGGAACTACCACCTCTTCCAGCCGCTCCTCTACCAGGTGGCCATGGCGGGGCTCTCGCCGGCCGAGATCGCGTCGCCGATCCGCGGCATCCTTGCCGAGCAGGCGAACGCCCGCGTGATGATGGGCGAGGTCACCCACGTCGACCTCGCGGCGCGCCGCATCCAGGTGGGGGCGGAGCAGCTCGGCTACGACTGGCTCGTGCTCGCGGTCGGCGCGAAGACCGGATACTTCGGCCACGACGAGTGGGAGAAGAATGCCCCCGGCCTGAAGCACATCGAGGACGCGCTCGAGATCCGGCGCCGCGTGCTGCTCGCGTTCGAGCGCGCCGAGCGCGAGCCCGACGAGCGCGAGCGCCGGAAGCTCCTCACGTTCGTGGTCATCGGCGGCGGGCCCACCGGCGTCGAGATGGCCGGCGCGATCGCCGAGCTGTCTCGCTACGTGCTCGGCAAGGACTTCCGGTCGATCGACCCGCGCGAGGCGCGCGTCGTGCTCATCGAGGCCGGCCCGCGCATCCTGCCCTCCTTCGCGGAGAGCCTCGCCCAGAGCGCGGTCGAGCAGCTGCAGGAGCTCGGCGCCGAGGTGCGCACGGGTACCCGCGTCGTCACCATCGACGAGGGCGGCGCCGAGGTCGAGGGCAGCGCCAGCGCCGACCAGGTGCCAGGGCTCGGGAGCGGACGCGTGCGGACGCGCATCGAGTCACCCACGGTGGTGTGGGCGGCCGGCGTCGCCGCCAATGCGCTCGCGCAGAAGCTCGGGGTGCCCACCGACCGCCAGGGGCGCGTCATCGTCGGCCACGACTGCGCGCTGCCCGGTCATCCCGAGGTCTTCGCGATCGGCGACATGGCGCGCTTCGAGCAAAATGGTCAGGTGCTGCCCGGCGTCAGCCCGGTCGCGATGCAGCAGGCGCGCTACGTGGCGAAGCTCGTTCGCTGGGAGCTCGAGAGCAAGGGCGCGCCGCCGCGCGAGCCCTTCAAGTACTTCGACAAAGGCAGCATGGCGACGATCGGTCGCTCGCGCGCCATCGCCGAGGCGCGCGGCATCAAGATGCACGGCTTCATCGCCTGGCTCGCGTGGCTCTTCATCCACATCTGGTACCTGATCGGCTTCCGCAACCGGCTCGCGGTGCTGCTCAACTGGACGTGGTCGTACGTCTCGTACAAGCGCGGGGCGCGGCTCATCACCTCGACGGGCTGGCACCCGGATCTGGGGCCGGTGTCGATGACGTCTTCGCCGCCCGCGGGGCAGCCGGCGGCGCTCCCGAAGATGCGGCCGTCGAACCCCCCGCCAGCGCCCGCGCCTCGCGAAGCTGTGCGAGGGCCCGGGACCGCTCGCCCGTCTGATGGAGTTGCCACGCCGACCTCGTGAGCACGAGGGCGAGCGCCTCCGCCGCGCCTGGCTCGCCCGCGGTCACGGCGGCGCGGCGCGCGGTCGTGGCGAGCTCGTTCATTCCCGCGATCGAGAGCGCCTGCGCGAACGGCAAGTAGCCGCGCGGGGGAGCAAAGGTGGCGCGACCGAGCAGAGCCGCGGCCAGCCGGCCTGCCACCGGGCGCACCTCGGCGGCGTCGGTCTCGAGGGCCGCCTGCGCGAGCGTCCACGTGGCCGGCGGGACGCGCTCGCCGCGTTCGGTCGCCTCGGCGAGCAGCCGCAGCGCGTGGGCGGCGCGGGCCGGAGCCTCGTCACGAAGGGAGCCGGCCACGTCGAGGAGCAGCGACCCGGCGTTCGAGGCGTCCGTCGTCGAGGGCTCGAAGCGCCCGCCCAGGATGTCGCGCGCGCGACCGTGGAGGCGCGCGAGCTCGGGGTCGGCGGCAGCGGCCGCCTCGAGCGAACGGAGGACCTCCGACTCGTCCCCGGTGGCCCGCGCCCGGCCGAGCGCGGCGATCGCGGCGATCGCGACGCGCACCGGGGCCGCCTCCCGCGCCACCGCCTCGCGTCCGAAGAGCGCGAGCAGGCGATCGGCTTCGAGCGCCGTGAGCTCGTCGCCGAGGTCGTCGGCATGCCGCGCCGCGAGCACCAGCGCCTCGCGCGCCGGAAGCGTGAGCGCGCCAGGCGCGGCCCGGCTCACGACGTCGTCGAGCAGCCCGATCGCGCCGGCCCGCACGAACCGGCTGGGCGCCCGGAGGAGGACGCGCGCGAGGACGATGCGCTCGGCGTCCGAAGCTGCCGACGCGGGCACGTCCTTCGCGAGCGCGATCGCCTCGCTCAGCCCCTCGCGCGTCGTGGCGAGCCAGGCGGCGCGGCGCACCCGGCACGCGTGGGCAACCGCGGTCGCGCCCTCGTTCTCGGCGCGCTCCTGGGCGACCCGGAAGGCCTCGGCGGCGCGCCGGTCACCCGCGACGTCGAGCAGGCGAGCCACCAGGTAGAGCGCCCGCGCCGTCCGGAGGCGCTCGACCTCGGCGCTGGCGAGCGCGACTGCGGGGACATGGAGGTTGGCGCGCCCGAGCGCCCGGCACGTCACGAAGACCTCCTCCCAGACGCCCTCGTCGACGGTTCTCCAGAGCAGCGTCAGATCGCGCAGGGCGCCGAGATCGCGCACCGCCGTCGCGCAGCGAAGCCCGCCCAGCACGGCCCTCGCGCGCAGCTCGACGTGCGCCGCATTCGCGGCGAGCCGCCGGTAGACGGCGAGCGCCGGCGCGGGCCCCGCGGTCTTCTCGATCCGCTCCGCCGCGGCGATGGCGACGTCCGCCGAGAGGCTCATCAGCCGGCGCCGCGGTCGGTGACGAGGCCGATCGAGGGGAGCCGCTCCACCGCCGCCTCCACGCGGTCGATCTCGTCGTCGATCTGCTCGAGCGACCGGCGCGCCACGGCGGGGTCGTCGCCGAGCGCCTCCAGCGGCTCGGAGACCGCGCCCCGCAGCCACTTCGCGAGCCGCGCCTGCTCCGCCATCTGCATCACGCGGATCTCGTCAGTCGTGCTCGGGACGAGCTCGGCGAGCTGCTGCTCGACCCGCTGCGCGCGCCAGGTGAGGTTGAGGGTGCGGCGCTTCAGGTAGGCGGGGTCGTCGAGCTTCAGGCTCGCGAACTCCTCCTGGTAGGCGGTCTCGAAGAGCGCCTGCACCTCGTTGAACACGCGGCGCCACGTGGGGCCGTCGCCCGCCTCGTGCGCCTTCATGGCCTTGTCGTGGAGCGCGTCGATGCGCGCCTCCCACTGCTCGCGGCCCATGCCCATGAGGATCCCGCTCGCGCGGTAGACGACGCGCCGGAGCATGTCGAACTGCTCCTCCATGCGCTGCATGGGAGGGACCATCGCCTCGGCGGCGCCGCCGTGGAACTCCTCGATCAGATGGCGGAGGCGCTGGCAGAGCGCCTCGAGCTTGTCGGGGTCGGTATGAATCACCTCCCGTATGCCGACGACGAGCCGGTCGGCCTCGCGCGAGAACACCGCGCCGTCGCCGCCCCACAGGCCGCGCTTCGCTCGCTCGGCCTGCTCGAGCAGCGCCTCGACCTCCTGCGTGCTGCCCGCGGCGGCGCCGGTCTGCGGCGGCTCGATGTGCGCCTGGATCTGCTGCGCGCCGACCGTGGCCTGCGCCTCGAGGCGCATCGACTCGTCGCAGCGGAGGACCACCTCGACGGGGCTGCCGACCGGCAGCTCGCGGGGGACGTCGACCACGAGCGTCTTGATGGGCAGGCGGTTCTGCAGGATGCGGAGGACGACGGCGCCGGTCTGGTCGGCCGTGAAGAACAGCTGCGTCACCTGCGCCGGCAGGCCGGTGCCGCGCGCGAGCAGCACCTTCCGCTCTCGCTTCCCGCCGCGCACCACCTCGAGGGCGATGTCCTTGGCGACGACGGACGCGCGGCTCAGCGCCGTCGGCCGCGGGCGCAGGTCGCCGCGGTGGAGCGAGAGCGGCAGCTCGGCGAGCGCCACGCCCACCGAGGACTGGAAGGCGAGCGTGACGCTCACCTCCTCGGCCTCGCCGAGCGGCAGGTCGAGACGGATCGGATCGTTTCCGATGGGCGCCTCGCCGAGCGCCTTGTCGCCCTCCCAGACCGCGAGATGCGCGGCGTTCTTGGGCGCCTGCTCGACGACGACGCCGAGCCTCAGCTTGGCGCCCTGGGCGACGAGCGGGGTCGTGATGCGCACGCGCACGCCCTCGTCGCCGTAGACCGCGCCGCCGATGTGCGCGGCGTGGACGGCCGCGCCGAGCGCCACGCAGGTGTCGACGTCCTCGCGAATGGGCTCGCCGGCCGCGCGACACAGCTTGTCGGTGACGCTCTTCACGACGAGGGGCACGCGTGTCGACCCGCCGACCAGGATCACGTGCTGGATGTCGTCGAGACCGACGTTCGCCACCTCGGTCGCCCGTGCGATGGCTCGCTCGCAGCAGGCGATGGTGGTCTCGACGAGGTCGCCGACGACGCGGTCGTAGTCGGCCCGCCCGACGTCGCCGTCGTACGAGATGCTCTCGCCGGCCTTGTCCTTGGCGAAGTCGGAGCGCGACACGTGCACCACGTCGGCGGTGGAGAGCGACTCCTTGATCTCCTGCGCCAGGTGCACGAGCCGCCCGAAGATGAGCCGGTCACCCTCGCTGTCCTTCACGTCGAGATCGAGCGCGTAGCCCTTCGCGACGAGCTCCTTGCGGAGGTGCTCGGCAAAGCGGCGATCGAGGTCGTCGCCGCCGAGGAAGTTGTCGCCGTCGATCGCGAGCACCTGGTACTCGCCGCCGAGGCAGCGGAGGATCGACACGTCGAACGTGCCGCCGCCGAGGTCGTAGACGAGGAAGTTGCCGTCGCCGAGGCGCCGCTTCCACGTGTGATAGATGGCGGCAGCCGTGGGCTCCTGAAGGACCCCGATGACCTCGAGCCCGGCGAGCTCGCCGGCGCGGCGCGTCGCCTCCACCTGGGGCGCGTCGAAGTACGCGGGCACCGTGATGACGGCGCGCGTGACCCGCAGCTCGAGCGGCGCGCTGCCCGCCTGGATGCGCGTTCCGGCGAGCGTCTCCTTCATGCGATCGCGCAGCTCGGCGAGGATCTTCGAGGAGACCTGCTCGGGGGTGAGATCGTTCGGCCCGATCTTCACCGTGCCCTCGCGGCCCATCTTCCGCTTGATCGACTCGACCGGGTTCTGCGCGCTGCCACGCTTCGCCCGCGCGGCATGGCCCACGACGAACGCGTTCGCCTGGTCGTCCCACGACACCGCGGAGGGCACGGTCCGCCGCCCGAAACGGTCGGCATGGATGACGAGCTCGCGCTCCGACGGCGGCAGCCAGGCGATCTCCGAGTTGGTCGTTCCGAGGTCGATGCCGACGGCGCGATCGAGGAAGGGCATGGCCCGCTAGCGTACCTCAGGGCCCCCGCATCAGCGCACGAGTCCGGCGCGCGGCGGCGGCTCGGGGTCGTCGTCGAGAGGCGGGGCCTTCGCCGCGGTGGCCGCGGCGTCGCGGAGCTCGGCCGGGGCGAGCGCGAACGAGAGCGCCGCCAGCGCGCTGGGACGGGCCGCGAGGTCACCGAACGTGAGCGTGGCCAAGGACCTCCGCACCCGCGGCAGCGGCGGCGGGCCACCGAGCGGCGCACGCGTCTCGGGATGCGCCTCGAGCGCCGCGCGCAGGCGCCGCCCCGGATGCAGCGTGAGCTCCTCCCAGGCGGCACGGATGCGATCGCGCTCGGCGTCGTCGCGCGCGTCCTCGGCGAGCTCCTTCAGGCGCTCGGTGATGGCGGCGATGCCCAGCGTGGGGTCGAGCTCGTACCGCTCGAAGGGGTTGTCGCTCACCGCGCGAGCATAACGCCTGCTCGCTAGATCGCGATACGTCCCCGCCGCACGCGCTCGAGCATCGCCTTGGCCTCGGGCAGCTCGCTCGACGCCGGGTAGAGCGCCTCGGCACGCGCGAGCAGCGCCTCGACGCGCGCGAGCTGGTCACGCCTCGCGAAGAGCACCATGCTGCGGAGGAGCGTCAGCGCCTCGTCGCACAGCAGCGCGGCGAGGTTCAGGCGACCGTTGCGGTGCGAAGGACACAGCTTCACCGCGCGCTCGGCGAGCTCGCGCTTTCGTGCCGGGTGGGTCTCGACGTCGGTGAGGAAGACGAACATCTGCGCGCACGGCGCGGCGAAGGCGATGCGCGAAGGATCCTGCTCGACTCGCCTCGCCATGCTGTCGATGAGGGTACGGAACGGGTCGAACAGCTGGCGCAGCGCGTCCCAGGCGCGCGCTCGATAGAGCTGCCACCCCGCGGTCGCGAGGCGATCGATCGCGAACTGCTCGACCGCCTCGTCCTGCCCGGACCACGCCCATACGTGCAGCGCCCGGACGAGCAGCGCGCGGACTGCCGTGGCGAGCTCGCCGCGCGCGTTCGCCTCGTCGAGCGCCTCGCCGACGATCGCGAGCGCGCCGTCGAGCGCGGCGTTCCGATGACGCTCGGCGGCGGCCAGGGCGCGGTCGGTGGTCGCCTTGCCGACGCCGGCGAGCTGCGCCGCCTGACCCACCCACGCGAGCGCGAGGAGCGCGGCCCGGCCCGACGCGGCGAGCTCGCGGGCGGCCTTCTCGGCGCGGCGCCCGAGGTCGGCGAGGAGCTCGAGCGCGAGGTCCTCGGGCGGGACGAGCAGCGGCCGTCCACGCGCTCCCGACGAGGCGCCCGGGCCGAGCACCGATTCCTCGAGACGCGCGATGTACGCGTGCTCCTCGCCGAGCGCGAGCCAGGCCGCGATGGCGCGCCACCAGGCGTTCGCCGCCGCCTCGGGCGCCCCGCCCTCGAGCGCGCGCGCGACCTTCGCCTGGTAGAGCGCGAGGTGATGGAGGAGCGCCGGCGGGCGGTCCTTCAGCGGCGCGGCCTCGAGCAGGCGCGCGAGCTTCGTCGCGTCACCGACCGCCGCGGCCTCGACGGCCGCAGTGCCGCCCTCGAGCTGACGCGCGGCGGCGGCAAGACCCGCGGCGCGCGGATGGGGCAGGCCGCTCGTCTCCGCGTACGAGCCCACGTGATGGCGGAAGAGCCGCTCGAGCGCGACCTCGTCCTCGAGGCGACGCAGCAGTGCTTCGTCCTCCGGCCTCCACACCTGGATCAACGTAGCAGGTGCGCTAGGGTTACCTGGTGCCGTATCGGGCCTTCACGCCGCCGGAGCCGGACCCGCCCGAGCTCGAAGAGCCGTATGTCGCGGTGCTGCGCGCGCAGCGCCGGCGAGCACGGCTGACCACGTGCCTCGCGCTCGCTGCGGCGTTTGCGGTGGGCACCGCGAAGGCGGCATCGGTGCGAGGCTCGGCGCGCGCGACCGCCGAGGCGAGCCGCGCGCAGCAGGTCCGCGAGCGGGTCGCGCGTCGTGAGGCGGCCCATCAGGCGATCGGCCGCGCGACGGAGCGTGCGCACGCCGCGCAGGCGCGCTTCGATCGCACAGTCCACGCGGCGCTCGCGGCGGGGATGCGACCTCGCCCCGAGCTCGGCGCGTGTCCCGTGGAGCTCCCGATCGCGCGGCTTCCGGTGTGGGGCAAGAGCGCGTTCCCGCTGCTCGTCGTGAGCTCCGACGAGGCGCGCGGCGTGCTGCCGAGCCAATCCGTGGCGGAGATCCTCGGCGACGTGCGCCGCGCCGAGCAGCACCTCGACGCAGGCCGCTACGAGGAGGCCGTGCTCTACGCCGACGCGCTCGAGCGACCCGAGCGTCTCACCCGCGAGGTCGTCGTCACGAGCGCGCCCGAGAGCAGGCCGCCCGAGGTCGTGTCGGGCGCGGCCTTCCAGCCGGGGGCCGTCGTGGGCAGCGTCTACCTCTACGACTTCGCGGCGGACGCGGTGGTCTGCGCCGGCTCGCTCGACGCGAGGAGCTCGGGGTCGGTGGGCTACGTCTACGCCGACCAGCTCGATGCGCCGGCGCGGCTCAGCGCGCGTGCGAGCATGGCAGACGCCATCGCGGAGGACCTGCGCGTGCAGGTGGAGAAGGCGGCGCGCGAAGGTCTACGGTTCCGCAGCGGGACCTGAGCGCTAGTCGCACTCCGGCTTGTAGTGCCGGTGGCCGACCTCGTCGACGGTGTACGGCGGATCGCAGCTCCTCGGCTTCACCGCCGGCGCCGCGGTGACGCGCGGAGGCGGGGTCACGGCGCGCGGCGCGCCGGTGGCCCGCGGGCGCGGATCGCTCGAAGGGGCGCTCGCCGTGGCACCCGCCCGCGCGACCGGCGGCGCGCTCGCGACCGTGGCGCTCGTTGCGCTCGCCGAGGTCGGCGCCGAGGCGACAGGGCTCCCGGCGCTCGTCACGCTCCCGGCGGTGCTCGTCGCGGTCTCCGCACCGGTCGGCGACGCGGAGCGGGCCCGGAGCGCGTAAGCGCCGAGGCCGAGACCCGCGAGCGCGAGGACCGCCGAGCACGCGATCACCGTCACGACGACCCTCCGCGGCGCGCCGGCTGAGGAACCCGGCACCGCCCCCGGCGCATGCGGGAACACGGCGGAGGTGCTCGGCGCCTCCTGCGACGACGCCTCGCCGGCGCCGAGCAGCGCGCCCGCAGCTCGCCCCGGTCGCCCCGGCGGCGCGAGACTGGGCTGGGCAACGAGGTCGTTCGCCGCGCGCTCCATCTCCGACACGAGGCTCGCCCGCAACGCGAGCACTTCGCTCGCGAGATGCTCGACCCACTCGCCGACCTCGCTCGGCGGCGCGACGCCCGCGGCGCGTTCGAGCTCGAAGGCCATCTCGCGCGCCGTCGCGTACCGGCGTCCGAGGTCGGCAGACAGGCCGCGCATCACGATGGCGTCGAGCGCCGGCGTGACGCTCGGGTCGAACGCGCTGGGGGGCGGGAACTCACCGCTGACGACGCGCATGACGATGTCCACGTCGGTCGCCCCATCGTGGAAGCGGCGGCCCGCGAGCATCTCCCAGAGGACCACGCTCGCCGCGAAGACGTCGCTCCGGCGATCGGCGTTCCCGCGGATCTGCTCGGGCGCCATGTACGTGAGCTTGCCCTTGATCTGCCCCTCGCGCGTCACCTGCACGCGTCCCGCCGCCTTCGCGACGCCGAAGTCGAGCACGCGCGCGACGCCGTCGGCGCCCACGATGACGTTCTGCGGGGAGACGTCGCGATGCACGACGTGGAGCAGCTCGCCGCTGGCGCCCTTGGTCTCGTGGGCGGCGTGGAGACCGTGCAGCACCGCGCAGATGACCGCCGCGATGATGCGCGCCGGGATCGGCTCACCGAGCCTTCGCGCATTGCGCATGAGCCGCGCGAGCGACTCGCCGTGCACGTACTCCATGACGAGGAAGAGCCCCTCGTCGTTCTGCACCACGTCGACCATCGGCACGACGTTCGGATGGGCGATGCGCGCGACGATGCGCGCCTCGTCCGTGAACATCGTGATGAGCTCCTCGTCCCTCAGGAGGTGCGCGTGCAGCCGCTTGATGGCGACCGTTCGGCCGAAGCCCACCGGACCGAGCAGGCGCCCGAGATGGACCGTGGCCATCCCGCCGGCGGCGAGCTCGTCGAACAGCGCGTAGCGACCGATGACGATCGGAGCACTCGCCTCGTTCGCGCTATGGTCCCGCGCAGCTTCGGACACGACTCGCTCAGCGTATCAGAGCCACAAAACGGCGACGCGCCGGAGACCCGAGGGCCGCCGGCGCGCCGCGCACACACCCGCTCCGTCGCCCTTACGGCGCCTTCGCGATGTCGTTCAGGTCCGCCGAGTAGGCGTACAGGAAGAGGAACAGGTAGACGACGAGGCCGCGCGTCGGCGCCTGCACGCCGCGCATCTGCTTCGCCTTCGTCATCTCGGCGGGCACCATCATGCAGGCCCAGTAGATGCCGTAGAACGGGATGAACACCGGCCACCAGGCAAAGCCCTGGTTGCCCGTGACCGCCTTCAGCTCGTTGGTCATCTTGATGACCGCGATGAGGCCGAGCACCGAGCCGGCGAGCGAGATCAGCGAGCCGACGAGGCCGAGGATGCCGATCTCGGTGACGCTGACGAGGATCGTGCCGAGGATGTTGCCGCCGACCACGAGGAGCGCGGGGATCAGCAGCGTCATGAGCGGGTTACGGACCGTCGGACGACCGCTGGTCGCCTGCACGCCGCCGCCGAGACCCATGCTCTGCATGCCCTGGCCGAAGCCCTGCTGCATCGCCCCGCCGAAGCCGCCCGCCGGGGGCGCGCCGTAGCCCGGCTGACCGCCCGGCTGACCATAGCCGGGAGCGCCGCCCGGGGCGCCCGGCTGGCCGTAACCGCCCGGCGCGCCCTGCGGCTGGCCGTAGCCCGGAGGTGCGCCGGCCGGCTGGCCGTAGCCCTGCTGCATCGGAGGCTGACCGGGCTGGCCGTACGGCTGCGGAGCGGCCCCCGGCGGCTGACCGTACTGCGGCTGGCCCGGCGGCTGACCGTACTGGGGCTGACCGCCCGGAGGCGCGCCCGGCTGACCGTAACCCGGCTGGCCCTGCGGCATGCCGGGCTGCTGGCCGTAACCCGGCTGACCACCCGGCGCGCCGGGCTGGCCGTAGCCAGGCTGGGCGGGAGGCTGGCCGTAACCTTGCTGCGCCGGCGGCTGGCCGTAGCCACCCTGCTGCGGCTGGCCATAGCCACCCTGCTGGGGCTGAGGCTGGCCATAGCCGCCCTGCTGCGGCTGAGGCTGACCGTAGCCACCCTGCTGAGGGGGCTGCGCGCCCGGATAACCCGGGGGATAGCCGGGGGGGTAGTTGCCACCAGGGGGTTGGTTCATGGCGAGTATCCTATCTGCAGAGCGCTGCGCCGATCACGCTTTTGTAGAGCCTTCGCGGGCCCGCCTCGAAATCGCGGCCAAAATCCGGGGTCCCGGGCGAGCCGCCGCTCACCGCGGGGACGCCGCGGGCGCCGTCATCGCTGCAGGATACACATATCCTGCATCGTCGCCGGGCCCCGGGATCGCACTCACCTCGGTCGCGACGGGCGGCGCGGCAACCGCGGCGCGGCGGTCGGTCGGACGGTCGACCGGGCGCGCCCCGTGGAAGAGGATCGCGAGCGCGCCCGCGAGCAGCATCACCGATGCCATGACGAGCACCGCCGCGCGGGCGGTTCGCTTACGGGCGCGCAGCCTGGTCCAGGCGTCCACGATCGACTCGCGGCCGAGCGGGTCGTCGATCTCGGGCAACGTGGAGAAGCTCGCGCGGGCCGGCGCGACCATCGGCTGCACGCTCGGATAGGGCGTCGGCTGGATCCGCAGCGACGCGCTCGACCCGAGCTCACGCTGGACGCTCGCGAGCTGGGTCGCGACGCCGATCGACCCGAAGGGCACGAGCGCCGCCGCGAGGAGCGCCGCGGAGGGCCAGCGCCGCTGACGATCGCGCTCGAGGCAGCGCCCCACGATCATCTCGAGCTCGGCGGGCACGTCGCGCCGGAGCGCGTTGATGGGGCACGGGTCCTCGTCCAGGACGTGGTCGAGCACCGCCTTCACGTCCTCGCCGACGAACGCCATGTGCCCGGTCACGAGCTCGTAGAGGATCGCTCCGAGCCCCCAGAGATCGGCGCGCGCGTCGACGTCGTGCGCGCCGCGCACCTGCTCCGGGGACATGTACGCGGGCGTGCCGAGGCTCGTACGGTCGCTGTCGGGACCCGCGCCGTCGAACCGTGCGTCGTGCGTGCCAGGCGTCTTCGCGATCTTCGAGATGCCGAAGTCGAGCACCTTCACGCGCTGCGTGCCGTCGGGCCGGAGGGCGAGGAACAGGTTCGACGGCTTGATGTCACGGTGCACGATCCCGAGCTGGTGCGCGGCCGCGAGGGCGTCGGCCGCTTGCAGCACGTGGTCGACCGCCGTGACGAGCGGGAGCGGGCCGCGACGATGGATCTCCTCCTCGAGGTCGTTGCCCTCGAGATGCTCCATCACCATGAACGGCGTGCCGTCTTCCAGCGTGCCCACGTCGAACACGCGGCACACGAAGTCCGATTCGATCGACGCCGCGGCGCGCGCCTCCGCGAGGAACCGCGCGACCGACTCCTCGCGCGTCCGGAAGCGACTCACGACGAGGAACTTGATCGCGACGATCTGATCGAGCGTCGTGTGCCGCGCGCGAACGACGACGCCCATGCCTCCGACGCCGAGCACACGTTCGACGCGGTACTTCGCGGCGACGATGTCACCGGGCGCGACGGGCGAGACGGGCGGATCGATCAGCACGCACGTCGAGCGTAGCCGACGAAAACGAACCGGGCGAACCGCCGAAGGCTCGGATCTGCCTGATTCAAAGGGATCCCAGCGAGGGCGCGGGCCCACGACCCCGGCGGCCATCGAGGTCACCCGCCCCCGCAGACGCGGGCGCGCGGCATCCGCTACGCTGGCCGGCATGCGGCTCCGCGGGCGACCCACGCTGTTCCCTCGCCTCGCGTTCGTCGCGGCGGCGGCAGCGGTCGTCACGCTGGCCGCGTGCAGCCTCACCACGTCGCTCGACGGGTACGCCGGTCCGCCGCTCGTCGATGCGAGCGACGTCGCCGTCACGAACGCGGACGCCGGGGCCGACGTGACTCCGCCCGCGCCCGACGCCGGCGCCGATGCGAGCAGCCCGGCCGAGGCCTACCGCGCCGCGGTGCTCTCGGACGCGCCGCTCGCGTACTACCGTTTCGAGGGAACCGGCGACGTCGCGGAGGACGAGCGCGGCGCGAATCCGGGCGCGTTCGTCGGCGGCGCGCCGCGCGTGGCGGGTCTGTTCGACGGGGAGGCGGCGGCGTACTTCGGCGGATCGACCTACGTCCGCCTGACGAGCGCGTTCGGGTTCCCGGGACGCGCGACGTTCACGATCGAGGCGTGGGCGTTGCCGGTCGCTCCGAGCGGCACCGCGGGTTGCCTCGTGGCGCGGAGCGTCCAGGGCATGGACGGCAACGTGAGCGACGGGTGGACGGCCTATCTCGGTGGCTCGAACGAGGCCACGGCGGCGCGTTTCAGGGGCGGCATCGCGAAGATGTCGACGGGCGCGCCGATCGGCACGGGCTCGTGGTCGCACGTCGTCGTGACGTACGACGCGCTCCGCCTCCGGGTCTTCGTCGACGGCACGCTGGTCGCCGACGAGCTGTCGGACACGGATCTCGCGTTTCCGGACGCGACCGCCACCATCGGCGCGGGCCGCAGCGGCATCGCGTGCTTCTACCGGGGCGCCATCGACGAGGTCGCGATCTACGACCGCGTCCTCGGGGGCGACCGGATCGCCGCCCACCACGAGGCGGGCGTGCGGCGACCCTAGCTAGCTCACCACCCGCACTGCTCGCCCTTGTTCTGCTCCTTCAGCCAGTCGCGGAGCGGAGCGAAGTACTCGAGCATCGCCGACGCGTCGGCCTTCGTCTCGCCGCTCAGCGTCGCGAGCGCCTCGGGCCACGGCTTGCTCTGGCCGAGCTGCAGCATCGCGCGGAGCTTCGCGCCGGCCTCCTTGCTCCCGTAGATCGAGCACGTGTCGAGCGGCCCGGTGTGCCCCGCCGCCTTGCAGAGCGCGCGGTGGAACTGGAACTGGTAGATGCGCGCGAGGAAGTAGCGGACGTACGGCGTCGAGGCCGGCACGTGGAACTTCGCGCCCGGGTCGAAGTCCGCCTCGCTGCGCGGCGCCGGCGCCGACACGCCCTGGTACTTCGTGCGGAGCGCCCACCACGACTCGTTGTACTTCGCCTTCGGGGTCTTCCCGGACAGCACGTCCCAGCGCCACTTGTCGATCATCAGGCCGAACGGAAGGAACGACACCTTCTCGAGCGCCTGCTTCATCTGCACGTTGATGCGACCCTTGTCGCCGGTCGGGACCGCGTCGAGCAGCCCGAGGCCCTTCAGGTAGGTGGGCGTCACGCTGAGCGCCAGCGTGTCGCCGATGCCCTCGTGGAATCCGTCGTTCGCGCCCGCCTGGAAGAGGATTGGCAACTTGTAATAATAATGAAAGTAAAAATCGTGGCCGAGCTCGTGGTGGATCGTGATGAGATCCTCCTCGCTCGGCTCGATGCACATCTTGATGCGCAGGTCGTCGGCCCACGACACGTCCCACGCGCTCGCGTGACAGACGACGTCGCGATCCTTCGGCCGCGACAGCAGCGAGCGCTCCCAGAACGTCTTCGGCAGGGGGTCCAGCCCGAGCGACGTGAAGAAGCTCTCGCCGAGCTTCACCATCTTCGTGGGGTCGTACTTCTTGTCGCGAAGCTTCTTGTCGACGTCGAGCGAGCCCTGCCCCGGATACGGCTCGAGCATGTCGTAGATGCCCTGCCACTCCTGCGCCCACATGTTGCCGAAGAGGTGCGCGGGGATCGGGGCGTGGTCTGCAACCTTCTCCTTGCCATACTTGGCGCGGAGCTTCTTCCGCGTGAAGCAGTGGAGGTCGTCGTAGAGGGGCTTCACCTCCTGCCAGAGCCGCTCGATGTCGGCCTCGAAGGCCTGCGGGCTCATGTCGTAACCGGAGCGCCAGAGCGCGCCCATGTCGTCGTAGCCGATCTCCTTCGCGCCCTTGTTCGCGAGCTCGGCGTAACGCGCGTACTTGTCCTTCATGACCGGCGCGATGGCGTGCCAGCCCTTCCACGCCTCGAGGAGCTCGGCCTCGTTGCGGCTCTTCTTCATGATGCGCGACAGATCGTCGAGCTTCAGGCACTTCTGCGCGGCCGATCCCGCGACCGACTTCCCCTCGCCGCCCGCGGGCGCGCTCCCCGAGGCGTCGCCCTTCCCGTAGAGCGGCGAGCCGGCGGGCGGGCAGTACTGGCCCTTGCCGTAGACCGCGGTCATCCCGCTCTGCAGCTCGGCGAGCTCCCGGCGCTCGCCTTCGTTCGAGGGCGCGGGGACGACCTGCGCGAGCTTCAGCAGGTAGAGCTGACGGGCGACGTCGGGCGCGACGCCCTTCACGCCCTCGAAGCGGCGCGCCTTCAGGATCGCCTCCGAGATGTACGCGGCGGTCGCCTCCTCGCCGGACGCGGAGAGCGCCTCGGTGTCGTCGGTGATGAAGTTCTGGTTCACCCAGCCGGCGCGGTCGCGCGCGACCCACAGGCGGCGGAGGTCCTTGTCGACCTGCTCGACGAAGCGCTTCGCCTCCTCCGGCGACGCGGCCCCGGAGCCCGGGGCGGCCGAGCCTGCGGCGCCGCTCGGCGCGGGGACCACCGGACGAGGGGCGGCGGGCGGCGGGGCGGGGTCGCAGCCTCCGGCGCTCGCCGCGAGCGCGAGCAGCGAGGTGAAGGCCATACCGAGGGGTGCGAGGCGGAGGGTCGTTCGGTTCACCGCGCGGTCTTACCCCATGCGCTCGGGCCATCACAAACCGGAAACCACGAGCGCGGCCTCAGCACGGCGCGTCAAAATGTGGCAGGGCACACCTTGCCCGCTGCCCCGCGCTCGCATACTAGCGTGGGGTGCCTGCCGCACCCCCCGCCGATGGTCAGCCACTCCCCGAGATCTTCGCGGGGGTGTACTCGGCCTCGACGTTCTTCGCGCGCCTCTCGATCCACGAGGGCAAGCGCGTGGGCGACGGCCTCGACCGGTGGTCGCCGCTCGTCGACTGGTGGTCGCGCAACGCGAAGAGCCTCCTTCCCGGGGTCGTCGCGATGCGGAAGGCGCTCGCCGCCCACACCGCGGAGATCGCGAAGGACGTCGAGACGCTGCGCCACTGGTCGCCGCCCCCGCCGCCCGAGCGCCTCCTCGGCACCCCCACCGGGCAGATCTACGGCAAGCTCGCCGATCGCTACCTCGGCCTGCGCGGCGAGATCCGCATCTTCGCGGCGCCGCCCGGCCCGCTCGAGGGCAAGCGGCACCCTGGCTTCGACTTCTCGTACGACGCAGAGCGCGCGGTGTTCACGGCGCGCGAGCGGCGCTCGGTGCTCGTCGGCGAGCCGCTGGCCCTCGCGTTCTCGGTCCCGCTCTCGGCGCGTGGCGAGCCGCACTTCGAGGAGACCAGCGAGGAGGCGGCGGGCCGGTCCGACGCGTGGAAGCTCTTCGCCCTGCGCGCCACGATCGTCGCCATCCACGACGGCAGCGAGGACGCGGTGCTCGCCCTCGAGCGCGAGCTCGATCGTCCGGTGTGGGATCACGTCCTCGAGAAGCTCGGCCACGTGAACGAGGGCGACGATCCGCTCGCCGTCCCCGGGATCGAGGTCGAGACGCGCACGCGGCTCGACTGGGCCTTCACGCTCAGCAACTCGTTCCGCCAGAGCGAGTATCGCCTCTTCGCGTTCTCGCGCCGGCTGCTGACGAGCGGGCGGCCCTCGAAGTGGAAGAAGGAGACCTTCGAGGGGATGTACGCGGCGGCCGACGAGTCGCAGACCCTCGAGCGCGAGATCGCGCGCGTCGCGATGTGCAGCCTCCTCCGCGTCGGCGAGGCGCGCCTCCAGCTCGGCACGCCGCAGGGCCACGAGCTCCTGCGCGTCCTCGCCCAGCATCCGCGCGTGCACGTCGCCAGCTCGGCGCGGCACGATCCCGACGTCGACCCGCGCGCCATCCTGATCGTGGGCGATCTCACGATGAAGATGGATCCCGATGCCGCCGGCGCGCTCAGCCCCCGGTTCGAGGTCGACGGCAAGACCGTGGCGGCCGGGCTCCTCCAGGGCGGCAGCACCACGGGCCTCCGGGGCAGCGCGTCGGGCGAGACCATCGCGTCGGCGTACGTGCCGCGCGCGCTGCGGGCCTGGGTCGATGCCGCGCAGACGGTGGGCTCGGCGATGTCGTTCCCGCGCGAGGCCGTTCCGCGTCTCCTCGCCGCCACCCAGCCGCTCGTGAGCGCCGGGATGATCGAGCTCCCGCGCGACGCGCTCGGCGTCGAGGTCGCGTACGAGCCCTCGGCGGCGGTGCGGATCGAGTGGCACCCGGCCGGCGAGGCGGTCGTCGAGCTCTTCGTGTCCGTGCATCCGCAGGCGCCGCTCGTCGCTGCCGGCAAGGGTCCGAAGCTCTTCACGTTCGTCGCCGGCGAGGAGCGCTTCTTCGTGGAGCGCGAGCTCGCGCGCGAGACGCGCATCGCCGAGGAGGTCCGCGACGCGTTCGAGGCGCCCCTCCACTGGGAGCACCTGCACGGGCACACCCTCGGCCTCGAGGAGACGCTCGCGCTCGCCGACTACCTCGATCGCAATCCGCTGAAGCTCCCGATCGAGGTGCGCGTCGGCCGGACGCCCACCGTCACGCCGTGGGGCGAGGCGAAGGGCACGCTCGACGTCGAGCGCAAGGGCTCGTGGCTCGTGCTCGGCGGGTCGCTCGACGTGGGCGGCGTGAAGATCACGCTCGGCGAGGTCCTCGACGCGGCCCGCCTCGCGCAGCGGTTCGTGCGCGCCTCGGACGGGGTGTTCCTCGAGCTCTCGAAGGACGCGCTCGAGCGCCTCCGGCCCATCGCCATCGCCGCCGAGCTGGCGGGCACGAAGGAGGGCGAGGCGCCGAAGCTGAACGGCGCCTTCGGTTCGGTGCTCGCCGACGCGCAGTCGCTCTTCTCGGAGAGCTCGGGCCTCGATCTCACGCAGTACATCGAGCGCTTCGAGGCGCGCGACCGGCTCGTCGAGGTGCCGCCGCTCGACAACGGAACGCTCCGTCCCTACCAGCACGAGGGCGCGCAGTGGATGCTGCGGCTCGCCAACTGGGCGCCCGGCTGCATCCTCGCCGACGACATGGGCCTCGGCAAGACGGTCCAGACCGCGGCGGTGCTCAAGGCGCGCGCCGAGCTCGGGCCGCAGCTGATCGTCGCCCCCGCGTCGGTGTCGTCGAACTGGATGGTGGAGCTCGGGCGGTTCGTCCCCAGCCTGCGCGCGCGCTGGTACAACGACGAGCGCGAGCTCGTGATCGGCAAGCTCGCGGCGGGCGACGTGCTCGTCGTCTCGTACGGGCTCCTCCAGCGGCGCGCCGAGCTGTTCGAGCCGCATCGCTTCGCGACCGTCGTGGTCGACGAGGCCCAGTACGTGAAGAACGCGAGCGCCGCCCGCACCGACGCGGTGCGCTCGCTGACGCGCGACTTCACCGTGACGCTCACCGGAACGCCGCTCGAGAACCACCTCGGCGAGCTGTTCAGCATCGTCGATCTCGCGTTCCCCGGGCTCCTCGGCACCGAGGTGATGTTCCGCGAGAAGTTCCGCAAGCAGATCGAGGGCGCGACGCGTGACAGCACGCGGCTCGCGGTCCTCGGCAAGCTGCTCGGGCCGTTCCTCCTCCGGCGCACGCGTGCCACCGTTCTCGCCGAGCTGCCGCCGCGCGAGGAGATCACCGAGTACGTCGACCTCGACGAGAACGAGACGAAGCGTTACCTCGCGCTACGCCGTGCCTGCGAGCAGCAGTTCGCGAAGCGGAAGGCCGGCGAGACCGCGGCGCAGCTCAAGATCGCGCTCTTCGCGGCCCTCACGCGCCTCCGTCAGCTCGCGTGCGACGTGCGCCTCGTCGACCCCGAGTACCAGGGCGGATCGTCCAAGATCGATCGCTGCGTCGAGCTGTGCGTCGAGCTCGCGCAGGAGGGCAATCGCGCGCTCGTGTTCAGCCAGTTCACGCAGTTCCTCGGCCTCGTGCAGCCGGCGCTCGAGCGGGCCGGCCTCCGCGTCGCGTACCTGTCGGGCGAGACGCCGACCGCCAAGCGCGCCGCGATCGTGGAGTCCTTCCAGCGCGGCGAGTTCGACGTGTTCTGCGTGTCGCTCCTCGCCGGCGGCACCGGCCTCAACCTCACGAGCGCGAGCTACGTCATCCACACCGACCCCTGGTGGAACCCGGCCGCCGAGGAGCAGGCCACCTCGCGCGCGCACCGCATGGGGCAGACCGAGCCCGTCACCGTCTACCGGCTCGTCGCGCGCGGCACCATCGAGGAGGCGGTCCTCTCGATGCACGCGCAGAAGCGCGAGCTCGCGTCCGCCGTGCTCGAGGGCAAGGCGAACACGAAGGCCATCTCGTCGACGGAGCTGCTCGATCTCCTGCGCTTCGGGGCGTGAGCCCTCAGCGCGGGCGCGCGCGGCGACGGCGCAGCGTGGAGGCGAGCGCGGCGACCACGAGGAGCGCCGGCCATCCGCTCGCCTGCGCCGGGCTGGTTGTGCAGCCGCTCGTCGCGGTGGCGCCGCTGGCCGACGGAGCATCGCCGCTGCTTCCCTCGCCGTCCGGCGCGTCCTTCCCCGAGCTGCCCGCGCCGGAGCTGCCGGCGCCGGCGCCCGACGCACCCGAGCCGCCCGATGCGCCGCTGCTGCCCGAGCTGCCGCTCGATCCCGAGCTGCCGCCGCCCGGACACGACGCGCCGGCGACGCAGTAGAGCTCGCCCTTGCCGGTGATGTCCCGGCAGCAGCCGCCGCCCGGCATCCCCGCGCACTCGGGATCCGCCGCGCACGGCTTGGAGCAGAAGCTCGAGCCGCCGCCGTAGATGCACGTCTCGGAGCCGCCGAGGTTCGCGTTGCAGAACGGAAGCTCCTCGTGTCCGGGATACCCGCAGGCGTCGCCCAGCTTGCCCTTCGGAGCGAAGGGCGGCACGGGCACGGCGCTGCACGGCTGGCCGCTCGGCGTGAACGTCGCGTTCAGCGTGTACTGGCCGGCCTTCGCCTTCGAGGCGTACGTGTCGGCGACCACGTAATACGAACCGCACCCGACGGTCTGCGTGAACGTCGTGTCGCCGCGCGCCGTGCACGCATACGTGGTGAGCTGCGAGAAGAGCTCCACGTCGATGTCGACGCCCGCGTCGTACGCGACGCTCACCGTCAGCGTTCCCGGCTGCGTGAACGTTGCACGATACACGTACTCGGGGCCGGACTCGCTGGTGCCGGCGGCGAGGCCGCAGCCGCCGAGCGTGCTGCTCACCGAGGCCGCCGTGCTGCGCGTGTCCGTGTACGGGAAGCTCGTGATGGCGATGGGGGCGTCGGGCGTGCCCACCGGCGGCGCGACGATGGTGCCGCTGATGGCG
This sequence comes from Labilithrix sp., assembly GCA_028287035.1. The sequence continues at coordinate 62,041 of JAQBQL010000099.1, read as the reverse complement.
TTGTACCGGCGCGGGACGTACCCGCTCACGTGCGAGAAGCCCCCCGTCACGTTCGTGTGGACGTTGTACCCGATGGCCTCGACGAGCGCGGGCTGCCCGCTCGCCAGCGTTCGCGTGTACATGGCGACGTGGTAGCCGGCCATGTTGAAGACGTCGCCCGCGAGCATCGTGGGCTGCGCGATGGCGCCGGAGGTCGTGTCGAGATCGCTCGTCGTGTAATGGCCGGCGCCCCACGCCATGCTCACGAACCCCGAACAGTCGACGCCCGCCGTGCAGGAGAGGACGCCGTCGTCCGGCTGGGCGCCGGCGCCGAAGCCGTTCTGGATGTTCCGGTCGTACTCGACGAGCGACTGGTAGCCGCCCCAGTTGTACGAGACGCCCACGTAGTCGCCCGGCGGATCGAGCGAGACGTACGCGGCGCTGCACGTCGCCGTCTGGTTCGCCGCGGTGGCGGTCCACGGATGCGACGCGTAGGAAAGTGCGCGCGCCATCACCTCGTCACGCGTGATGGCAGCGGACGTGGCCGGGATCGCGGAGAGCGCCGCGAGCGTCGCGAGAGCGAGCCGGCGGTTCATCGCGCACCTCCTTCACGCGTCACCGCCCAGGTGGTGATGCGTAGCCCCTCGGGCTCCGGATGCGCATAGGCGAGCACGCCGCGCGCAAACGCAAGCTCGCGGCGCGGCACGTAGAGGCCCGGCGGAGCGAGCGCGGCGCGGAGCAACGTGACGCCCGAGGCGACGTCCAGGCACACCGCCTCGCGGCTCACGTCGAGCGCCCCGTTCGCCGGCGCCTGCGTCACGTGCTCGAGGCGCAGGCACGCGACGAGGCCGGTGACGCCGACGAGATGTGCCGACGACGCGGCGCCGAGCGGCCAGACCGCGCGGACCTCGGCGTGGGCGTCTTCGGTCGCCTGGGCGACGACACGTAGCTCGGCGACCCCGTCCTTCACGACGGTGACGAGGCCGTCGCCGTTCGCGAGGAGCTCGGCGCCGACGCGGCGGGTGCGCAGCGTCGCGGCGGGTAGCTGCGGGAGCGACGGGCTGCCCAGCTGGAACGTCTCCTGGTACGCACTGCGGGCGACGACCCGGCGCGACGGGCCGAGCACGATCGAGTCGACGTCGCCCGCCGCGGTGGCGTCCACGTCACCGAGCCGCTCGCCGGCCGGTGAGAGCACGACGACGTGCGGGCTCATCTGCCGATGAACGGCGAGCGCGCCGTCCCCGGCCACCGCGAGATCGTCGGCGTCGAGGGGAACGCTGGCGACGGACGTGAGCGCGTCGCTGCCGAGCCGAACGACGCGCTGCTTCACCGCGTCGAGCACCAGCACCTCGCCGCCGGGCGCCACCGCGATCGCGGGCACCCCGAAGGCGGCGCGCTCGGCGAGGGCGGGACGGAGGCCGAGCGCCTGCGCGCCGTCGCCCCACGGAACGAGCCGGCTCCGCGTCGACGCGAGCGGCTGCGCCGACGTCGCGGTGGCCTCGCGTGACCCGTCGGCGCTGCCCATCGAGCACCCCGCAACGGTGGCGATGCCGGCGCAGGCCCACGCCGCGGCGCGGACGGTGGTGAGCAGGAAGTTGCGCGTTTCGAGCAGGTTCGCCCCCATGCGCTCGGACCTCGCAGCGGACGCCGCAGGGGTCAAGCGCAAACGAGATCACCCCTCGCTCACGCGAATGGCGCGAGGCTCAGGGCTCGCCGCGCCGCATCGCGTCGAGGGCGTCACGAAGGCGCCCGACGCCGACTGCGACCTGCTCGGGCGGCACCGCGATGGTGCAGAGGCGCGCGCACGTGTCGAAGCCCGTCCCGAACGCGTCACCGGGGGCGAGCAGCACGCCGCGGTCGACGGCGCGCTCGAGGAGCGCGAGGAGCGGCCTCTCCCCGCACGCGGCAGGATCGAGCTCGGCGAAGGCCGCCGCGAAGTCGAGGAAGAGGAAGGTGCCGCCCTCCGCCTGGTGGACGCGCACGCCCCGCGCTCCGGCGAGCGCCGCCATCGCGCGGTCCCGGCCCTCGCGATACGCCGCCTTCGCCCGCGCCCCGAACGTGACGTCGGAGAGCGCGGCCAGCGCCGCGGCCTGCATCACCACGGCGACGTTGAAGCTCGTGTGCACGGCCACCCGACGTGCCGGGGCGATGAGCGAGGCGGGCCCGAACGCGGCGCCGACGCGGCATCCGGCGAGCGCGTGGCTCTTCGACATCGAGTGGAGGACGACGGTGCGCTCACGCATGCCGGGCAGCGTCGCGATGGAGAGATGCTCCCGGTCGAAGACGATGCCGGCGTACACCTCGTCCGAGAACACCCAGAGATCACGCTCCTGCGCGAGCGCCGCGATGCTCTCGAGGTCGCGTCGCGACAGGACCTTCCCGTCCGGGTTGTTGGGGGAGATGACGTAGAGCGCCTTCGTGCGCGCGGTGACGTGCTCCGCGAACAGCGCGCCGGCGTCCAGCGAAGGATCCTCGTAGAGGCGCTGCGTGATCGGGACGTCGATCGTCACCGCGCCGCACGACGTGAAGACGCCGCCGGCGAGCGGCCACCGCGGCGCCGCCATCAGCACCTCGTCGCCCTGGTCGAGCACGACGCGCGCCGCGCAGAAGAGCGCGTGCGTGCCGCCGTTGCCGATGAGCACCTCGTCCTTCGGGTCGACGTCGAGCCCGTACGCGCGCACGAGGTCGGCGAGCGCCCGGCGCAGCGCGGGATCCCCGGCGGTGGCCCCGTAGCGATAGAGGGCGGGATCCGCGGCGTCGAGGTCGGCGAGGACCTGCTGCGCGGCGGCCGGCGGCGCGAGCCAGGTGTCGCCGATGTGCAGGGGCACGAGCTGGATGCCGCGGGCCTCGGCCTGCTCGATGCGGACCTGCAGGTCGGCGAAGACCGGAGGCTTGATGCGGGCGGAGGTGGCGGACAGGCGCGGCATCGGTCAACGCAGCTTGGGCGCGCAGGACGCCATCGGCTTGAACGACACCTTGGCGCCCGGGTAGTCGTCGAGCACGGCGTCGATCGCGGCGGCGACCGCGGTGTACGAGGGCGCCCCGCCCTTCTCCGGCTTGTCGCCCTTCATGGACGTCGCGCACGCGATGGCGCCCGTCTTCCCCGCGAGCACCACGTGCGGGGCGCCGCCGGTCATGTCGAGCGTCCCCGCGAGCGCGGCGGCCGTCGTTGCGGTGCTCGCGCCGCCGGTCGGGTCGGCGGGCGCGACCGCGAGCATCGCCGCGAGCGGGATGGGGCGGGCCGCGTCGCCGTCGATGGGCAGGTCGAGCGAGAGGTCGACGAGCGAGCCGTTCGGGAAGACCGGCAAGCTGCCGGCGGCCAGCGTGACGTGCCCCGAGACCGCGCGCGAGGTGGTCACGAGCGCGGCCGCCGGCGCGCCCGCGTCACCGGACCGCGCGCCGCGCGCGCCTGCGTCCATCGGGTCGAGCGTGGCGGGCGCCGGCATCGCTGCTGCGCCGCTCATGGCGACGATCGAGATCTCCCCGTGCGCCTCGAGGCGCGTGCGGTCGCTCACCATCGCCCCGAGGAAGGCGGGCGGCAAATGCAGGTCGCGGAGCGACGTGGGAGGCACGGAGAACGAGAGCGACTGGGACCCGTCGTCGGCGGCGGTGCGGGTCACCGACGCCGGGTAGCTGCCCGACGGATCGAAGCGGACGATGGAGCGCGCCAGGATGCCCTGGCGGTCGAGATCGAGCTGCCACGGACCCGCGGGCGCATCGGCGATGCGCATCGTGAAGAGCGGCGCGGTGAGGTGGTAGTCGTCGCCGAGGGAACGCACCCCGATCTTCGCGACCTCGAGCGTGATGTTCTCGACGAGCGCGCTCGTCCCCTCCCCCACCACGTTGTGCCAGTCGATGCGGCCCGAGGTGACGTCGATGCGGCGCATGCCTCCCGTCGCCTCGGCGAAGACGCCGGGGTGGTGCATCTTGAAGGTCTCGAACCGGCGGCCGAGCACCCCGAACGGCCCGTCGAGCGAGAGCTCCGCGTCGTCCACCGTGATGCGGTCCGGGACGAGCCACCGCAGGCCGACCACGAACGTCCCGGCGCGCAGGCTCGCGCCCGGCACCTCGAGCGACTCGGCCTTCACGTCGAAGAGGCGGATCTCCTTCAGGGAGACGTCGACGCGCTCGATCGTGACCTTCACGCCGCGCGACTCGGCGCGCGTGACGATGAACGCGCGGGTCAGTGCCGGCGCGAACATGTAGCCGACGATCAACATGAGCACGAGGAACGCCGCGAGGTAGCGCAGGAACCGCTTGAACGCGCCGGCCAGCGTCGTCTTGTGCATCTCCGGTGTCGTCACCGGGAGCCACGCGACGTTCGGGATCTCGAGCTCGGGCTTGCGGAGCGCTCCGGCGGCAGGCGGCAGCGGGCGCGACGATGGGCGCGACGAAGGTCCGATCGAGGGCGGCGACGTGCCGGGGAGCGGCGTCCCGCGTCCGGACGGCGGCGCCGCGATCGGCTTCACGCCCTCCACGAACTCGGGCTCCGGCATGGGGGGCGGCTCGTAGATGACGGTCCGCTGCTCGATCGCCTGCATCGAAGGCATCGGCGGGCGCACCGGCGGCGACGACAGCCGCACGCTGGGTTGCGGCACCGGCGGCGCCTTCCGCGACGAGGGCGGCCCCGGCGCGCGGCCGGACCCGGGCGGAAGCGTGATGCGTCGTGACTGACCGGGCGCAGGCGGCGGCGGGACGACGTGTCCCTCGGCGGGCCCGAGGCCGAACGGGTGCGACGCGCGCGGGTTGCTCGGCGGCGCCGCCTCGACCTCCTTGATGTGCGCGGCACGCTCGGCGAGGGTGCCGGCGGCGAGCCGCTCGGCCCATGCTCCGACCACGGTGCTGGTCGCGAGGTGCATCGCCTCCTCGAGGGCGACGGTCATCTCACGCGCCGTCGCCCAGCGCTCCCGCCGGTCGCGCGCGAGGCCCTTCAGCACGACGTCGTCGATCGCCTGCGGCACGAGCTCGTTGAACGCGCTCGGAGGCTTCACGTTCATCATGAGGATCTTGCGGAGCGTCTCGGCGTCGTCCGCGCCCTCGAAGAGGCGCCGCCCGGTGAGCAGCTCCCAGAACACGACGGACGCGGCGTACACGTCCGTCTGCCGCGTCGCCGGCTCGCCCTCGAGCTGCTCGGGCGAGAGGTACGGCACCTTGCCCTTGATCGTGCCGATGCTCGTCATCCCCTCGGACGTGGCGGCCTTCGCGATCCCGAAATCGATGACGCGCGCGATGCCGTCGGTGCCGACGATGACGTTCTGCGGGGACACGTCACGATGGACGATGTCGAGGGCGTTGCCCGCCTCGTCGCGCGCCTCGTGCGCGGCGTGCAGGCCGTGGAGCACGTTGGACAGGATGGCGCACGCGATGGCGAGCGGGATGCGCTCACCGCCCTGCGAGGACGCACGCAGCAGGCGCGAGAGCGACTCGCCGTGCACGTACTCCATGACGAGCAGCAGCTCGCCGCCCTCGGCGAGGACGTCGAGCGGCGGGACGACGTTGGGGTGCCGGACGCGCGCCGCGAGGCGTCCCTCCTCGAGGATCATTCCGCGGAAGGCGTCGTTGTTCGCGAGGTGACGGTGCAGCCGCTTGATGGCGACCGTCTTCGCGAAGCCCGCGGCTCCGACGAGGCGACCGTAGTGCACGGTCGCCATTCCTCCCGACGCGATCTCCCCGTGGAGGACGTAGCGTCCGATCTGAAGCGGTTCGGTCAAGCGTCCCTGACCACCAGTCTACGCCGCCCCGGGGCCCGGAGCGGATCTGGCTAGAACCCGATCTGCATGCCGACTTCCGGGCCGACCGAGAACGCCGTGGCATTGCCGATGGCCAGGTTCAGGCGGAGGCCGCCCATGAACGCGGCGCGTTGCCCGATGGCGACGCGGACACCGCCACCCGTCGAGAAGAAGCCGGGGCCGGCGATGTGCCAGGCGTCGACGTTCTTGGCGACGGCCGGGCTACCGGTGGGGACCCCGCCCGGTCGCTCGACGACGTTCACCTTGACCGAAGCGTCGAACGTGGCGAGGCCCGCGGCCACCATCACGTACGGCGCCCAGGACTGCATGAGGGCGTCCTTCTTCAGGAGGAACGTGCCGCGCACCTCGGCGTGGAGCGGCGGGAACTTCTTGCCATCGTCGCTGGCCGCCTGGCCGGGATACGTGTTGAGCGCGAGCCCGAGCCGCGCGCCGACGAGGATGCTCGAGGTCACCGCGTAGTCGGCGCTCAGCATGATGCGGATGTTGCCGATCGCGGTGCCGCCCGAGACCTTGTCGGACTGGCCGGGAACGAGGTTCGTGTTCTCCGGTCCGCGGCCGTTCGCAGCGTCCGCGGCGCTCACGGGACGGTACGGGTAGTCCGCGCCGTCGCTCTGGACGCAGTAGTAGTTGCTGTCGTTCGTCGGGGTGAGCGGGTTGGCGCCGTTCGACGGGTTCAGCTTGCAGACGTCGTTCGCGCTGGGCAGGAAGTGGACGTCGAGACCGACCGCGAGGCCGACCCACAGCTTCTTGTACGGCCCGCTCGAGGTCGGGGGCTCGGTGCACTTGCTGTTCGAGCACTCCTTGCTCTTGCACTCGGAGTCCTCTTCGCAGAACTCGCCGCCGTCCTTGCCGGTGAGCTGCTCGGGGCCGACGGTCGCCGAGGCGCCGCCCTTCTTGCAGCCGGGGAAGTTCGGCGGGCAGTCGCCCGTGTCCGCGCACTGCGTCGGAGCGGCCTGGCCGGGGAGATGCGGCGGCTCGGCGACGGGCTCGCGCGTCACGCGCGTCTTGTACGGGTTGTTGCGGTCACCGCCGACCGCGACGGGGTCGTTCGCGGCGTTGAAGCCCTGCAGGTAGTACTGCGTCGTGCCCTGCTGGACGTCGGCGCACGGGAGGAGGACCGACCAGCCCTTCTCGCCGGTCTTCTTCAGCTCGACGGCCTTCCAGTCGGTCATCCCGAAGCCCTTGTAGCGGGCGATGACCTTCACGAGGGTCTCCTCGCCCGAGTACTCGGCGTAGACCGGGATGGGCGTCCGGATCTGCTGGATCTCGGTGGGCTCGTGGACGAAGTCGCCGGTCGGCTGGCCGCCGCTCGACGTGGCCGGCGCGGTCTTCCCGCCGCCGCCGCCGCCGCCCGCGCGCTTCTTCGCCTCGTTGAACGACGCGTCGAGATCCTTCGTGCGGAGATCGGGGTCGAGCGCGATCGCCGGATCGAGCTTCAGGGCCTCGACGAGGTTCCCGATGCCCTTCTCCTTGTCGAGCTGCCCGCCGATCTGGACGACGCCGAGGTCGCGGCGCAGCTGGGCGCGCAGGCCGGCCGAGCACTTGTCGGCGCCGCACTGGGCGAGCGCCTTCTCGAGCTTGTCCTGCCCCTTCGTGAACTCGGTGGCGAGGTAGTCCTCATCCATCGCCTTCTTCTGGAGCGCCTTCGCGGCGGCCTCCACCTTGGCGTTCTGCGCGAACGCAGGGGCCGCAAGGAGCAGCGAGAAGGAGAAGGAGAGCCAGACGAGCGCTTTCCGGATGTTCACGGCGCCGGTGATTACACCGATTTCGTTCCGGTGGGGTCACAAAGTCACTCGGACGTTGCACCCCGGCCGTCTCGCTTCGCGGCGCGAACCTCGTCGATCGCCTTCTGCGCGTGAATCTCGGCGGCCTCGGCGCTCTCGGCCCCGTCGCCGTAGCTCCCGTCCTCGCCCTCGGCCCGCGCCCTGAACAGGCGTGCCCGCGCGAGGTGCAGCTCGGCGGGTGCGTCGGTCGCCGCCCCTGCCGTCGTCGCCTCGTCGAGCCGCTCCTGGGCGGCATTCACCGCGGCCCGGTACCGCGTGTGCGCGCAACCTGGCAACACGGCCAGTGCGAGCACGACGAGCGCCGCGCGCAGGCTCACGCGCGCCTCACGCGAGCTCAAAGACGACGGAAGACGCCCACGACCACGCCGAGGAGCATCGTCGGCTTGAAGTCGACGGCGCGGACGAGGATCGGCGCCATGGCCTTGTTCGCCGGCTGGAACCGCACGTAGTCCTTCTCGGGGAAGTAGTACTTCACGGTCGCCTCGTCGCCGATGAGGGCGACGACGATCTCGCCGCGCGCCGCGGTGAGCTGCTTGCGAACGAAGATGTAGTCGCCGTTGAGGATGCCGGCGTCGATCATCGAGTCGCCGTGGACGCGCAGGCCGAACACCTCGCGCCCGCCCTTCAGCAGACCGCGATCGACGCGGACGGTGTCGATGACGTGCTCCTCGGCGAAGAGCGGCAGGCCGGCGGCGACGCGGCCGAGCACCTGCACCTCGACGATGTCGTCGTCCTCGACGGGGCTCGAGTCGTTGCTCGCGGAGCGCGGGCCCGCGTCCAGCCCACTGGTCAGATGTCCCGCCACGCCGCGGTCGGCATCGCTCGTGGGACGGAGCGCACGCGACTTCATGTCCTCGCGCGTGAGGTAGCCCTTACGCTCGAGCGCGCGGAGGTGATCGTTGACGCCGTTCGTCGAACGGATCCCCATGCGCGACCCAATCTCGCGGAGCGTCGGCGGGTAGCCGCGATCGGAGATGGACTGCCGAATGAAATCGAGGACCATCTGCTGACGTTCGGTGAGCCCTTGCACAGCGTTCAGCCTACTGAACACACGTACCCGAGTCAACAAAGCGTAGCAAATGGGCTTCTGCCCGCTACTTTCCCGTCGCGGGCCGCGCCGCCCAGTCCTTCAGGAACTCGGGCTTGAAGGGGTCACCGTGGCAGGTCTCGCAGCCGTGGTCCTTCTTGTCGGACCTCTTCAGCTTCGCGACGTAGTTCGCGTCCATCCACTGCCCGAGCGCCTTCTTGTCGTGGGCGTCGAGGAACTCCTTCTTGCCGCCGTGGCAGGAGTCGCAATAGAGCGGCTCGCCCGAGGCGAGCGACAGCTCGACGACGAAGTGCTGCCACATGCCGGCGGCCACGTTCTTCGCGGGCGTGGGCGCCTTGAAGTCGTTCACGTCGTGGCAGCCCTCGCACTTCACGCCGAGCGACTTCGCGAACGTCGGCATCAGCTTGCGGATGACGTCCGGCGAGAGCTTCGCGAGCGGCGGCGGGCGCAGCGGATCGATGCCGAGCTTCTTCAGGTCCTCGGTGAACGCGCTCGGGCCCGGCGACTTCATGAGGGAGCCGGGAGCGGTCGGCCCGCCCGGCGTCACGGCGACGCCGCTGCCGGCGGGCGCAGCCGGTCCCGACGCGGCACTGGCGGAGCCCGAGGCCGAGGCGGAGGCCGAGCCCGCGGGCCCGCCGGGAGTCTGCGGCCCCGCCCCGCCCGAGTCGCCGCCGCAAGCACCTGCGGCCGCGGCGGTCAGGGCGATGACCGACGTGAGGAAGAACGCGCGCGTCGCGGCTCGTGAGGGCATGGCCCGGGAAACTACCGTCAGAAGCGGCCGGTCGTCGACAAGAACGTGAGCTTGTCGTTCGTCTCCCGCAGCCGCGACGCCAGCATGCGGACGCAGCTCCAGAGGACCTCGTAGGCGAGCTCCTTGTGGAGGAAGAGCAGATCGTCGAACGCGTCCTTCGTGATGACGAGCAGGCGGCACCGCTCGTGCGCGAGCGCGCCGGCCGATCGCGTGGACTCGTCGAGGAGCGACATCTCGCCGAAGACCTCGCCCGCGGCGAGCACCGCGAGCGCTTCTTCACCCATGCCGCCGACCTCGCGGAAGATGCGGACCTTGCCCTCGAGGATGATGTAGAGCTTGTCGCCCGGATCGCCGTACTGGAAGATCCGCGTGCCGTACGCGTAGCTCTCCTCGGTCGTGACCTGGGCAATCATCGCGAGGGCCTCGGCGGTCAGCCCGTCGAAGAACGGCACCTTGGCGAGCTGCTCTTCGCGTTCCGCGCTCGAGCCAAACGGCGGGGCTGATCCGGCCGTTTCCGGATCAGCAGCAGCAGCGGCAGAAGCCGTCTCGGAGGACACGTGCGCAGCGTACCAGAGAAGGTCAGTGATCGTTCACGTTGGCGGCGATCCAGCGCTCCGCCTCGAGAGCGGCCATGCAGCCCGATCCCGCGGCGGTGACCGCCTGGCGATACACGAAGTCCTGCACGTCACCGGCGGCGAAGATGCCCTCGACGTTCGTCTGCGCGGTGCCCGGCTTCGTCTTGATGTAGCCGTTGTCGTGGAGCTCGAGGATGTCCTTGAAGAGATCCGAGTTCGGCGTGTGACCGATCGCGACGAAGTAGCCGGTGACCGGGAGCACCGCGGACTCGTTGTTCTTGTTGTTCCGCACCTTGATGCCCGTGACCTCGCCCTTCGACACGTCGAGGATCTCGTCGACCTCGGTGTTGTAGAGGATCTCGATCTTCGGGTTCTTGCGGACGCGGTCCTGCATCGTGAGGCTCGCGCGGAACGAGTCGCGGCGGTGGATGAGCGTGACCTTGCTGGCGAGGCCCGACAGGTACATCGACTCTTCCATCGCCGTGTCGCCGCCGCCGACGACCGCGACGTGCTGGTTGCGGAAGAACGCGCCGTCGCACACCGCGCAGGCGCTGACGCCCTTGCCCTGGAGCGCGGTCTCACTGGGGAGGCCGAGCCACTTGGCCTGCGCGCCCGTCGCGATGATGACGGTGTGAGCCTTGTATTCGTCGTTGTCGTCGCCGGCCCACACCGTGAACGGCCGGCCATCCTTCTTCGTGAAATCGACGCGGTTCACGTCCTCGGTGCGGATCTCGACGCCCTGGTGGATGCCCTGGGCGCGGAAGCTCGCCATGAGCTCGGGGCCGGCGATCTTCGCCGGGAAGCCGGGATAGTTCTCGACGTCGTTCGTGATCATCAGCTGGCCGCCCGGGATGCCGCCGCGGGCGAGACCCTCGAACATGAGGGGCTTCAGGTTCGCGCGCGCGGCGTAGATGCCCGCGGTGTGTCCTGCAGGGCCGGATCCGATGATGATGACGTTCCGCGTTTCGCTCATGCCCGCAAGGTTATCGAGTGCACGATGCGACGTCGAGACTCAGGATCGGCGCGCCCGTCAGAATCGATACGAGGCGCCCACGTTGATGACGTTGACGGCGCTCGTGATGGTGCCGAGGTTGACCGGCCACTTGGTGCGATAGCGCGGGTTGCCGTCGGCGCACTGCTGCGTGCTCGGGACCGCCGTGCTGCCGTTGCAGGAGGTGCCGGCGAGGCCCGGCGCGCCGCTGGCGGAGGGGTCGGTGCGCTCCTGATCGGCGAAGAACACGTGGCCGTAGCCGAGCATGAGCTCGATCGCGCTCGTTTTCTCGCCCTGGCCGAGGCGCAGGCGATACGAGGCGCCCACGTTCAAGCCGAAGCGTGACGACGCGATGAAGTCGATGTTCTGGTACGCCGGGTTGACCGCGCTCGACTCGTAGAAGGCGCCGGCGCGCACCGCGAGCCGGTCGGGGAGCACGTTGTAGTCTCCGCCGACGCGGACGCCGATGACGTCCTTGTAGCTCCGCTTCTGGTCGGCGACGGGCGGGATCTCGCCGCCCGCGACCCCGGCGACCGGCAGGATGCCCTTGCCGGTCGCGTCGCCCGGGAAGCGGATCTCGATCGCGTCGAGCGACGAGTTGTTCGCCCACGTGACGTCGGCCTCGAGATCGAAGATGTCCTGCGAGAGCGGGTCGCGAAGGTGGCGCGCGCGCTGCTCGGCCTGCCGGTCACGCTCGGCCGCGGCCTCGATCGTCGCTCGCTCCTCGGGCGTCGCGTCGGGGTGGATCGCGTAGGGCATCGGGACCGGACGGCCGCGCGGCCGGTGGTAGCGGACGCCGATCTTCGCCTCCATCGGGATCGCGATCTTCACGGTGGCGTTCTGCCCGCCGCCGCATGCCTTCGTGGGCAGGCCGGTGCCGCAATCCTCGTAGAGGGTGTCGCCGTGACGGACGCCGCTGCTGTCGCCCTGCGCGTTCTGCTTCGTGTAGAACGAGGCCGCGGTGCCGGCGTCGCCGCGGGCGCGGATCGCGTCGGACCACTTGTACCAGCCGGCGACGTCGACGTTGCGCGTGACACTGTAGAGCCCGCCCACCGTGAAGCCGGGCACGAAGTAGTCGTGGACCTGGAGCGTCGCGCGCGTGTCGTTGCCGGCGGGCGTCGTCGCGTCCGAGTTGAGCGAGAGCGTCGCGCTCGACAGCTTGAGGCGCGAGAACCCCCACGAGAAGCTCGCGCCGAGGCGCAGGTTGTCGAGCACCTCGTAGCCGATGCCGATCGTCGGGAACGCGATGATGCCGGACTGCTGCACGAGCATGTAGCGGTTCGGAGCGGCCTGCGGCGCGCCGCTTCCGTCGTTCACGAAGTCGGGGAACGTCTTCTCGCCCGAGGAGCTCGGACCGATGACGAGCAGGCCGATGCCGAGCCGGTCGTTCACGCGGAACGTGAGACCGACCTGCGGGTTCAGCGTCGGCTGGATGTCGTTGCACACGCGCGGGTACACGCCGCCGGGGCCGACCAGCGGATCGGCGGTGGTGTCGATCGCAGACTTCACGCGCGTGAAGCACGTGTGCTCGAAGATGATCGCGCTCTGCAGCGTGAGCTTCGTCTCCTGGCCGGCGAGACCCGCCGGATTGAAGATCGTCGCGAGCGGGTCGGACGCGCGCGCGACCCACGCGCCGCCGCGACCCATCTGCTCGGAGCCGTTGTCCGGGAACTCGGTGACGTTCGACGCCCGAGCTTCGCGGGCGAGCGTGCCCGACGTGACCAGCGCGAGAAGAACCGAGAGGAGCCTGCGGGACCGCATCGTGCGGCCAAGCTAGACCATTTCTACGTCAGGACGTGACGCCTTCGAGCGGGACGCGGATCTCGCCGGCGGCCACCCCGACGCGGGTCGATTGCTGCGCTGCAGCGACGTCCTCGTGGGGCCCGCCCTTGGAGCGGATCGGCAGGGTCAGCCCGTGGTGCGCGCGGTAGTCGGTGATGAGCGAGGTGACGAGATGGCCGATGCCGAGGCCGATCTGGATCATCGACGCGATCGGGTCCTTCTTCGCGTATCCGAGGACGAACGGCGCGGCGATCGCGGTGAGCGCCGCCGCGTGATCGATCCCCTCGTGGATCTCGATGGGCAGGAGCTTGGTCACGCTCGCGCGGCAATCGGTCACCGCCGACATGCCGAACAGGCTCGCCGAGAGCGCGGCGCCGACCGCGCGACCGCGCGTCGTCCGCGCGAGCACCGCGCTGAGCGCGAAGCCCGCGGCGTGGAAGTGGTCGAGCCCGCTGTGGACGTCCTGCGGGATCACGCGCGCGAGCGGCAGCCGGCCGAGGAGCGGCTTCGACGGGATGCGCTCCTCCGGATCCCACAGCGCGATCGACACGCGCTCGGCCGACCCGAGCAGCTGCTCGGTGCGCGCGCGCAGGTGACGCGGCACCTCGGCGCGGCGGATGATCAGGGACTCGAGGGCGCGCTCGACCGCCTCCACCACCGCCGGCTCGGGCGCGGTGAAGTCGTCGTACGAGCGCCCGACGTCACGTTCGAGGTCGCCGAGCGCCGACCGGAGCGCCGAGAGCGACCCCGCGAGCTCGTCCTTCCCGAGCGAGTGCTCGTGACGAGCGAGCTCGTCGGAGATCATGAGGGCATTGCGGATCTCGAGGTGCAGAGCGGAGCGTTCCATCGCCACGCCGTGGTGCAAGGGCTGTGCTCGCGTCGGCCGCCGAGTGCCCGAGCACCTGGCCCGCGGGCGCGGGACAAAGTGCCACCCGCGTGTCGTTCAGTCGCGGACGGGCGTGGCCTTGAGCGACGCGCGCCCTTCCTTCACGTAGACCGAGAACTTCACGCGCTTGCACCCGTGGCGCTGCATCAGCGCGTCGCGGTTCTTCTTCAGCGTCTGCTGGAACTTCTCGAAGGTGAGGCCCTCGGTCGGTTCGTTGCACTCACGCTTCGTGCGCAGGAACTCCTCGTAGACCTGATGCCACTCGGCGGTCGGGTCGGCGACGGTGTTGTGACCGCCGGTGGCGGCGATGAGGTCGGCCGAGGGCTGCGCGACCATCGTGGCCTCTTCCGGCTCTTCCTTCTTCGGCGGGACGCGCGGCTGGCTCGCCGGGCCCGACGGGAACGCCGCGGGCGCGGTGCCCGAGGATCCCAGCTTGTTCGCGCCCGGCGACGCGGCGGACGCGCTCGGCGGCGGGCCCTGGAAACCCGGCGCGGGCGGCGCGTTCATCATCGCCATGGTGCGTTCGTTGTTGCCGAACCCGGGCTGGGGCGGACCGGCCGGACGTGCGCCGGCGGGCGGCGGCGGGGCGTTCGGACGCGAGGCCGCGGGCGGCGGCGGACCGCCCGGGAAGCGCGCGGCGGGCGACTGCTGCATCGGCGCGGTCGGCGCGTTCGCGAACCCACCCTGGTGCGCCGGCGGCGCCGCGGGACCCGAGCCGTCGGCCATCGGGAAGGAGAACGCGCTCATGTTCGGCTGCGCCGGCACGGGGCCGAGGATCGACTCGAGATCGGCGGGCTTGCGGGCGGTCCCGCCGCCCTTCTCGACGACGCGCTGGATGCCGGCGTTGATGTCGGTGGCGATCGGGCGAAGGCCGCCGCGGAAGCGCGGGAGCTGGAACACGTCGATCTCGCCCTTCCTGAGGCGCTCGGCCTGACGTCCCATCTCGGCGATCGGCAGCGAGTGCTCGAGGAACGAGAAGAGAATGCCGATGCCGGCCGCCCCGAGGACGACGAGGGCGACGACCCAGAGCTTCACGTTGCGCTTGTCCTGGTCGTCGGCGCCGTTGATGAAGCCGAGGGCATTGCCGATCGACACCTTGTTCCGCGCCACCGCGAAGCCGGCGCCGAGCTCCCAGCCGTCGCCGGGGAGGCGCACGAAGAGCGCGCCGCCGGCGTCGTTCGTGCCGAGCGGGCGCACGTCGGTGCGGCCGTTCTCGCGGAAGCCCTTGTCCTCCGACACCGCCTTGAGGTCGCTGCCGAGCGCCTCGAGCGACTTCTCGTCGAACGCCTCGGTGCCGGCCGCGGTGGCGACGCTCTGGCCGAGCGCGAAGAACGCGAGGTTCGTGCGCGTGCGCTTGCTGATCTCCTTGACGAAGGAGGTGTCGACCCAGCGCAGGCCGATGACCGCGCCGAGCGGCGGCTGACCGACCTCGTCCTCGACGGGCCGCGCCACGACGCGCGCGATGCGCCCGCCCCACACCCAGGTGTCGTCACGGAAGAAGCCGTGGAGCGCGTCGAACACCGCGGCATAGCCCCCGAGCTCGAACTCCGGGTAGGCGGCGACCGCGTCGTAGCCGACCTGCGAGACGAGCCGGCCCTCGCGGTCGGCGATGAAGAGGACGTCGTTCTTGTACTCGGGCGGGAGCTTGTCGTTGAACGCCTTGAGCGCCCGCGCGCCCTCGTCCTTCGCGGCCGCCGGGACGTCCTTGCCGTTCGCCGCCTTCAGCGCCTTGCCGACGTTGGGATCGACCGACGCGAGGAAGAGCGTGTCGAGGCGACGGCGCGCGTCGACCTGCATCGCCCAGCTCACGACCTGGCTGTCGGCCTTCAGCGTCTCGTCCATGGCCGAGGCGTTGCGCCGGTTGTACTGCCCGACGGAGAGCGACACGACGTAGTACGCAGCCGCGAGGAGCAGCGCGAGGATCACGTACCAGATGCGGGACAGGATCATCATTTGGCTTCGGTCCCTTCCGCGGGACCGCCGACGTTGAAGGGCTCCTTCAGCTCGAGGGCGGTCTTCTCCTTCGCGTTGACGGGGACGACCTTGCCCACCTGCTTGCCCTGGAAGAACGCCTTCAGCACGTACTCACCGGCGGGGAGCGTGAGCCCGAACGCGCCGTCGCGGCCCGGGTACGCCACCTGCACCACCTGCGGATCGACGATGACGAACGTGCGGACCGTCGGGAACAGCTCGTCGCGGATCTCGTACTTGCCGGGGCCGGTGGCGGACCACGAGCGGACCTGGCCGGCGTTCATGTCCTCGGCCTTGAAGCTCGGGTTGTTCACCACGTAGAGCCGGTGCTTGAACGGGTCGAAGTTCTTGAAGGCCAGCGGCGTCCCCGGCGAGACCACGATGGTGCTCGGGAAGACGCGGCCGCCGGTCACCGTCATGCGGATCGCCTCCTGCGGGCCGGCGTTGCCGCTCGCGGTGGCGGCGATGCAGAGGTCACGCGAGGGATTGCCGGACAGCACGCGGTACTGCGCCTGCACCGACGGCGATGGCTCGCGCCACGTCCAGCGGTGGGCCTCGGTCTTCGCGGCCTCCGCGTACACGTCGGGCAGGAGCTTTTCCTGACCGGTGATCTTGCCCTTCACGTTGGGGGCGCCGGCATGACCGGCGACCGATAGGAGGGAGAGGGCTACGAGGACACCGTAAGCTACGCGCCTTTTCATGGAGCCGGACGAGGGTACCCCAGAACGGCTATCCTCTTCCATGTGCCGATCGATCCTGGCCCGATCCGGCTCGAGCCGCGCGGCGAGCGTCCCGAGCCGCTCGTGTTCCGCCAGGGGGCCCACCCGCCCTTCGGGATCCGCTGGTACGGCGTGACCTCGCTGTTCGGGCATCTCCGGAATTTTACGGCACGGGCGATCGCAACCGAGTCGGTGGACTCGCGCGACTGGATGCGCCCGAACCGGCCGGAGGACCTCCTCGCCGCCTCCCTGGCGGTCCTCGGCACCCCCGGCAGCGGCGAGACGCTCGTCTCCGCCCTGGGGCGGCCGGTCTGGATCGACTTCGCGGCCGACACCGGCGACGACCGCGACGTCAGCGCCGCGGTCGGGGCCATGGTCGCCTCGACCTACGACGCGGAGGACGAGGCCGGCGACCGTCTCGTTCTGCCACGGGGCGACGTCCTCCTCTTCGGGGGCGACATCGCCTACCCGGTGGCCACCTCGGACGAGATCTACAAGCGGCTCGTCCTCCCCTGGAACGAGCAGCTCCGGGAGCGGCGCGCCAGCGCGGGCCGGCGCGTCCTGCTCGGGGTGCCCGGCAACCACGACTGGTACGACGGGCTCGACGGCTTCGGTCGCCTCTTCCGCCGGCGCGTCGACGAGCCGTTCCGCACCGAGCGGCGCGACCGCGCGAGCAGGATCAGCAAGCGCTTGCGACGCCGCCCCGGCCGCAAGATCGGCCTCGTGGCCCGGCAGCTGCACCTGGACGAGGTGGGCATCCTGCTCGGCGCCGCGGTGAGCTTCTTCCGGAGCGTCCGCGCGTTCTTCACCGGCGTCGCGGTCCGCCACCGCCGCCGCCTCGTGCTCCGCGGCTACGTGCCCGTGCAGGAGGCGAGCTACTTCGCGCTGCCGCTCGCCCCCGGTCTCGATCTGTTCGGCGCCGACCGGCAGCTCGGGCGCGTCGACTTCCGGCAGCGGTCGTACTTCTCGAAGTGGCGGAAGGCGCATCCCGACCGGGCGGTGCTCTTCACCGCGGGCGATCCCGCGCTCGCCTACGGCGTCCGCAACGAGCCGGGCTGGCGCATGCTCGGCGCCTGCCGTCTCGGGCTCGAGAAGGACCGCGTGCTGTTCCTCGCCGGCGACTTCCACCACTACGAGCGGCGCAAGGTCGGGCGCTCGCTGCACGTCATCGCCGGGGGGGGCGGCGCCTTCTTGCATGGTACACGCATCGGCCCCTACCCCGCCGCGACCGGGGAGCCCCAGGCCGCGTACCCGAGCGGCGCCGCCTCGCGCAAGCTCGTGGCCCAGGTGCCGCTGAAGCTCGCGGTCGGACGCGCCGGCTGGCTCGTGCACCTCGCCCTGGCGTTGCTCGCGGCGGTCGAGCTCGCGTCGGCGCGGCGGGGCACCGGCGCGCTCTTCGCGACGTCCCTCGTCCTGTCGTTGGTGCTCGGCGTCCTGCTCTACTTCGTCGCGCACCAGGGTCACGGCAAGCGCGCCATCGCGCTCCTCGCCGCCCCCTTCGGGCTGGCGCTCGGGCTCTTGCCGATGGGCCTTCGCTTCTCGACCGAGCAGCTCCCGGCGATGGCCGGCGATCCGGCGGTCATCCTCGCGACCGCCTTCGGCGGAGCGGCGGTCTTCGGCCTCTACCTGGCGATGCTCGCCGCGATGGGACTCGAGCACCAGCAGGCCTTCACGGTGCTCGGTCATCCGGGGTTCAAGCACTTCGTCAGGCTCCGCGTGCACCCCGACGGGCGCGTCGACGGGTGGGCGATCGGCAAGGACGACATGCTCGACGGCTCGACGCCGGTGCTCGTCGACCGCTGGACGTGGGACCCGCGCGAGAAGGTTTCACCCGGGTGATATTGACAAGGACCCTGGACGGGGGCGATATCAGCGCATGGCTGCTCCGCCGACGTTCTCGGCCTTCCTCGAGGGAAGATGCATCGCCGCCGGCGAGCTCCTCGTGGTGCTCCGCGCGCTGAAGAAGCGCTTCGATCGCGATCCCGGCGAGCCGGTGCTGCTCTTCGACGACGTGACCGGGTCCCAGGTCGATTTCGATCTGCGCGGCAGCCCCGACGAGGTCCTCGAGCGCGCCGCGCTGCGCCTCGCGCCGAAGCCGAAGCCTGGCCGTCCCAAGCTCGGCGTGGTCTCGCGCGAGGTCTCGCTCCTGCCGCGTCACTGGGAATGGCTGGAGGCGCAGCCCAACGGCATCTCGGCAGCGCTGCGGCGCCTCGTCGACGAGGCCCGCAAGAAGAACCCGCGCGAGGAGCGGGCCCGCCTTGCCCGCGAGGCGGCGCACCGCTTCATGACCGCGGTGGCCGGCAACCTGCCGAGCTACGAGGAGGCGTCGCGCGCGCTGTTCGCGAACGACGAATGGCGCCTGCGCGCCCTCGTCGAGCCGTGGCCCAAGGACGTGCGCAAGCACCTGTGGCGGCTGCTGTCCGCTTCCCCGTCGATCGAAAGCGAGAACGCATGACCATCGTGGCCTCTCCGAAGCCGGCGCGCGCTCGCCCGAACCTCACCGAGGGTGCGGTCGGCAAGACGCTCTTCGTCTTCTCGCTGCCGATCCTCTTCAGCAACGTCCTGCAGTCGCTCAACGGCTCGATCAACTCGATCTGGGTCGGCCGCTACCTCGGCAGCGCCGCCCTCACCGCGACGTCGAACGCGAACACGCTGATGTTCTTCCTCATCGGCATGGTCTTCGGCGTCGGCATGGCGACCGCGATCCTCGTCGGCCAGGCGATCGGCGCGCAGGACGCGCTGCAGGCGAAGCGCGTCGTCGGCACGAGCGCGACATTCTTCGTGGCGGTCTCGCTCTTCGTCTCCGTCTTCGGCTTCCTCGCGTCTCCGCAGCTCCTGACGTGGATGCGCACGCCGCCCGACGCGCTCCCGTTCGCGGTCGCCTACCTGCGCGTCATCTTCGTCGCGATGCCGTTCATCATCTGCTTCGCGTTCATCACCATCGTCCTCCGCGGCTCCGGTGACGCGCGCACGCCGCTGACGTTCTCGTTCATCTCGGTGGGTCTCGACATCGTTCTGAACCCGGTGCTCATCTTCGGGCTCGGCCCCTTCCCGAAGCTCGGCGTTGCGGGGGCGGCGACGGCGACGCTGGTCGCGAACGTCACCGCCCTCACCGCGATCCTGATCACGCTGTACCGGCGCAACCATCCGCTCACGCTGCGCGGCGCCGAGCTCGGGTTCCTGCGCATCGACCGCACGATCCTGCGCGCGCTGGTCACCAAGGGCCTCCCCATGGGCCTGCAGATGATCGTCCTCAGCTCCTCGGCGATCGTGATGTTCGCGATCGTCAACGGCTACGGCACGGCATCGGCGGCCGCCTACGGGGCGTCGCTCCAGCTGTGGAACTACATCCAGATGCCGGCGCTCGCGATCGGCATGGCTGCGTCCGCCATGGCCGCGCAGAACGTCGGCGCGGGCCGCTTCGATCGCGTCGGCGAGGTCGCCAAGAGCGGCGTCCGTATCAACCTGATGCTGACCGGATCGCTGGCGCTGATCGTCTACGTCCTCGGCCGGCAGTCGCTCTCGCTCTTCTTGACCGACCCCGAGCCGATCCGCATCGGCATGCACCTCAACGCCATCGCGGTGTGGTCGTTCGTGCTGTTCGGCGTCTCGATGGTGCTCGGCAGCGTGGTGCGCTCGACGGGCGCGGTGGTGCCGCCGCTCGTCATCCTGTTCATCTCGTACTGGCTGCTCCGCATCCCCTTCGCCGTGCTGATGACGAGGGCGATCGGGATCGATGGCATCTGGTGGAGCTTCCCGCTCGGGTCGCTCGCCGCGCTCGTCCTGTCGGTCGCGTACTACCGGTACGGCGGCTGGCGCACCGCGAAGATGCTCGGCTGATCGGCCGGCGCCGGTCTCAGCGCTTGACGGGGAACACGAGCGCGAACGAGGCGCCGGTGGCGGTCGCCTCGGCGCGGATCTCGGCGCCGTGGTTGTCCATGATGTTCTTCACGATGGAGAGGCCGAGGCCGGTCCCCAGGCCGTCCACCTTCGTCGTGAAGAACGGCGCGAAGATCTGACCGACGTGCTCGGGCGCGATCCCGTGGCCGTTGTCGGTCACCACGACGAGGAGGTGGTGCCCGTCGGGCTCGAGCGAGGTGGCGACGGTCAGCTGACCTCCCGCCTTCGGCATCGCATGGCAGGCGTTGGTGAACAGGTTCACGAACACCTGGACGAGCTGCTCGTGCATGCCGCGCACCGGCGGCAGGTCGGGCGAGAAGCGGCGATCGACCCTGGCGCCGTGCTCGGCGAGCACGTGCTCGCAGAAGGCGAGCGCCTGATCGATCACCGTGTGCACCGAGACGGGCACCGGGACCTCGCTCGACGGACGCGCATACGCGACGAGGTCGCGCGTGAACCGCAGGATCCGGCTCGCCGACTCGCCGATGCGCCGGAGCCGCTCGACGCTGTCCGGGTCGCCCGCCGCTCCGTGCTTGCGCAGCAGCCAGTCGGTGTACGCCACGATCGAGGTGAGCGGGTTGTTCAGCTCGTGGACCACGCCGGCCGCGATCTGCCCGAGGCTGGCGAGCTTCTCGGATTGCACCATGTGCGAGTTGAGGGCGCGGAGCTCGCGCGCGTCGGCGGTCGCCTTCGCGTGGCTGCGCGAGAGCTGCAGGCCGCGGCCCATCGCGAGCGCCGCGCGACGCACCACGTGCATCATGGGCGAGTCGTTGTCCTCGAGCTGCGAGTCGTCGCTCGCGAGGTGGAGCGTCGAGCCGCCCGCCACCTCGAGCACGCGCTCGAACGCGAAGCCCGGGAAGAGGCGGGTCGGGTCCATCCCGTATCCCCGGCGCTCCTCGCCGTCCGGGACGTACTTGAAGAGCTGCTGCTCGACCGGACGCATGGGCCGCGGCGCGCGCAGCGCCGGCACCGAGGAGGGCGGCCCGCGATCGGGCGTCTCGACGACCGGCGGAACGAGGCAGGCGCCGACCCCGCAGTCGCGGAAGATCTCGCCGACCCTCTGCACCATGAAGGCGACGACGGCGCTGTCGCCCTCGTCGACGGGCATCTCGCACGCGGCGACCACCACGCGGTCGAGCCAGGCCGAGGGAGCATTGCCTCCGGCGATCGCGCTCTCGCGGCTGACGGGCACCGAGGAGACGGTGACGCTGCTTCCCGTCGTGATCCCGCTCGCGTCGACGTCGAGCGACGGCTCGGGCAGGTCGGCCGTTCGTGTCATGTTCCACTCCGGGGGGCAGGCGGGTCGGTCGCCGGTGACGGCGCGATGGATGGACGGACCCCCCCGGACGGCGGACTCGAGGTGCTCGGGCTCGTGGGGCTCGCCGGCTCGGCAGCCACGACGTGCTCTTCGCTTGCGCGATCGAGATCGAGAATCTTCTGTTTGCCGACGTAGCTCTTCGTCTCGTACTTCGTGATCTTGCCGATCTTGCGGACGATCTCGGCCATGCGCTCGGCCTCGCCCTCGATGATCTCGGCGGCCGAGGCGGCAGGCGTTCCGGCGGCGAGCAGCCGGCGCAGGAGCGTCGCGTAGTTCAGCACGCTCGTGAGCGGCTGGTTCAGCTCGTGGGCGGCGGCCCCCGCGAGCTCGGCGATGATCGCCTGACGCTCCTGGGCGAGGATCTGCTCCTGCGCCTGCTGGAGCCGCTGCTCCATGCGCATCTTCTCGCGGAGGTCGGTGAAGATGCCGACGCTGCCGACGCACGTCTGGCCCTCGAAGATGAGCGACCCGGAGAAGGACACCGGTACCGCGACGCCCTTGGAGTCGATGATGTCGACCTTGAGCCCCTCGATGCGCCCGCCGCCCGCGCGGATCATGCGCATGATCTTCTCGGCGGTGCCCTCGGCGTAGAGCTCGCGCACGTTCGTGCCCACGACGGCGCTCTGCGGCCGGCCGTAGATGCGTTCGGCGGCGCGGTTGAAGAGGACGAGGTTCCCCTCGAGATCGCAGCTGATGATCGCGTCGACGGAGCTGTCGATGACGCGCTGGAGGAAGTCCTTCGTCTTGACGAGCTCCGCCTCGACGGCGCGCTGCTGGGTGACGTCGCGGAAGGAACAGAGCACCGCGCCGTCCTCACGGAGCACGCTCGCGAAGCTCACGTTGAGGATGAGCGTGCGCGCCTCGGGGGTCACGATCTTGACGTCGATGTCCTTCGGATACGTGCCCTTCGCGAAGCCGGCGCGGAGCTCGCCCGCGCGGTCGCCCTCCTCGCTGGCGAAGATGTCGCCGAGGCGACGCCCCCGGAGCGTGTTCTCGTTGTACCCGGTGATCTCGCGCGCCTTCGGGTTCGAGAAGAGCAGGCGCCCGGCGGAGTCGATCACGACGATGCCGTCGGCCGAGCTGTCGAAGAAGTCGGCGTAGCGCTGGAGCGAGCGCATCCGCCGCTCCGCCTCGAAGCGCGCGACCGTGACCTGCTGCGTCTGGTCGCGCAGGGACTGGAGGACGCGCGCGTTGCGGAGCGCGATGGCCATGGCGCTCGCGATCGTCTGACAGAGGCCGACCTCGCGCTCGCCGAACGCCCCGGCGCGGCGCGACCGGAGGAAGAGCACGCCCATCGGCTTGCCCTCGTAGAGGATCGGGAGGATCGATAGCGACGAGAACGTGGGCCGCGCCCCCTGCCCCGTCGAGCGCACGATCTCCATGAGCGGGTGGGTCGCCGCGTCCTCGACGACGAGTGGCTCGCCGCTCGTGAGCACCTGGTGGATCTCGGGGTACTTCGCGAGATCGATCGGCAGATCGCGAAGGTGCTCGTCGTCGGAGGCGGCGACGACGTAGCCGACGTTCTCCTGCTCGCGGACGAGGACGATCGAGACGCGGTCGATCTTTGCGACCTCGGCGATCCGCTGGACGACCGTGAAGAGGATGCCGCGGAAATCCAGGTTCGAGGCGAGCGCCTGGGTGAGCTCGTTGACGACGCTCGCGTCCTTCTCCTTGCGGGCGAGCGCGTCCATCGCGGCGCGCAGGCGGAGCTGACCACGGACCCGTGCGACGAGCTCGACCGGCTTGAACGGCTTCTTCACGAAGTCGTCGGCGCCGGCCTCGAAGGCCTTCGCGATCTCGTCCTCGGCGTCGAGCGCGGTGAGCACGACGACCGGCAGGTCCCGCGTCTCAGGACGAGCCCGCAGGATGCGGAGGATCTGGTACCCGTCCGGCGCGGGCATCACGAGGTCGAGCAGGACGATCGAAGGCTGCACCTTCTCGATCTGGGCGAGGGCCTCGGCGCCCGAGCCGACGGCGACGTGCTCGAGGTGGGCGCTCGCAAGCGCCTGACCGAGGACATGGCGGCTGACCATGTCATCGTCGACGACCAAGACGGGCCCGCCGCTCACAGCGGAAGTCTACCGAGGAGTACGGATCGCAAGCAACGCATACTCCTCGATATTTTCAGGCTTCTTCCCAGAAGGCCATTCCGCGCTGCACGGCGGGGCGCGCGCCCATCCTCGCCGTCCAGGCGGCGACCGCCGTGAGCCCGTCGACGACCGCAGGCTGGAGCTTGCCGATGCCCTCGAACCACGGGTAGAGCATGATGTCGGCGATCGAGTACGGGCCTGCCACCCACTCGTTGCGGCCGTCGGCGAGGTGGTCGTCGAGGACCTTCGCGAGGCGCTTCGACTCGTTCAGGAACTTCTCGTAGGCGGCCTCGTTGCGCGGGCTCTCGCGCCCGAACGCTCCGGCCTGACCGAACATCGGTCCCGGTCCGCCGGCCTGCCAGAACGTCCACGAGAGCACCGCGCCGCGTTCGGCGGCCGACCCGCCGAGCAGCTTCCCGGCCTTCGTCGCGAGGTGGAGGAGGATGGCGCCCGACTCGAAGAGCGTCACGGGTCCGCCCGGCACGTCGTGGTCGACCAGCGCCGGGATCTTGCCGTTCGGGTTGATGGCGAGGAACTCCGGCGACTTCTGCTCCTTCTTCGCGAAGTCGATGCGGCGGAGATCGTAGGCGAGCCCGAGCTCCTCGAGGGCGATGGGGATCTTCTTGCCGTTCGGCGTGGGCGCTGCGTAGAGCTCGATCTTCTTCATGATGACCGAGGATCCTAGCGCGAGCTCACACCTCGTCGTCGAACAGCTTCTTCTGCTTCGCGGCGGTCGCCGACGCGAACGGGACCTTCAGGTGCTCGTAGGCCTTCCGGGTGGCGACGCGGCCGCGCAGGGTGCGACCGAGAAAGCCTTGCTGGAGGAGGAACGGCTCGTACACGTCCTCGATCGTGTCGCGCGGCTCACCGAGCGCGGCGGCGAGCGTCTCCACGCCGACCGGACCGCCGTCGTAGTCGTCGATGATGACCCGCAGGAGGCGCCGGTCCATCTCGTCGAACCCCATGCTGTCGATCTCGAGCCGCTCGCTCGACTTCGTGACGATCGCCTCGTCGATGCGCCCGTTGCCGATGACCTGCGCGAAGTCGCGGACGCGCCGGAGGAGCCGGTTGGCGACGCGCGGGGTGCCGCGGGCCCGGGCCGCGAGGGCGAGCGCGGCCCGCGGATCGATGGCAATGGCGAGGAGCGAGGCGCTCCGCTCGATGATCTTCGCGAGGTCCTCCACCGGGTAGAAGTCGAGGCGGATGTCCTGCCCGAAGCGCGACTTCAGCGGCGCGGTGATGAGCCCGGTGCGCGTGGTCGCCCCGATCAGCGTGAACGGCTGGAGGGGCACCTGGATCGACGTCGCGAAGGCGCCCTCGCCGGTCATCACGTCGATGCGGAAATCCTCCATCGCCGGGTAGAGGCTCTCCTCGACGACCGGGTTCAGGCGGTGGATCTCGTCGATGAAGAGGATGTCGTTGCGCGCCAGCTTCGTGAGCAGCCCGGCGAGCGCACCCTTGTGCTCGACCACGGGGCCGTTCGTCATGTGCAGCTCGACGCCCATCTCGTGGGCGAGGATCTGCGCGAGGGTCGTCTTGCCGAGGCCGGGCGGACCGGAGAGCAGCAGGTGATCGAGCGGCTCGCCGCGCCGGCGCGCCGCCTCGACGAACACGCGCAGGTTGTCCTTGTGCTTGGTCTGCCCGATGTACTCGTCGAGCTGCTTCGGGCGGAGCGCCCGCTCGAAGGGCGCGTCCTCGCCCTGCGCGACGGCGTCGATCTCGCGGGGGAGGACGCGCTCGTCGACCACCTCGGTTCGCTTGGCCATGGCGGCACTCTACTCTAGCGGAGCAGGCTCGCCACGCGATCCCGCAGCGGGCGGCTCGCCTCGAGCAGCTTGCCACGGAGCATGAACGAGCCGTCCGCCTCGCGCTTGCTGGTGTGGATCTTCACCTTCACCGCGGCGGGCTCGGCGCCCGCGAGCGTGCCCTCGAGCCGCGAGCCGGGCGGGGACGGGATGCTGGAGCGCAGCGTCACCTCGTCGTCGTCGACGACCGTGAAGGAGGCCGACCCGCCCTTCGCCCACGTGACGTGCTCGCTCATCCGCGCTCCTTGCGCGTCCGACCCATCGCCGCCTTCGCCTCGCGGTCGGCGGTCTTCGCCTTGATGTCGGCGCGCTTGTCGTGGGTCTTCTTGCCCTTCGCGAGGCCGAGCTCCACCTTCACGTGCCCGCGGCGCCAGTAGAGGCGGAGCGGGATGAGCGTGTAGCCCTCGCGGGAGAGCGCGCGGTCGATCTTGGCGATCTCGCTGTGGTGCACGAGCACCTTCCGCGAGCGCCGCGGCTCGTGCGGGAAGCTCTTCGCCTGCTCGAACGGCGCGACGTAGAGCTGCTTGAGCCAGAGCTCGCCCCGCTCGACCGTGGCGTACGCGTCGACCATCTCGGCCTTGCCGGCCCGCATCGACTTCACCTCGCTGCCGACGAGCACGAGGCCGCCCTCGAACTTCTCCTCCACGGCGTAGTCGAACGTCGCGCGGCGGTTCGTGATGATGACCTTCTGGATCGCGTCGTCCTGAGCGGTCTTGGGGGGCGCAGCCATTTCCGGGCCGCGCACCATAGCGTAGATCGCGCGTATGTCTCGACAGGACGCGCGACCGACCTATCCGACCACGCTCCGCAAGCCCGGGGGCCGCACCGTGACGCCCGTGGCGAGCCACCGCGTCTTCGAGGTGCAGCGGCTCACCTACGACCCGCCCCTCGCCCACGAGGTGTTCGTCTTCGCGTGCCCGGACTGGTGCAACGTGCTCGCCGAGACGGAGGCCGGCGAGCTCGTGTTCGTCTGGCAGTACCGGTTCGGGACCGACGCGCTCTCGCTCGAGATCCCGGGGGGCGTGATCGATCCCGGCGAGGACCCGGCGGCCGCCGCGGCGCGCGAGCTCCGCGAGGAGACCGGCTACGAGGCCGCCTCCTTCGAGCTCCTGTCGGTGGTGGAGCCGAATCCCGCGCTCCAGGGAAACCGCTGCTGGACGTACCTCGCGCGGGGCGCGAAGCGGACGGCGGACACCGCCTTCGACGAGCTCGAGGAGCTCGAGACGAGCCTCGTTCCCGCGGCGGACGTCGCGCGCCTCGTCGACGAAGGCGAGGTCACCCACGCGCTCGTGGTGGTCGCGCTCGAGGCGTACCTGCGCCGGCGATTGCGGTATTCTGCGAGCCGGTGACGACGGAACGAGTGCACAGCGTGGTGATCCCGCTCTACAACGAGCAGGGCAACGTGCAGCCGCTCCACGCCGAGCTCACGCGGGTGACCGACGCGCTCGCCGGAGCCACCTGGGAGTTCGTCTTCGTCGACGACGGCAGCACCGACGACTCGCTCCTCGTGCTCGCGGCGCTCGCCGAGGCCGACCCGCGCGTGAAGGTCATCGCGCTCGCGCGGAACTTCGGCAAGGAGGTCGCCCTCACCGCCGGCGTCACGTACGCGCGCGGCGACTGCGTCGTCACCATGGACGCCGACCTCCAGCACCCGCCCGCGCTCCTGCCCGATCTCCTCGCGAAGTGGCGCGAAGGGGCGGACGTCGTGGTCGCCACGCGACGGGCCACGGCGCGGAAGACCTTCGTGCGGCGCGCGTCGTCGCGGCTCTTCGCGATGGTGGAGCGCGCGCTCGCCGGCAACGACCGCGTCGAGGTGGGCGGCACCGACTACCGCCTCATCGACCGCAAGGTGCGCCGCGCGTTCCTGCTGGTACGCCAGCAGCGACGGGCCTACCGCCAGATCGTGGACTGGCTCGGCTTCGCGCGTGCCTCGGTGCCCTTCGATGCCGGCGAGCGCCACGACGGCGCGTCCACCTACTCGCTTCCGAAGCTGTGGACGCTCGCCATCGACATGCTCGTCACGCGCTCCTCGGTGCCGCTGCGGATGCTCCTCTACCTGGGCTTCGCGGTGTCCACCGCCTCGGCCGTGTCGCTCGGCTGGATGTGGTTCTCGATGCGCGTGCTCGGGCCGCGCTGGCTGTACACGCCCCTCGCGCAGGCGACGGTCTTCAACACGCTGCTCATCGGGATCCTGCTGACCGCCATCGGGACGGTGGGGGTCTACGTCGCGCGCATCCACGAGGAGGTGCTGGTGCGTCCCCTCTTCACCGTGCGCCGCAGCCTCAATGTCCCCGAGCTCGAGGACCCGCGCGAACGCGCCTAGGAGTCTCATGTCGCCGCTCGTCTCGGTCATCGTCCCGACGTACCAGTCCGCTCAGCACCTCGAGGCGTGCCTCCGGTCGATCCGGGAGCAGACGTGGAAGAACCTCGAGCTCATCGTCGTCGACAACGGCTCGCGCGACGAGACGTGCGCCATCGCCGGACGATGGGCACACCAGGTCCATCAGAAGGGCCACGAGCGGTGCGTGCAGCGCAACCACGGGGTGGAGATGTCGCGCGGCGAGGTGCTCCTCATCGTGGACAGCGACATGGTCCTCACGCCGAGGGTCGCGGAGGCGTGTGTCGACGTCTTCGCGCGGGACCCCGAGAAGCGTGCCCTCGTCATCCCGGAACGTAGCTTCGGGCAGGGCTTCTGGGCACGGTGCAAGGCGCTCGAGCGCTCGTTCTACGTGGGCGTCGACTGGATGGAAGCGGCGCGCGCCTTCCGCCGCGAGACGTTCCTCGAAGCGGGCGGGTACGATCCCGAGATCGTCGGCTCCGAGGACTTCGACCTCCCGCAGCGGATCGAGACGAAGTACGGCGCGGCTGCCATCGGCCGCATCGCGGAGGAGATCCTCCACGACGAGCTACGCCTCGCGCTCGCGCGCACGTGCGCGAAGAAGTTTTACTACGCGCAGGCGCTCGACGGCTATCGCAGCAAGCCCGGCAATCTCGGCAAGTTCGCGCGGCAATCGAGCCCGCTCGAGCGGTACAGGCTCTTTCTCTCGCGACCCGAGCGGCTGATCGAGGATCCGCTCACCGGGGCCGGGATGCTCTTCCTGAAGACGGCCGAGTTCGCGAGCGGCGCCGCCGGGTATGCGTACGGGCGCGTGAAGAAACGCGCTGACTAGATCAGGTCCGCGAGGTCGCTCGCGTCGACGCCCGGCAGCTCGGGATCCTTCAGAAGCTCGAGCAGGTGCGACTTGAGCGGCTCCGAGGCCACGTCGGAGCGGCCGAGGAGCACCGCGCGCGCCTCGTTGCCCATCACGCTGAAGAGGGCCTTCGACGCCGCCAGCGCGAGGACGTCGGGGAGCTCGGTGTGCCGGACGAGCTGCACGAGCATCGGGACCGCCACCGGCCGCGCATCGAGGGTGACGTACTCGAGCGCCGTCACCGCGGCGAGGCGCAGCTCGGGGCCGGCCGGGTCTCTGCCGGTGAGGATCGGCACGAGGCGACGGACCACGTCCTCGTCGACCGCGCCGACCTCGCGGAGCCCGGCGATCGCGGCGCTGCGGACCCCGTCGTCGTCGACGTCGAGGAGCGCGAGGAGCACCGGCGCGGCGCGCTCCGCCCACAGGCGACCGAGCGCCTGCGTCGCCGCCCGGCAGAGCGCCGGCTCGGTGGCGCGCACGTACTTGGCGACGAGGTGCCCCGCGGCCTCGTCCGGCAACGCGGGAACGCACAGGAGCAGATCCTCGGCGAGCTCCGCGCCGGCGTGATGGCCGCCGGTGAGCGCGGCGGCCGGGATGCGCTCGAGGGCGGCGCGCACCACCGGCCAGGCCGCCTCGCCGAGCCCGCGCATCACCTCGACGAAGGGGGCCCGCGCCGAGGGCGAGCCGGCGTACTTCACGCGCGCCCCGTAGACCGCGTAGGCGCCCGCCACGCCGGCGTCGAGAAGGAGCGCCTTGGCGGCGTCGCGATGATCGTCGCTCCGCGAGACGAAGCGCTCGGCGACGGGGGCGAGGAGCGCCTGGTCCGCGAACACGCGCAGCACCGCCGAGGCCTTCTGCCGGATGGCCGGGTGCCGACGTTCGTCGGTCGCGATGCCGTGGATGGTGGTGGAGACGGCGCGGAGGGTCCGCGCGTCGGCCTGCTCGGCGAGCTTCTTCGCGGCGCCTTCGACCTCGCCGAGCATCCGGTCGACGACGCGCGCGTCGGGCTGCTCGAGCAGCTTCGTGAGCCACGTCTTGGGGTCACGCGCCAGCGACGTGGACACCTCGGCGGCGCGCGTCTCGCCGGTCGCCATGTCCTGGAGGAAGCTCGCGTAGCTGTCCTGCGTGTCCTCGAGCCACGCGGCGCGCGGGGCCGACGGGGGCGCCGGGAGCTGCACCGCGCGCATGCTCTGGGAGGAGCGCGACGGCGGAATGCTTCCGCTCGGGGTCGCGTGAGGCCGGCTCGAGGACACGGGCCCCGGCACCGGCATGGACGGACGCGAGGGCGGCGGCACCGAGGGCGTCCGCGCGGTCGGCGAGGACCGGGGCGCCACCGATCGCCGCTCCTCCGGCGCGTGCAGCCGCGGCTCGTCGAGGCGCGCCGACTCGGCGGCGAGATCGAAGCCGCCGTGCAGCGGACCGAGCAGCGTCTTCAGATCGTGCCGCAACGCGCGAACGCTCTCGTGGCGCTCCTCCTTCAGCTTGCGGAGCGTCTTCTGCACGATGGGCTCGAGCCGCGGGTCGACGTCCGGCCGGAGGCTCGCCAGCGGCGGCGGCTGCATCGTCAGGTGCCGGTTCACCACCACGATCGGTTTGTCGCTCAGGAACGGGGGCTGGCCCGTCGCGAGCTCGTACATCATGATGCCGCACGCGTAGACGTCGGTGCGTGCGTCGAGCTCGTCGCCGCGGCACTGCTCGGGGGACATGTAGATCGGCGTGCCCGCGAAGCGCTCGTTCTGGGCGTCGGACGCGCGGAGCAAGGCGAGGCCGAAGTCACACACCTTCACCTGCTCGAAGGGCGTCCCGTCGTCGTCCTGGCGAATCACGAGCACGATGTTGTCGGGCTTGATGTCGCGATGGATGATGCCGCGGGCATGGGCGGGCGCGAGCCCCGCGCACACCTGCATCATGAGATCGGCAATGCGCTTGACGCTCATCGGGCCCTCCGCGTGGAGCGCGTCGCGCAGGGAGCGACCGTCCACGAGCTCCATCGAGAGGTAGAGGAGCCCGTCGGGCTCCTGGCCGAAGTCGTAGACGCGCACGAGGTTCGGGTGATCGAGCTGGCTCGCAGCGAGCGCCTCCGCGTAGAAGCGCCGGCAGAAGTCGGCGTCCTGCTGGTACGACTCGTGGAGGACCTTCACCGCCACGTGGAAGCGGAGCTCGCGGTGGAGCGCCTTGTAGACGGCGCCCATCATCCCCTTGCCGATGAGCGACTCGATCTGGAGCTTGCCGTTCGCGAGCGTGCGGCCGATGAGCGGGTCGCGCCACTCGGCCGGCGCCGGCGGAGGCTCCGTGGGCGCGTCGTCCTCGGCCTCGAGCAGATCGCCCGCGATCGTCACGTCGAAGCCGACCGCCGCCACCTCCTCCACGTTCGACGCGAGCGACAGCTCGGCGGGCGCGTCGTCGCCGGCTTCGGGCAGCGAGAGACGGAGCGGAAAGCCGTGCTCGGTCGGAGGACCGGTCGGCTCGGCGAGGAGACGGAGCGGCTCGGGGCGCGACGGCGTGTAGACCTCGAGCACGTGCGGGGTCAGGCCGACCGGCGGCGCCACGAGCGGAACCCACGCTTCGTCGTTCTCGCGCGCGACCGCCTCGAGGAAGTCCCGTGCGGACTCCTCGATCAGATCGGCGACGAGGACAGGCAGGAGCTCGTGCAACGGCGTTTCACGGTTTCACCGAGGCCCGGCAGGGTCAAGGAGACCCGTCGCTCGAGCTGGGATCGCCAGGGAATACGGGCGCCGGGTCGCCCTCGCGCCACTCGCCCCACTCACGGTCGAGAGCCCGACGCAGCAGCTCGCGACCGTCGCCGACGCCCATCGTGAGCGCCACGCGGCGGAGATCGGTGACGAGCACGCTCGCGTTCGGGTACCGCTCGCGCGGGTCGGGGTCGAGCGCGCGCCGCAGGATGAGCGCGAGGTCCCCGGGAAGGTTCGGCTGGAACGAGAGGGGCTCGATGAAGCCCTCGCGCGCCAGGCGGGCCGCCTCGACGTTGGTGGTGGTCCTCGCGAAGCGTGGTCCGACGAGGAGCTCGCGGAGCACGATGCCGAGCGAGAAGACGTCGGAGCGGCTGTCGCCCGGCTCGCCTCGCGCGACCTCGGGGGCCATCGTGGCGGTCCGGTGGAGCACCGCACGCAAGCTGCGCACGCCCGACGACGCGCCCGTCGCCACGGCGGTCTCGAAGTCCGTGACCTTCACCTCGCCGCGCCAGGAGAGGAGGATCTTGCGCGGGCCGAGCGCGAGGTGGAGGAGGCCGACCTCGCGTCCCCGGTGATCGCGCGCGACGCGTGCGCCCGCGAGCGCCTCCGCGACCTCGGTGCCGAGGAAGAGCGCGAGGTCGAGGGGCAGCCGCGGGGCGCGCGCGCCGTGGCGCTCGAGGAGCTGCGAGAGGGTCTTGCCCTCGACGAGCTCGCTCACGAAGAACGGCTGGCTCTCCCAGCGCCCGACGTCGATGAGCTCGACGACGTTCGGATGCTGCACCGAGGCCACGCGGCGGGCGGTGCGCGCGAGGTGCTCGAGCACGCCGCGCTCGTCCTCGGTGGCGAGGCGCCCGAACATCTTCAGCGCGACGGCCTTCCGGATCCCGCTCGGCGCGCGCAGCACCGCGCGATGCACCGTCGCCGATGCGCCGCGACCGAGCACGCCCAGGATCTCGACGCGACGGCCGTCGCCGAGGTCGAGCACATCCGCAGGAGGCAGCGGTGCAAGGACTCTCATGCAGGTTCCGGGGCCCGCGCTGCAACGTCTGCACCGCGGGCTCCGCCGCCACAAACCGGGAGCAAATCGCGCGGGAGCCTGGGGCTCGGATCCGTCCGGATCCATGCGCCGGATCCACGTTGCGTTTCGTGGGGTTAGGCGCATATGTGGGCGGCTGTACGCCGGGCGATCCGTGCTAGGGATGACCGATGCGTTCGGCGCCGCGGCCGCGGCTTCATCTGTTCGTGTGTGGCAACCGTCGCGAGGGATCACCGCTCGGTCCGGGCTGCGCGGATCGCGGCGACGCGATCTACGACGCGCTGAAGGCGGAGGTGGCGCGCACCCGTCGCATCGCCGAGGTCTGGGTGACGAAGACGCACTGCCTCGGCATCTGCCCCGCGCACGGCGCGACCGTGGCCCGGTATCCGTCGAGCGACCCCATCGTCTCCGACGTGGAGCTCGCGGACGTCCCGGCGCTGCTCATGGCCTCGCCCGGCGAGGCGCACGCCGCCACCGAGTGGACCGCCATCGAGGCCGAGCTCGTCGCGAACGAGGAGCTCCAGACGAAGAAGGTGCTCGACCTCGCGCGGCGCCTGAAGCCCGGGCTCACGCTCGAGGACGTCGCGAACCCGCACGATTTTCCCGAGCTCGACGACGCCGACTGGCACTACGCGGACGGGATCCTCACCGGGATGAAGACGCTGACGACGGCCCTCCGCGCGCTCCGGCGGCGCAGCACGCCCACCACCGAGGACGAGTGATGGCGAAGAAGAAGGAACCGAAGAAGAAGGAAGGCGACGCGGCGCTGCCCAAGTTCGGAGGCTTTCATCCGCTCGCGGGCGGCCTCGAGGGCTTCAAGGCGCAGCTCGTCGCCGAGGACAAGCAGAAGGACGACGAGCGGAAGGCCGCCATCGCGCGCGGGCAGACGCCGCCGAAGCCGCCCCCCGCCCCGCGGCCTCGCGAGCCCGAGCGCGCACCGGCCTCGAGCCACGACGACGACCTCAGCTTCCACCGCATGATGTCGGGCGTCGTCCCGCTCGACGTCGGCGCGCGGGGGCGCATCCCGAAGAACGCCGACATCAAGCCGGGCGCCCAGAAGCTGCGCACGGACGAGGTGAAGGCCCGCGCCGTCGTGGAGGCCGAGAAGGCCCTCGACCACCTGCATTCCCTCGTCGACGACGGCGTGCGCTTCGAGGTCTCGGACGACGGCCGCCGCGTCGAGGGCCGGCGCATCGACGTGCTGCCCGACCTCGTGCGCAGCCTGAGACGCGGCATGCTGCCCATCGACGCCACGCTCGATCTGCACGGAAAATCCGCGGAGGCCGCGCAGGCGGCGCTCGTCGAGTTCCTCCGCACCATGCGTTCCCGGGGCGAGCGCTGCGTGCTCGTCATCCACGGCAAGGGCGAGCGCCATCCCGGCGGCGGCGTGCTGCGCGGCGAGATCTCGGCCTGGCTGTCGCAAGGAAAATCCCGCGACCACGTGGCCGCGTATGCGACGGCGCGCGACGACGACGGGGGCGAGGGCGCGATCTATGTCGCGCTGCGCCGATGACGCGGAAACGAGGCGACGCATCGCGGCGGCAGATTCCAGGTGGCCGCACGGAGGCGTCGAGACTAGTGTCCGCGAAACCCGTGGGCCCCGGCCCCGAACAAAGCGAGCGAGCGTTTCCGATGGTCGACAAGGTGCAGAAGATCTGGCTCGACGGAGAGATGATCGATTGGGACAAGGGGACCGTTCATCTCCTGACCCACTCACTGCATTACGGGCTCGGGGGCTTCGAGGGGATCCGCGCCTACCAGCGCGAGAACGGCAAGACCGCGGTGTTCCGCCTGCGCGAGCACGTGAACCGCCTCTACGACACCGCGAAGCTCACGCTGCTGCAGCCGACCTTCTCCCGCGAAGAGGTGATGAAGGCCTGCGTCGACATCCTCAAGGTCAACAACATGGTCGACGGGTACATCCGCCCGATGATCTTCCTCGGCGAGGGCGCCATGGGGATCTACGCGCCGAACAACCCGGTGCGCACGACCGTCATCGCGTGGAAGTGGGGCGCGTACCTCGGCGAGGAAGCGCTGAAGAACGGCATCCGCTGCAAGATCAGCTCGTTCGCGCGCCACCACATCAACGTGAGCCTCGCGAAGGCGAAGATGATGGGCCAGTACACGAACAGCGTGCTCGCGAAGCGCGAGGCGAAGTTCGGCGGCTACGACGAGGCGATCCTCCTCGACTCGAACGGCTACGTGTCCGAGGGCTCGGGCGAGAACCTGTTCATCGTGAAGCGGGGCGTCCTCTACACGCCGGACCTGTCGTCCTCGATCCTCGAGGGCATCACCCGCGACACGATCATCGCGCTCGCCCGCGAGGAGAACCTCGAGGTCAAGGAGTGCCGCATCACGCGTGACCAGCTGTGGCTCGCCGACGAGTGCTTCCTCACCGGCACCGCCGCCGAGATCACGCCGGTCCGCGAGGTCGACAACCGCGCCATCGGCGACGGGATCGTCGGCCCGGTCACGAAGCGCCTCCAGGAGCGGTTCTTCGCCGTCGTGCGCGGCGCCGACACGTCCCACAGCGAGTGGCTCACGTACGTTTGATCGCGCGGCGCGTGACGGCACGCGCCCTCTTCGCCGCGCTGGCGCTCACCTGCGCCGCGTGTGGTGATCCGCCTGCCGCCCGACCTCCGGGCGCGGGCGGACCTGCTTCCGTCACGGCGACCGCGCCGCGGTATCCCGCGGAGGACGCGGCGTGGGGCAGGTATCACTCGAAGCGCTTCAACCTCTCCTTTCCGCTCCCCGACGGGAAGGGCTGGCGCATCGACGACCACTCGCGCCCCTGGCTCTTCGCCATGCACGACGCGACGGCCTCCAAGCTGTGGGTGATCGCCACGCAGGAAGACGAGCTCGTCAATCGCCAGAAGTGCGAGACGCGCGCGCGGAACCTCGGGTGGGTCGCCTCGTCCACGCTGACCACCGTCGAGGACGAGGTGACGGTCGGGCCCGAGGCGTACGACTCGCGGATCTGGGTTGCGCTGGATGCCGCCAAGCAGGGCGGCAAGCTCGAAGGCCACCTCTACCTGTTCGGCGCGTTCATCCGGCGCTGTCTCCTCGTGCACGTGGCGACGAGCGTGGCGAGCGCCCGCGAGGAGGACGTCCTCTCGGAGCGGCTCGCGCTCGCTCGCGCGCGCATCGTTCGCGGTCTGCAGCTCGATCTGCCGCGCACCTCGGACGACGCGGCAGTCCCGCGCGACAAGGCCGACGTGCAGAGATAGGCTCGACGGCGGGGATGCGCGAGCCGCTCGACACCGCCGTCGCCATCGAGACGCCCGAGCACACGGTGTTCGCGTACCGCATTGCCGGGCCCGCGCGGCGGGGCGTCGCGCTCCTCCTCGACACGCTCGTCTGCTACGGCGCGGTCCTCCTCCTCGCGCTCGTCGTGTATCTCGCCTTCATGACGGGGCGCAGCCTCGAGACCCTGAGCTCGGAGGCGAAGGCCGGTCAGGGGCTCGTGCTCCTCGCGCTCTTCGCGGTGGAGTGGCTCTACTTCTTCCTCTTCGAGGGGCTCACCGGGCGATCGCTCGGCAAGCGCGCGCTCGGGCTGCGCGTCGTGACCACCAAGGGTCGTCCGATCGGCTGGCGGGCCGCCGCGCTCCGGAACCTGCTGCGCGCCGCCGACCGCCTGCCGCTCGGCTACGTGGTGGGATTCGCGTCGATG
Source organism: Labilithrix sp. (assembly GCA_028287035.1). Next base: position 26,102 of record JAQBQL010000099.1, on the reverse strand, counting down.
ACCATGACCTCGCGCTTCCAGCGCCTCGGCGATCTCGTGGCGGGCACGATGGTGGTGGTGCCGGAGGTGTCACGCCGCGCCGCGACCATCGAGCTCGAGCCACCGGCAGCGCCGCGCGAGCTCGCTTCGTTGCCCGAGCACGTGACGCTCGACGCCGACGAACGCGAGGCGATCGAGCTGTTCCTGCGCCGCCGTCCCTCCCTCGGACGCGCGCGCGAGCACGAGCTCGCCGACATGATCGCGGGGCCGGTCGGCCGCCGGCTCGGGGTCTCGCATCCCGACCCGTCGCGCCTCCTCGCGCTCGTCTACGACCGGGCCGTCAACCGCGGACGGGCCGATGCCGCGCCCCCCTCGTGGGATCCGCGCGCGCGCCGCGAGGAGCGACCGTGGAGCTAGCGTCGGCGCTCACCGAACGCGCGTTCGTGGAACGACGCCAGGCGGGCTGGAACGCCCTCGGCGAGCTCGCGCAGAAGGCGAGCTCCGGTGGTCCGCGAAGGCTCGCGCCCGAGGAGGTCGCCGAGCTGCCCGCGCTCTACCGGGACGTGTGCGCGGACCTCGCCGCGGCCCAGGCCGCACGCTACAGCGCGCCGCTCGTCGATGATCTGCGCGGCCTCGTGGCGTCGGCGCACGGCGTGCTCTACGGACGTGACGCTCGCGCCGGAGCGAGCGCCAGGACCGCGCTTCGCCAGGCCTGGCTCAGTGCCTTTCCGCGCGCGGTCCGGCGGCACCGGCGGGCGATGCTGCTAGCGTGCGCGCTCTTCCTGGTCCCGGGGGCGATCGGCCTGGTGCTCACGCTTCGCGACCCGTCGTTCGCCTTCCACGTGGCGCCGGAGGCGATGCTGCGACCGCTGACCGACGCCTACGCCCACGGCTTCGACGAGGGACGCGAGCCCGGCGAAGGCGCGATGATGGCCGGCTTCTACGTCTACAACAACGTCGGCATCGCGCTCCGCTGCTTCGCCACCGGCATCTTCGGCGGGCTCGGGTCGGCGTTCTACCTCGTGCAGAACGGCCTCACGATCGGCGCCACGCTCGGCTACGTCGCGTCGCAGGGCGCGGGGGCCAACATCGGCACCTTCATCGTCGGGCACGGGTCGCTCGAGCTCGGCGCGATCATGCTCTCCGGCGGCTGCGGGCTCGCGCTCGGCTGGTCGGTGGTCGCGCCCGGCGAGCGGACGCGGCTCGCGTCGCTCCAGGCCGCGGCGCGGGACGTCCTCGTGATCGTCGCCGGCGCCGCGCTGATGCTGGTGATGGCCGCGGCGATCGAGGCGTTCTGGTCGGCATCGAGCACGCCGCCTGCGGTGAAGCTCGCCGTCGGGGGCACCCTCTTCACCCTGGTGCTCGCGTACATCCTCGTCGGAGGGCGCGGCGACGCCGAGGAGCGCGCGCCATGAGCCTCGATCTCCGGCGCGCGCGCGTCAGCTTCCGCGAGCGGTCCTTCCTCGACGTGCTCGATCTCGCGCTCCGCTTCACGGTGGTGCACGGGCGGCTCTACGGCCTCGTCGCGCTCGCGGTGGTGCTGCCGGCGGTCGTGCTCACGTCGGCAGCGGGCCTCCTCGGCGGCTGGGCGCTCGCCTGGCCGCTCGCCATCGTCCTGGGGTTCGCGGTGCAGGTGCCCTTCACGGTGCTCGCCTCGCGCCTCGTGTTCGAGGATGACGCCTCGGCGCGCGCCGTCCTCGCGCTCGCGGCCCGAGCGCTCCCGCGCATCCTCGGGATGCGGCTCTTGTGGCTCGTCGGGGTCACGATCGGCGGCATCGTGCTCATCGTGCCGGGCGCGGGCCTCGCGCTCTTTGCGAGCTTCGTCAGCGAGGTCATGCTGCTCGAGCGGGCGCCCATGCTGCGCGCGGTGAGGCGCTCGAGCGACGTCGTGTCGGCCTCGATCGCCGAGGCGCTGCTCGGCCTCCTCGCGGCGGTGGTGCTGCCGGCCGGCGCGGTCATGCTCGCCGACATCGCGGGCCGGGAGGTGCTCGGCGATCTCTTCCAGCTGAAGCCGCCGGCCTCGCTCCTCGACGAGGGCGGCAGCGTCCTCGCGATGATCGGCTGGTTCGCGATCATCCCGTACGCCACGACCGCGCGCTTCTTCGTCTACCTGAACGTCCGCACGAGCGCCGAGGGCTGGGACGTACAGACCCGGTTCGCGGCCCTCGCCGCGCGCGCCGAGCTCGCGGAGGCGCGGTGAGGACGACGCTCACCGGCCTCGCGCTCGCCCTCGCGCTCGCCGTGCTCCCGCTGCGTGCGGCGGCGCAGCCCGCGCCCGGGGGCGCCGACGCCGAGATCGAGTCGCTGCGCCAGGACGAACGCTACGCGTTCTGCGCGCGGCCCCGGCGGCCCCTCGGCTTGCGGCAACGCGGGCTCTGCTCGCTCGCCTCGCAGGTCCCCCGCTGCGAGGCTCTCCAGGCGGCGTGTGGTGAGGCGCCGCCGAAGCCCGAGAGCACGAGGAGCCGCCTCACCGACGTGCTCGCGGCGGTCGGCAAGATCCTGCTGTGGCTGCTCGTGCTCGGAGTGGCGGCGGCCGTCGCCTTCCCGCTCGTGCGCGCGCTCCTCAGGGCGCGCCGCGATCGCCGGATCGCGCAGGCCGAGGTCACGCCGGGCGCCTCGTCCGTGCTGGCGCGGGCGACCGACGTTGAGCCCGACGCGCTCGGCGATGCGGAGAGCACGCTCCGCGAGGGCGATGAGCTCGCGCGGCGCGGCGAGCACACGCGCGCGCTCGGGCTGTACCTCGCCGCTTCGCTCGTGGCGCTCGACCGGCGCGGCGCGCTGCGCATCGCGAGGCATCGCACGAACGGCGAGTACGTCCGCGCGTGCTCCGAGGAGCCCTCACGCGGCGCGCTCCGCGAGATCGTGCGCGAGGTGGACCGCGTCGAGTTCGGAAAGGCCTTGCCGGACCTCGAGGGCGTGGCCCGCGTGCGGGCGCGCGCGGCGGCGGTGGTGCGCGGGGCGGTGGCGATCGGCGCCTTGCTGGTGCTCGCAGGATGCGGGCTCGGCTCGACCAAGGGGCCGCTCGTCGACGACCCGGCGGGCAGCCAGCTGCCGATGGAGCTCCTGCGCCACGCCGGGTACGACGTGGATCACCTTGCCACCTCGCTCGCCGCGCTACCGGTGCCCTCCGCCGTGGCGAGGAGCCCGATCGTCGTGCTCGACGTGGAGCGTGTCGCTCTCGAGGGCGAGGCGGAGAGCCATCTCCTCCGCTGGGTCGAGGGGGGCGGCGTGCTGGTGCTGCTCGGTCCGGCGGGTCAGTGGCCGCGCGCCCTCCACGCGCGGGCGCTGTCCACCGCCGAGACCGCGTACGACGTCTACTCCGACGTGGGCGTGACGCACGACGCGCGCGCTGCGTTCGGTCGCGCGCTCTCGTGGCCGGCCGCCGACGCGTTTGCCTTCACGTCGGGCTCGCACACCGTCGTCGGGGCGCATCTCGATCTCGGCAAGGGAGCCGTGGTGGGGCTCACGAACGGCGAGCTCGCCACCAACCTAGGGGTGTCGGTGCCCGGCAACGCCGACGCGCTGCTGGCGCTCCTGCACGTCGCGGCACGCGACCAGGTGCGCCGCGACGAGGAACGATCGCTGCTCGGGGCGCCGCCGGCGTTCGTCGTCCGGTTCGCGAAGGGCGAGGACGGCATCGCTCCCCCGACCAACCCGTTCACGGCGCTCGCGCGGAGCGGCCTCGGAAAGGGCGCCTGGCACGCGCTCGCCGCCTCCCTCCTGCTCTTCCTCGCCTACGGCATCAGGCACGCGCGCGCCCGGCCCACCCCCGAGCCGACCAGGCGCGCGTTCGCGGAGCACGTCGAGGCCACGGGCGCCTTCTATGGAAGGGCTCGCGCGTGGCCGCACGCCCTCGCCGCCTACGGCCAGTTCGCGGCGCTGCGCCTCCGTGACCGGCTGCCTCGCGGCGCCGACCCCGCAGCGTTCCTCGCCTCGCGCGGCGGGGTCAGCGTCGACGAAGCCACCCGCGTGTGGCAACGCGCGACCTCCGCGAAGACCGACGATGCGACGGTCGGCGACGAGGCGGAGACCATCCGCGCGCTTCGCTCGCTGCTCGCGCGCGCCCTTCGCTGAGCGGGCGCTTCAGAGCAGGCGGCGCGCCTTCACTTCCAGGTACCGCTTCACGAGGGAGGCGGTCACGTCGGCAGGCCGTGCGTCGAGGACGAGCGCCCCGGCTTGCTGGAGCCCGCGGACGATCCCGTCGCGCCACGCGAGCGACTCGCCGGCCGCGGCCCGCACGAGAAGGTCGCCCTCCGACCGGACCTCGGCGAGAGCCAGGCGCTCGACCTCCTCGTCACGCATCAGGACGCAGAGCGGCAGGTGACGCGGCATGAGGCTCTTCACGGCGGCCGCGAGCTCCTTCGCGCTCCGCGGATCGAGCAGGTTCGTGAAGATGACGAACAGCGAGCGCGCCTTCACCTGCGTCTTCAGGAAGACCATGGCGCGCCGGTAATCGGTCGCCGCGAGGTTCGCCTCGAGCGCGTAGGTGGCCCGCGTCAGCTTGCGCGCGCCCGAGCGACCGCCGGTCGGCCGCAGGAAGCTACGCGGCTCGTCGTCGAACGTGAGCAGGCCCGCGCGGTCTCCGCCGCGGAGCGCGACGTCGGCGGTGAGCAGGGCGGCGCCGAGCGCGTGATCGATGCTCCCGATCCCGCCGCTGAAGCCGCGCATGCCGCGTCCGACGTCGATCGCGAAGAGCACGTTCTGGTTCGACTCGGCCTGGAACTGCCGGACCACGAGGTCGTCCTTCCGTGCCGAGGCGCGCCAGTCGACGTGGCGGCTCTCGTCGCCGATGCGATAGGGCCGGAGCCGCTCGAACTCGGTGTCGCCGCCGCGCACGCGAAGGCTGCCCACGCGCGCGTCCTCGCGGCCCTGGCGCCGGAGCATCTCGAGCTCGCGCGCGGCGTGGACGTCGGGGTACACGTCGACGTTCTGCGCGAGCACCGTGCGCTCCTGGCGCCAGAAGAGGCCGAGCGGCAGCGCATGACGCACCGTCACCGCGCCGAGGTCGCGCGAGCCGCGGCGCGTGGGAGTGATCTCGAACCGGAGCGTGACCGTGCCGTGCGGCTCGAGCGCGAAGTGCCCGGGGAGCCCCGCGGTGGTGCTGTCCGCCACGGGATCGCTCATCACGGTGCCGCGCAGCGTACGGGCGCTCTCGTTGTGGAGGACGAGCGTGACCGGATTCGGGCGCCCCACCGAGAAGATCGCAGCCGCGCGGCGCTCGACGGACAGGCGTCGCCCGCGCGCGGCGAGCGCATCGGCCGCGGCCATCACGAGCAGCGCCGCATCGAGCGCGATCCACGCGACGTCGACGCCCGGAACGAACCCGGCGACCGACGCGACGACCGCAGCGCCGAACGCGAGGACGACGAAGCGGCGCGTGGGAACGAGGCCGGTCGTCGTCATGGGTCAGCCCACCGGCGGCGCCACGGCAGGCGGCGGCAACGACGGACGGGCGGCGCGCGGCACCGCGACGGCGCGCAGGATCTCGTCGATGCGTTCGTCGGCGCGAATGCCCTGGAGCTCCGCGTCCGGATGAAGCATGACGCGGTGCCGGAGCACCGGCTTCGCCACCGACTTCGCGTCGTCGGGGGTGACGAACGCGCGACCCTCGCTGGCGGCGACCACCTGGGCGGCCTTCATCATGGCAATCGAGGCGCGGGGTGAGGCGCCGAGCTCGAACGCGCGGTCCTCGCGGGTCTTCCGGACGAGCGCCACGATGTACTCGATGATCGCGTCGTCGACGCGCGTGGCCGCCGCGAAGGCGCGCATCGCGAGGAGCTCGTCGGGCGAGGTCACCGCCTCGAGCGCGCGGAGGTCCGTCGGGTCGAAGCCCGTCGCGTGGTTCTTCACGATGCGCTGCTCCTCGGCGGCCGGCGGATCGGTGACGGTGAGCTTCACGAGGAAGCGATCGAGCTGCGCCTCGGGCAGCGGATACGTGCCCTGCGACTCCACCGGGTTCTGGGTGGCCACGACCACGAACGGGTCGGGCAGCGGACGCGAGATCCCGTCCACCGTCACCTGATGATCCTGCATGGCCTCGAGGAGCGCCGACTGCGTCTTCGCGGGCGCGCGGTTGATCTCGTCGGCGAGCAGCAGCTGGCAGAAGATGGGCCCCGGCAGGAACGTGAACGACCCCTTGTCACGATCGAGCACGCTCGATCCGGTGACGTCGCTCGGCATGAGATCCGGCGTGAACTGGAGGCGCTTGAAGCTGGCCGCGGTGACGCGGGAGAAGGTCCGCGCCACCAGCGTCTTGCCGAGGCCCGGCGCGCCCTCGATGAGCACGTGACCGCCGGCGAGCGCCGCGACGAGGAGGCCGAACACGAGCTCCTCCTGCCCCACCACGACGCGCGCCATCTGCGTGCGGATGCGCTGGAACGTCGCCTCGAACGCCTCCGGTGTCATCCCGAGGGAATAACATCTGCTACCGTCTGCCGCGATGGAGAAGGTGCAAACGCTCGTCATCGGCGCAGGGATCACCGGGCTCGCGACCGCGGCGGCGCTGTCGGAGCGCGGCGACGACGACTACCTGGTCGTCGAGGGTGACCGCGAGATCGGCGGCTACTGCAAGACGGTGAAGAAGGAGGGATTCGTCTGGGACTATTCCGGGCACTTCTTCCACTTCAAGCATCCCGAGATCGAGGCCTGGCTGCGCGAGCGCATGCAGGGCCAGCGCATCGTGCAGGTCGACAAGAAGTCGTTCATCGAGTTCGGCGGCGAGTGGATCGATTTTCCCTTCCAGAAGAACATCCACCAGCTGCCGCGGCAGGACTTCATCGATTGCCTCCACGATCTCGTCCTCGCCGGCGAGGACGGTGAGCAGGACGACGGCAGCTTCAAGGGAATGCTGTATTCGCGCCTCGGTCGCTCGATCGCCGAGAAATTCCTGATTCCCTACAACGAGAAGCTCTATGCGACCGACCTGTCGACCCTCGACAAGGACGCGATGGGGCGCTTCTTCCCGCACGCCGATCTGAAGGACATCGTGCGCAACATGAAGGTGGCCAACAACGCCACCTACAATGCCCACTTCACGTATCCCGAGGGCGGCGCGATCGAGTACGTGAAGGCGCTCGCCAGCGCGGTGCGTCCCGGCGGGATCGCGCTCGAGGAGCGCATGCAGTCGGTCGATCTCGAGCGCAAGGTGGTGAGGACCGACCGCCGCGAGATCGGCTTCGACCGCCTCGTGTCCTCGGCGCCCTGGAACCGCCTTCTTGCGATGGCGAGCGTGCCCCACGACTCCGCCGTGCTGTCGTGGAACAAGGTCCTCGTCTTCAATCTCGGCTTCGACAAGAAGGGAAAGAAGGACGTCCACTGGGTGTACTACCCGGACCGCGACGTCGTCTTCTATCGCATCGGCTTCTACGACAACATCTTCGACGGCGATCGCCTCAGCCTCTACGTGGAGGTCGGCTTCGCGCACGACGCGCCCGTCGACGTCGCGGCGACGCGGGCGCGGGTCCTCGCCGACCTGAAGCGGCTAGGCGTCATCACCGACCACAAGCTCGTCGCCGAGCACTCGGTGGTGATGGATCCCGCGTACGTGCACATCACGAAGGGATCGCTCTCCGAGCACGCGCGCGTGTCGAAGGAGCTCGCCGCGCGCGGCGTGTACTCCGTCGGTCGCTACGGCGCGTGGACGTACTGCAGCATCGAGGACAACATCGTGGAAGCTCGCGAGCTGGTCGCGAGCTTCCACACCTGACGTCGCCGCTTACTTGCTGGGGGTGATGTTGCGCTTCTGGAGGAGGTCGGCGAGGGTGCCGAACTTCGCCTCGCGCTTCACCTGCGCGCGGTACTGCTGGTAGGCGTTCCGCTCGGTCTCCTCGGCAAGGGCCTTGATCGAGAGCTTGATCTCGCCGCGACGGGGATCCATCTCGACGATCTTCGCCTCGAGCTCCTTGCCGGTCGGGAACAGCTTGCGCAGCTCGGTGCCGCGCGGCGTCCCGGTGGCCGACGCGCTGATGAAGCCGCGAGCGTTGCGGCCCGTGGCGCCGCGCACGCGGACGACGACGCCGCCAGCTTCCGTGGCGACGACGACGACCTTCACCATCTTGCCGAGCTGGATGCGCTGCGGCTCCTCGGCCGCGGCGTCACCCGTGGGGGCGGGGTGGAGGGCGATGCGATGCTGGCGCGAGTCGACGCTCGAGACGACGACCTCGATCTCGTCGCCGAGCTTCACCACCTCTTCGGGGTGCTCGATCCGCTTCACCGAGAGGTCGGCGGAGTGGATGAGGCCGTCGATGCCCGACTCGAGCTCGACGAAGGCGCCGAACGGCTGGAGGCGCGCGATCTTGCCGGTGTGCTTGGTGCCCGGCGCGTACTTCTGGGCGACCTGCGCCCAGGGATCCTCGAGGGCGGCGCGGCGGGAGAGCCAGAGCTTCCCCTTCTCGTCGACGTTGAGGATCTTCACCTTCACCGCGTCGTTGACCTTGAAGACGTCGCGCGGGCCGTCGGCCCGGTTGTGGCTCATCTCGCTGAGCGGGACGAGACCCTCGACGCCGCCGATGTCGATGAACGCGCCGAACGGAACGACCGTGCGGACGACGCCGTCGACGACGGCGCCGATCTTCACGTTCTTGAGCGCCTCGCCGCGCTTCTCCTTCGCCTCGGACTCGAGCAGCGCGCGGCGCGAGAGCACCACGTCGCGGCCGCGCTTCGCGTATTGCGTGACCGCGAACGTCAGGCGCCGGCCGACCAGGTGCGAGAGGTCCGCGCCCGGACGGAGCTCGACGTGCGAGGCCGGCGCAAAGGCGCGGAGGCCGTCGACGTCGACCTCGACGCCGCCCTTGATCGTGCCGGTGATGAGACCGAACACGAGCGAGCCGGAGCGCGAGGCCTCGGCGATGAGCGGCTTCGTCTTGGAGACGCGCTTCGGATGGTGCGTGAGGACGACGAGACCGCCGCGGCCTCCGTCGTTGTGCACGAGGCCGACGAACGGCGCGCCCGGCTCGAGCACCACCTTCGGCAGCTGCGGGGTCCGGTCTTGATCGCCATCGCCCTGCGTCTCCGCAGCGGCGACGGTCGCTTCGGTCGCGTCCGCGTTCGCGTTCGCGTCGGCGTTCGCGTCTGTCGCGTTCGCGTCCGCCGCATCCGGGGTCTCGAACGCAACGGGCGCCGCAGCCTCGGCGGCCGGCGTCTCGGGAACGGCATCGAGCGAAGCCTCGGGGGCGGGCGTCTCGCCCACCGTCTCGCTCGCGGTCTGTTCGCCTTCCGCCGCCTCGCCGGGCTCACCGGCCGCGGCAGCATCCGCCACCGAGGTGCTCGACTCGGGCGCCTCGTTGGCGGTCGCGTGGCGGTCCGCCTTGTGGGCGCGGTTGTACTCCTCGGCCTCTTCCTCGGTGATGAGGAGCTCGCGAAGATCGAAGATCGCCTTCGCCTTGCCCGAGAGGTCGACGAAGAGCGCATCTTCCGTCACCTCGAGGACCTTGCCGAACACGACGTCGCCGACGTTGAACGCCGGACGCTCGCGCTCGACGCGCTCCTTCTTCGGCTGACGTGCGCGGCGCTCGCCCGCGGGCTGGCCTTCGCCGCCGCCCTCGACGGGAGCTGCGCCCTCCGCCCCTTCCGCGGTCGCACCCTCGGCGCCCGCGACGGCGCCCTCGGCGCCGGCCGGCTTCTTCTTGCGACGACGACGGCGCTTGCGCTTGGCAGGCGTGCCGTCGGGGTTCGTGGCCGCGCCCTCGGTCGCCTCGCCGGCGCCCGCCTCGGCTCCCTCTTCCTCGCCGCCCTCGGCGTCGTCGCCGCCGTCGGCGTCACCCGCGTGCGGGGCCGAGGCCTCGGTGGCGGCGACGATCGCATCACCGCCCTCGGGTGCTTCGGATGCTGCGGGCGCTGCCGCAGCCCCGCCCTCGGACGGGGTCGGCGCGTGCGCGACCGGCTCGGCAGCGGACGGCTCGTGCGTCGTGATGGATGCCGTGGTCTCCGGCGTGGTCTCGGGGCTGGAACCCTGGTTCTCGGGGCTGTCGGGTGTGGTCATCGCTTTTTCATCTCGCCTGTGGCGAGGGGTAGAGGTCCGCGGCGTGCGGACCCTCGCGGGCCTGAAGGGCCGGGGACGATAGCGCATGCCAAAGGCCGCGCGCCACCCCTAGAACGCGCTCTTTGCGAGCGCGTCGACCGGGAACGTGAGCGCGACCGCGCGGGCGGTCAGGGTGCCGCGGGCGATCGCGGCGCGGCGCGGTCGACGCGCGGGCTCCCCTGCCCGGGGCGAACCGGCAGCGTCGAGGTCACGTCGAAGGCGAGCCCGTGGGCGGCGAGGCGGTTCTGGTAGTAAAAGAGGAGGCGCGTGTCGCGGAGCACGAGCGCGCTGCCGCGGTGGGCGAGCACCTCCTGCGTGTGGTAGCCGGCGAACGCCCGGAGCGCGTCCTCGACGACCGCGTCGCCGCTCTTCCCCTTGAGCGCCGGCGCCATCACGATCTCGCCCTTCTCTTCCATGAGGGCGAGGCGCGCGAGCATCACGTCCACGTCGGCGGCGAGCTCGGCGCGCGGCACGGTGACGTCGTCCCGGTGGGCGAGCACGGCGAATAGATCGGCCTTCCCGACGGCGCGGCGCACGCGCTCGAACGCGCACGCAGCCACCACGTGGGTGGCCATGATGACCGTGTCGCGCCGGAACGCATCGACGATGCGTTCGCCGAGCTCGCGCGTGTACTCCGCGTCGCGCGGCCCGTCGGGCGCGGCCTTTCCCTCGCGTCCCATCACGTAGCTCCGCGCGTCGACCACGCGACCGCGGCCATCGTGGCTGCGGCCCTCCTCGTCGACCTCGTTGCCGAAGCAATCGAGCGGACGCGAGAAGCGCACCACGCACGCGCCGTCGAGCCCGAGCAGCTTGTTCATGAAGGAGGCGACCCGCGCCACGCGCGTCGACTCGTCGTCCTCGATGATGTACCGGGCCTTGCCCTCCTCCTGGAGGAAGTCGTCGATGAGCGTCTCCGCCTCGAGCGTCAGGAGGTAGTTGATGGTGGCGGGCACGAAGAAGACCGGCTGCGTGCGGCCGTTCAACGTCGTGCGGACGAACGCCTCGAGTCCGGTGCCGGCGAGCCCGAGCTTCAGCTTTCGCTCGAGCCCTCCGGAGCGCGAGCGCGTCCCGCCCGGGAAGAAGAGCGAGTGGTACCCGCGCTCGATCATGACCGTGGAGTACGTCTTCAGCACGTCCTTGTAGAGCGTGTGCCGGAGGCGGCGGTCGACGCGGTAGGCGCCGAGGTTGTGCATGAAGAAGCTGAGGACGGGGTTCGTGAAGAGGTTCTTGCCGGCGCCGTAGATCGCCGGCGGCAGCCCCGCGCGCTCGATCGCGAACCCGAACACCACCGAGTCGAGGTTCGACAGGTGCGTCGGCACGAAGACGATGGTGCCGATCTCGCTGAGCTTCCGGATGTGCTCGCGCGGCCCCTGCACGAGCACGCGCCCATCGAGCGCGGTGAGGTCGAACGCGTGGGCGAGGCTCTTCGACAGGTTCTTCAGGGTGGAGCGCGGCGACATCAGCGCGCCGATGAGGGGCGCCATGGCCTTCGACGCGAACTTGTAGACCCGCCCGTCGAAGTTGCCGGCGACGTCCCACGCGTAGCGCTCCGCGAGCTCCCGCAGCTTGTCCTGCTGCTCGGCGTGGCTCATGCGGCCGAGGTGCCCGGCGAGCCCGCGCCACTCGCCGAGCTCGCTCGAGCCGGAGCTCTGGAGGCGCCGCGTCTCGAGGTAGGCCGCCTCGTTCAGGACGAGGAGCGGGTCCTTCGTGTGCTCGACGACGCGGCGGACCACCTCGTCGACGATGGAGGACCGGGCCGCGTTGAACTCGAAGATGGCTGCGCTCACGGCCCCCATCAGACCCTCTCGGGGGTCGCCCCGTAAAGCGGCGCGGCCGCACGTCAGCGTTCCAGGGTCACTGTAATGGCGAGCACATCGGCAGGGTCGGCAGAAATCCGAGGCGCCGATCCGCCGAGCCGCCGGGCGCGTAGGTCTGTAGAATCGAGCGTGGAGAGCGCGAGGGCGAACGCACATGAGCGGCACGGGCAAGAACGACGAAGATCTGCAGCCCGGCGAGGGTGAGCTCGCGGAGCTCGTCGCCTTCGCGCTCAACGGCCGGCCGGAGCGCGTCGAGGACGGGATCCTCATGATGCAGCCGCCCGCGGTCCGGGTCGCCGTCGCCGGGGCGCGCGAGGTCCTCGCCACGCTCGGCCGGGCCGAGGCGCCTCGCAGCCCGCCCGCGGCGCTCCGCGACCGGCTGCTCGCGTCGCTGGCTCAGCGCCAGACGCGGAAGGCGCTGGTCGTCATCGACATGATCAACGACCACCTGATGCCGGGCTCGGTCCTCGAGGTGCCGCGGGCGCGCGCGATCGTTCCCGCGCTGAAGCAGCGCATCGAGGCGGCGCGCGCGAGCGGCGTTCCCGTGATCTACGTGGTCGACGAGCACGATCCCGACGACCCCGACCTCGACGCGTGGGGAACGCATGCCGTGAAGGGCAGCTCCGGAACGCACGTCTGGGCCGAGATCGCCCCCGCGCCCGGTGACCGCGTCGTCAACAAGGCGAGCTACAGCGCCTTCTTCGAGTCGGACCTCACGCGCGTCCTCGACGAGCTGAAGGTCGACGCCCTCGTGCTCACCGGCTGCCTCACCGAGCTCGGGGTCATGGCCACCGCGACGGACGCCTACCAGCAGGGCTTCGCCGTGGAGGTCCCGCCCGATGCGCAGGCCGGCTCGTGTGCCGAGCTCGAGGCGTCGGCCATCGGCGTCATGAACGTGATGGCCCCCTTCGGACCGGCGCGAAAGAAGCGCCTCGAGCGACTCGCGGAGCGAGCGCCCGCCTGAAGACCTGCGGACCGCGACCGCAGGGGCGCGGCGCGGCGGAGTGGGAAGTGACGGGGCCATGGCGGGATCCCCGCGAGTCCGGCACTATCTGTTGCTCCCGTGCCGAACGATCCCCCGATCCGAGCGCCGCAGGCCGACCGCGAACAACCCCTGCGATCGAGCGAAGAGCGTTTCCGCCTCCTCGTCGAGAGCGTGGAGGACTACGCGATCTTCATGCTCGACCCGGCGGGCATCGTCCAGACCTGGAACATCGGCGCCCAGCGCATCAAGTATTACCAGGCCAGCGAGATCATCGGCCGGCACTTCTCGGCGTTCTATCGCCCCGAGGATCGCTGGAAGTGCGCGCGCGAGCTCGAGGTCGCGACCAAGGAAGGCCGCGTCGAGGACGAGGGCTGGCGCGTGCGGAAGGACGGGACGCTCTTCTGGGCGCTCGTCGTGATCACCGCGCTCCGCGAGCCCGACGGGCGGCTCGTCGGCTTCGCGAAGGTCACGCGCGACATGACCGAGCGACGCATGGCCGAGGAGACCCTCCGCCAGAGCGAGGAGCGCTTCCGGCTGCTCGTCGAGAGCGTCAAGGACTACGCCATCTTCCTCCTCGATCCGACGGGCCACGTCGCGACGTGGAACGCCGGCGCCGAACGCATCAAGGGTTACCGCGCCGAGCAGATCATCGGCCAGCACTTCTCGAAATTCTATCCCGAGGAGGACATCCGCGCCGGCAAGTGCGAGATGGAGCTCGACGTCGCGGCGCGCGACGGGCGCTTCGAGGACGAGGGCTGGCGCCTCCGCAGCGACGGCCAGCGCTTCTGGGCGAACGTCGTCATCACCGGCCTCCGCAACGGCAGCGGTGAGCTGGTGGGCTTCGCGAAGGTCACGCGCGACCTCACGGAACGGAAGCGAGCCGAGGAGGAGCGGCTGCGCGCCGGCTCGGTCGCGCGCGGCCGCGTCAACATGCTGGCGCAGCTCGCGGAGCGCCTCGCGTCGACCACCTCCGTCGCGGAGGTCGGGCAGGCGGTGGTCACCGAGGGCATCGCCTTCGCGGGCGCCGACACCTGCGCCCTGTACGTCCTCGACGAGCGCACGAAGACGCTCGCGCTGCTCGCGGAGCGGGGGTGCAACCCCGAGATCCTCGCCGGTCTTCGAAAGCTGACGAATGCCTCCGGTCCGCCGGCCCACCGCGTCGGCACCGGCGAGTCGGGCGCCTTGTGGGTCGAGACCGCCGAACAGTACGCCGCGCAGCTCCCCGAGGTGGCGGCGCTCCCCGCGCAGGGCCGCCGCGTGCAGGCCTTCTGGTGTGTACCCGTGAGCGCCGAGGGCGGGGTCATCGGCATGCTCGGCGTCGGCTTCCACGAGCCCCGCACCTTTCCCTCCGACGAGCGCGAGTTCGTCGCGACCTTCGCACGGCAGTGTGGCCAGGCCCTCGCGCGGGCACGCCGCCTCGAGAACGAACGAGCCACCGCGACGCTCGCCGAACGGCTCCGCTCCTCGCTGGCGACCACCCTGCGGAGCATCGCCGACGCCGTCATCGCGACGGACGCGAGCGGGCGGGTCACCTTCATGAATGCCGTCGCCGAGTCGCTGAGCGGCTGGCCCGAGGACGAGGCGCGCGGGCGCCCTCTCGCGGAGGTCTTCCGCATCATCGACCCCGAGACGCGCGCCGTCGTGCCCGATCCGGTCGAGAAGGTCCTCGCGACCGCCGCGCCGAGCGGCTCGTCCCACCAGCGGGTCCTCGTCGAGCGCAACGGGCGCGAGACGTTCATCGAGGACAGCACGGCGCCGATCCGCCGCGACAACGGCGAGGTCGATGGGGTCGTGCTGGTCTTCCGCGACGTCACGGCGCGGCGGGCGCGCGAGGCGCAGGCGACGTTCCTGTCGGACGCGACCGCGGTGCTCGCGGAATCGCTCGACTACGAGACCACGGTCGCGCGCGTGTCCTCGCTCTCGGTGCCGCGCGTCGCCGACTGGTGCGCGATCGACCTGGTCGTGCCGGGGTCCGCGATCCCGCGCCGGCTCGCGGTGGCTCACGTGGACCCCGCCAAGATCGAGCTCGCGCACGAGCTCCATGCGAAGTACCCGCCGCAGCCGGGCGCCGGCTCGGGGACCCTCCACGTGCTCCGCACCGGGCGGCCCGAGCTTCACGCGGACATCACGGACGCGCAGATCGCCGCGGCGTGCGTCGACGAAGAGCACCTCCGCGCGGCGCTGGAGCTCGGTCTTCGTTCCGCGATGATCGTGCCCCTCGTCGCCCAGGGTCGCGTGCTCGGCGCGATGACCTTCGTGCACGCGGAGTCCGGACGCCGCTACACGCCGGCCGACCTCGCCTTCGCCGAGGAGCTCGGCCGCCGTTGTGCGATCGCGATCGAGAACGCGAGGCTGTTCGGCTCCGAGCAGGAGGCCAGGAAGGCCGCCGACGTCGCCAACCGCGCGAAGGACGAGTTCCTCGCGGTCGTCAGCCACGAGCTCCGGACGCCGCTCAACGCGATCATGGGCTGGTCGAAGCTCCTGATGTCACAGGAGTTCGACGAGGCCAGGCGGCGGAAGGCGAACGAGACGATCGAGCGGAACGCGGTGGCGATGGCGCAGCTGATCGAGGACCTGCTCGACATGTCCCGCGTCATCAGCGGCAAGTTGCGGCTGGAGGTGCAGCCGGTCGACGCGGTGAGCGTCGTGGAGGCGGCGATCGAGTCGCTGCAGCCCGCGGCGGCGGCAAAGCAGATCCGCCTCGCTCCGGTCCTCGACACGACGGTGCCCTCGCTCGTCGGCGATCCGACGCGGCTCCAGCAGATCGTATGGAACCTCCTCAGCAACGCCGTGAAGTTCACGCCGAAGGGCGGGCGCGTGAGCGTCATCGTCCACCGCGTGGACTCGTCCATCCAGATCGTGGTCAGCGACACGGGCAAGGGCATCGACCCCGGGTTCCTGCCCAGCGTCTTCGAGCCGTTCCGCCAGGAGGACGCGAGCACCACGCGCGCGCGCGGCGGCCTCGGCCTGGGTCTCGCGATCAGCCGGCAGCTCGTGGAGCTCCACGGCGGCACCATCCGCGCCGAGAGTGCCGGGGAAGGTCGCGGCGCCACCTTCACGGTGTCGCTCCCGATCTCCGCGGTGGGCTCCGCACGCAGCAGCCGGCCGGAGCACACCGAGCACCAGGTCGCTCAGGCTGCGTACGAGAAGCCTCTCCAGCTGCGCGGCATTCGCATCCTCGCCGTCGACGACGAGGAGGACGCGCGGCGCCTCGTCAGCGCCATCCTCGAGGACTGCGGATGCATCGTTTCGCTGGCCGCGAGTGTGTCCGACGCGATGACGAAGATCGCCGAGGAGATGCCGGACCTCCTCCTTTCCGACATCGGCATGCCCGACGAGGACGGCTACGAGCTGATCCGGCGGGTGCGGGCGCTGCCGCGCGACCGTGGCGGCGACCTTCCCGCGGCGGCGCTGACCGCTTACGCGCGTGCCGAGGATCGCCGCCGCCTGCTGAACGCTGGCTTCTCGATGCATCTCGCGAAGCCCATCGAGCCCGCGGAGCTCGTGGCCGTGGTCGCGACGCTCACGCGCTTCATCGAGCGGCCCGACGCGCCCGCGAGCTAGTCGGCTCGCGCGCGCTCAGTGGGCCACGGGGATGGGCGGCAGCGCCCCCGGAAGCCCGAGGTTCTGGAGTGACTTGGTGACCGCCTGCTGGAGCTGCTGCGGCGTGATCTGGCCGTTCATCCTGAACGGGAGGTCCACGTTCAGGCTCTCGCCGCCGACCGTCGCCGTCCCGTCGAGGGTGTAGGGCACCGGCTTCGTCGCCTGCGCGAGCGTCGCCACGCCGGCCAGGTTCTTCCACTTCACGTTGAGCGGCACGTCGATGGAGGTGGTCGCGCTCGCCGGCAGGTCGATGGCCTGGGTCGACGTTACCGTACCGAGGTCCTGCTTGCCGTCGATGATCACGTGCGCGGTCACCGCCCGCACCGAGATCGGAAACTTGTTCGGGTTCGTCGCGTCCATCTTCACGCGCAGGTCGAAGCCGGTGGCCGCGACGTCGGTGACGGTAGCCTCCTTCGGGGTGAGCTGCGGGGGCTGCGGCTTCGAGCAGGCGGGCGAGAGCGCGAGGAGACCGCCGAGGAGCGCCGCGGTCCCGACGAGCCTGGGGTGGAGCGTCTTCATGCCCGCAGATCTAGCACCCGCGCCGGTCACGAGGTGCTGCAGTGGTAGTCGCAACGCAGGATGCTCGCGCGTGATGCGCGGACCCGCGGCAACCGGGCGCGCACCGCGCGTACGCATTCGTTCTGCTCGTAGCCGCCGACGTCGACCCGCATGTGCCGGAGGTCGCCGTCGGGCGCGAAGCGGAGGAGCAAGGCGGGATCGACGAGCTGCGCGCCGACGCGGTCGAGGCAATTCCGCAGCGCCCTCATGGTGCCGGTCACCGCGAGGGCGGCCGCGTGCTGCTCGTCGAACGAGGACGCGGAGGCGGCGGGCGCATGGCACTGCGTCGAGCACACGGCGGTCCCGCCGACCTCGGGCGCTTCCGGGAGCGGCGGCAGCGGCGGCTTCGGCTTCGGGCCGGTGAGGTGGCGCTTCTCCTTCAGCGTGTCCAGCATCTGGTCGGCCGCCTGGTGCAGCGCGAGGGCGCGCTTCGTCTCCATCGCTTCCGGGCCGGCATCCTGCGCGTCGACCGAGACGAGCGCCTCGAGCTCACCGAGCGAGTCGTTGTTCTTCGCGTCGAAGAGGAACATGCGCAGCGTGACGCCGTGGTTGCCGCCCTTCGCCTCGAGCCGGATCGTCACCTCGGCCTCGTTCTGCTCGTCGCGTCCGAGCGGCTCGAACACGCCACGTTCGCGCACCCGCGACTCGAACCAGGGGACGAAGTCGAAGGCCTCGTTCGCGCTGTCGCCGCGGCCGTCCGTCGAGAAGTAGACGGCGCACGTCCAGTACGACGCGAGGTTGTCGGCGACCGGGCGGTTCTCCACCGCGGTGTCCTTGCGGACGCAGGCAGCGGACGTCACGAGCGCGGCGACGAGGAGCAGGACCCCCAGGCATTTCCCCATGTGCGTCCCGTCATCCTACGCGGGCGGCGAGTCCTTCGGTGATCTCGGTGACCACCATCGTGACGAGCTTGTCGTAGAGAGCCTCGCCCTCCTCGGCAGTCGCCTCGCCGGGCGCGCCGGTATAGGCGCGGTCCATGCCGATCTCCGCGAAGGTGGCCTTCCCTTCCCGGATCGCGGCGGCGAGGCTGAGGCCGAGCGTCGGCAGCGCCGCGAACGAAGGGCGGACGGGCTCGCCCGCCGCCATGACCAGCGACGTCTCGTAGCGGCCGGCGTGGCAGTCGCCGCGCTTGAACTCGTCGGAGAGGGTCCGGCCCCAGCGGCGCGTGAGCGGGCACGCGACGGACGCCGCCCCTGCGGGAAGCCCGTCGATCGCCGCACGCACCGCGGCGTCGTGCGCGGGCTCGAGGTGGTTGTTGACGAAGCAGACGTGCGCGAAGCCGTCGGCAAGAAAGCGCGTCGCGACCGCGCGGAGCAGCGGGGTCAGCACCTCGGGGGGCACGCCGATCGCCCCGCGGAACCCGCCGGCGTAGTCGGTCACACCGTACGGAATGGAGGGCGCGACCACCGCAGCGACGCCGGCGCTCGCCAGGCGCTCCGCGGCCCGCTCGGAGGCGACCAGGCTGATCGTCGTGTCCGTGCCGAGCGGCAGGTGCGGGCCGTGGGGCTCGACGCTCCCGACCGGCACGATGGCGACGAGCGGCCCGGCCGCCAGCAGCGCGGCGACCTCCTCGTAGGTGAGCGCAGCGAGACGACGCGCCATCTCAGGTCGCGCTCCGCGCGCGCAGCGCCTTCTTGTCGACCTTGCCGCGATCGTTGCGCGGGAGATCCTCCACGAACTCGATGCTGCGGGGGTACTTGTACTTCGCGAGCTTTCCCCTGACGTGCTCCTGGATGGCGGACGCCTGCTCGGGGCTCGCCTCGTGTCCGGCGCGGACGACGACGAAGGCCTTCGTCTTGAGGAGACCGTCCTCCTCGGCGCCGATCACGGCGCACGCCGCGACCGCCGGGTGGCCGAGCAGGCACTCCTCGACCTCGAGCGGAGCCACCCACTGCCCGCCGATCTTCAGGAGATCATCGGTGCGACCCGCGAAGTAGAGATATCCCTCGGCGTCCACGTGGAAGAGGTCGCCGGTCCGGCACCAGTGCCCGTGGAACACGTTCCAGCTGCGGTCCCGATCGAGCCAGTAACCGTGGGCGACGCTGTCGCCCTTCACCCACAGGACGCCGATCTCGCCGGGCGCGCACGGTGCTGCGCCCGGGCCCTCCGCCTCCTCGGGGAGGATGCGGAGCTCGTAGCCGAGCACCGCCTTGCCGAGCGATCCGACCTTGATGTCGCCCGGACGGTTCGAGGCATAGATGTGGAACATCTCCGCCGAGCCGATCCCGTCGTACACGTCGCTGGAGAACCGCTCCTGCCAGCGCGCGAGGAGCGGGCCGGGCAGCGCCTCGCCCGCGGACAGCGAGAAGCGCACGGTGGAGAGATCGAGGCCGGGCCGGCCCGCGGCGGTCAGCGCCGCGTCGTGCTCGAGCAGCTTGCCGAGCATCGTCGGCACGTTGGTCACGATGGTGGGCCGGTACATCGTCATCGCGTCGGCAAGGATCTCCGGCGTCGGCCGCTCGCTGAAGAGCCCGGTGGTCGCTCCGACGGCAAACGGGAAGAACAGATTGGTGCCCGTCGCATATCCGAAGAAGAGGCGCGACACGCTGATCGTGAGATCGTCCGGGGCATAGCTGACCGTCTTCTTGGCATACACCTCGGTATTGAAGGCGAAGTCGCGATGGGAGTGGACATTCGCCTTGGGCTCACCGGTCGAGCCGCTCGTGAAGAGCCATATCGCGGGCTCGTCGCGATGGACGGGCGTGCTCGCGGCCGGCTCGGCAGCCGCGACCGCGGGGCCGAGCGCCAGCAGCTTGCCGCCGAGACCTGGAACGTCCGCCTCGGGGTCCTCGCCGGTGGCCACGTCCGGGGCGACGAGGACGACCTGCACCTCGCTCCCCGCCTGCTCGATGAGCGGCCGCAGCTTGTCGGCCACGTCGGGGAGCGTGATCACTGCCGTCGCGCGGGTGTAGCGGACGAGATAGGCGAGGTTCTCGATGGGAGCGTGCGGGTTGCCCATGGCGAGCACCGCGCCGCGCGTCAGGATCCCGAAGATCGACCACACGAAGGCCGGCATGTCGGTGAGGACGACGAGGACCCGCTCGCCGCGCCGTACGCCGCGCGCGTCGAGCACGGCGGCGAGCCGGCGGCTCCGGTCCGCGATCTCTGCATACGTCCAGCTGCGCGCGCCGAACCTCACGGCGATCTTGTCGCCGAGACCCTCGGCGATGCGGTCGTGCAGGAAGTAGCTGGCGAGGCTCAGGTCGGCGGGCAGCTCGTTCACCCGGCCGTCTTACCTCTCCTTCCCGCGGCGGCAAAGCGTCGCCGGCGCGCTCAGCCGGCGGAGGCGCGGCGCTTCTTCCCGTCGTGCGCGTGCCCCACCAGATCGACGAGCGCCGCCGCCTTCTTCAGGTCGGCCGCGAAGTGGCGGCGTGCCTCTTCACGCGCTGCGTCGTCGATCATGCGCAGGAGCGCCGACGGATGGTACGTGGCGATCATCGTCCTCGCCCACGGCGCCCCGTCGAGCTTCTCGCCGCGCCGCTCGGTGATCTTGAAGGTGCGGCCCATGAACGCCTGCGCCGCCGTCGCCCCGAGACACACGATGACCTCGGGCCTCACGACCGCCAGCTCGGCCTCGAGCCAGCCGTTGCACGCGTTGATCTCCATCGCGTTTGGCTTGGCGTGCAGGCGCCGCTTGCCGCGCGGCTCCCACTTGAAGTGCTTCACCGCGTTCGTGACGTAGAGCTGGTCGCGCGGGACCCCGACCTCCGCGAGCACCTCGTCGAGGAGCCGGCCGGCGGGGCCGACGAACGGGTGACCCTGGCGGTCCTCCTGGTCGCCCGGCTGCTCGCCGACGAGCACGATGGGAGAGCGTGCCGGGCCCTCGCCGAACACCGTCTGCGTGCCCTTCTCGTAGAGGGGGCACGCCGTGCAGCCGCGCGAGGCCTCGGCCAGCTCGGACAGGGAGGCGCCCTCCGGGATGAACGCGAGCGACGGCGACACCTTTTTCTTCTGCATGGCCACGGAGCGGAGAGGCGCGTCGCGTGCCAGGTCGGTGACGCGCGTGATCTCCGGCATCTCGCCGTGGAAGCGGGCGGGCACGTGCCGGCCGAACACGTCCAGGTTGAGGCGCGCCGGGTTGAAGATCGCGCCGTAGTACGCGGAAAACAGGGCTTCGAGCTCGTCGCCCGCGGGCGCGTCGTCGCGCGTGGCGCCGGCGCCGAACCGCAGCGACGTACCGTCCCACACCGCGCTCGCCTCGGGCGTCAGGATGACCCACCGCATGCCCTGGTAGCGGCGCGCGAAGTGCTGTGACGCGAGCTCCAGGATGTGGTGATCCGGCACATACCAGGCCACGAACGACTCGGGCTCGGCGGGCGGCGTCGGCACGCGGCGAAAGCGGAGGAATGCATGCATGCGGTGCTCGTCGTGCTTCACATCCGACACGAGCCGGTTCAGCGCGACGACGTCGGGGTCGGTGGTCAGCTCGAGGAGGTGCGCCTCGCCGTGGGTCAGGCGGAAGACCACCCGGTAGAGGAGCGACCAGCGCTCGCCGGAGGCGTGGAGGGCCGCGAGGGTGCCGGCGCGCACGAACGCGGCCGGCACGTTCGCGTGAGCGCCGGGCGGGGCGGGCGGCGCGGGCGCGGCGAGCGGCGCGAGCGGGCCGCCGAAGAGGCTCTTCTGTCCGCTTCCGTCCTCCCACAGGACATCGGATGGCGCAGCGTGCTCGGCGAGGAGGACGCGGGCCCGCGCGCGGAACGCCTCGAACGACGGCGCGATGGCGGCGACGATCACAGCTCGCCCGTCGACGCGTTGCCCTGCGCCCCGAACAGCGCGAGCTGCTGCGCCGGCCTCACGCGCGCCCGCAGCGATTGCTCGTCGAGGTGGCGGGTGAGGCCCGGTCCGTCGGCGGTGAGCAGGAACGGCGCCGCGCGACGGAGCGCGACGCGGAGGCGCCGCAGGTCGGCGATGCGGAGCGCACCGTGGCGGCGCGCGACGAGGATGCGGTCCACGTTGCGGACCCCGAGCCCCGGCACGCGCAGCAGCATCTCGCGCGGGGCGTGGTTCACGTCGACCGGGAAGAGCCCGCGATGCCGGAGCGCCCAGGCGAGCTTGGGATCGATCTCGAGGTCGAGATCCTCGATGGCGGGCGGTCCGCCGGTCTCCTCCCCCGGGTCGAACAGCTCCTCGAGCCGGAAGCCGTAGCGGCGAACGAGCCAGTCCGCCTCGTACAGCCGGTGCTCGCGCACGAGCGGCGGGGCGACCCCCGGAAGCCAGCGGTCGGCGTGGACGATCGGGCTGAAGGCTGCATAGTACACGCGGCGGAGGCCGTACCCCTCGTAGAGGCGCCCCGACGTCTCGAGGATGGTGCGGTCGGTCGAGGGTGTCGCGCCGATGACCATCTGCGTGGTCTGCCCCGCGGGCGCCCAGCGCGCGCCGAGGTCCTTCGCGTCGTCGATCCCGTACTTCACGTCGCCCATCACCTGCTCGATCGCCGAGAACGACTTCTCGGGCGCGAGGACGTCGAGGTCGGCCTGCGTCGGCAGCTCGACGTTCACGCTCAGGCGGTCCGCATGCTTGCCGGCGGCGCGCAGCAGCTCCTGGCTCGCGCCGGGCGGCGCCTTCAGGTGGATGTAGCCTCCGAAGGCGTGGTCCTCGCGGAGCGCGCGCGCCACCTCGGCCAGCTGCTCCATCGTGTAGTCGGGACTCTTGATGACACCCGACGAGAGGAAGAGCCCCTCGATGTAGTTACGCTTGTAGAAGTCGAGCGTGAGGGTCACGACCTCGGCCGGCGTGAAGCGCTCGCGCGGCGTGTTGCTGGAGATGCGGCTCTCGCAGTAGCGGCAATCGTAGATGCAATAGTTGGTGAGGAGGATCTTGAGCAGCGAAACGCACCGGCCGTCCGGCGTGTAGCTGTGGCAGATGCCCATGCCTTCCGCGTTGCCGATCCCGCCGTCGGGAGTCTTCCGGAACGAGCCGCCGCTCGCGCAC
This sequence comes from Labilithrix sp., assembly GCA_028287035.1. The sequence continues at coordinate 3,211 of JAQBQL010000099.1, read as the reverse complement.
GACGCGTCGTGCTTCGCGGCGTTGGCGAGGACCGTGAGCTTCCGCTTCAACTCCATGGACGCCCCCTCGACTGTGGGGATCGATCCGTCAAAGGCAAGCGCGATCCCTCGTCCCTTGCCCGGTCGGGGCGACGGCGCGAGTCTCGGGCTCATGGCAGCCAGGAAGAAGACCGCGAAGAAGAAAACGGGCCGCAAGAGCTCGCTCGTCGAGAACATCAACAAGCGGAAGAAGGCCGGCAAGAGCCGCCCGAAGTCGGCGCATACCGTGTCCGACGCGGCGTACGGCGAGATGAAGAAGGGCTGGCCGAAGGCGGCAAAGAAGAAGGCCGCGAAGAAGAAGGCGGCGAAGAAGAAGGCCGCGAAGAAGAAGACCGCGAAGAAGCGTGCCTGAGCTGGCGCACCGCTGAGCTTCCGTGCTCGCCCGCGTCCTCGATTGTGTATCCTCGCGCGGTGACCGAAGCCGAAGGCTGCGCCCTCCTCCTCGCGAAGTTCACCGAAGCCGGCTACGCAGTCGTCGCCGACTTCCACTTCGCCGAGGGCGATCTCGAGGTGGACCTCGACGGCTGGGACGAAAAGGCGCGCGTCGGCTACGAGTACATCACCCGTGAGGCCGGCGATCACCGGCAGTTCGACGCGGCGACGCTCGAGCGCTTCGAGGCGCGAATGGCGCGCGGCGAGCTCCACGTCCTCCTCGTCGACGAGACGGACGCGGTGACGAAGGAGGCCCTCGAGGCCGCCGCGATCGGCTTCCTGGCCGAGCTCGCGGCGCGCGCCGGGGTGGTCGCGTGAGCTGGGTCCCGGCCGAGCAGGTGCTCCAGACGATCGCCGCCCAGCGGCAGGTCATCGCCGAGCAGGAGAAGCGGATCCGGGCCTTCGACGACTACCACGCGGCAGAGCGCGCGAAGCTCGAGGCGCAGCTCCAGCAGGCGCAGCACGATCTCGGGCAAGCGCTCCTTCCCCGGCTCGAGCCGCGCTGGATCCAGGCGGCGGCGCTTGCGACCGGGCTCGTCGGCCTCCCCGCGGAGAACGTTCTCGGAAAGCTCGAACAGCGGCGCGCCTGGCTCGCCGCGCAGATGACGCGCATCCTCCACGACCCGCGCTACGTCAATCGCGAGCTGCTCCGGCACCCGCGCACCGGGTCCCTCATGACGGCGCTCGCCGAGGCGACCGAGCATCGAAGGGTGGCCAGCGAGCTGTGCGTGGCCTGCGAGAGCAATCCTCGCTTCGCTCGCCTCCTCGAGACCGGCTTCGGCACCGCGAGCGCAGGAACCGCCTGGTGGCGCTACAGCTACTGGCAAGATCGCTCGGCCGCCGAGGAGATCACGACGAGGCTCGGGAAGACGGACTTCGCGCAGGTGCGCGAGGAATACGACCGGATGAAGAGCACGGTCGCCGTCCACGATGCGGAGATCGCGTCGGTGCGCGCGGAGATCGCGGCGGGCGAGCAGCTCGATCGCGCCTATGCCGAGCTGTACGACGAGCACCAGCACCTCGACGAGCGCGCCCTCGAGCACACGCGCGGTCGCCTCGTGCAGCATCTGCTCGGAACCGACGCATCCCACGTCCAGGCGATGATGCGCGCGGTGTCGTCGCCGTTCCTCGTCCTCTTCCTCCGGGCGAGCGGGATCGCCGCGAAGATCAGCTACCTCGATGGCATGAAGAGCAAGCAGCTCGCCGAGCTCCAGCAGGAGCTGCGGACGCAGCAGCAGCGGCTCGATCAAGCCGAGACGAAGACGCGCAAACGTTGGGCGCCGATGCCGAGCGACCGTTTCGCGAAGCTCAGCGAGGACCGCCGCCCGCGTTACGAGAAGCGGTGGCAGCGCTTCGGGAAGATGTACACGACGGTCCACGTGTACGACCGTTACGAGCGGGCGCGCTATTACGATGATCTCCTGTGGTGGGATCTCATGACTCGCGGCCGGTACGACGGGCTCTATCTGGACGACGTGCAGCGCTTCCACCACCAGCATCCGGGCTACCAGTTCGAGCCGGATTGGAAGGCGCGCGCCGCCGTCTACAGCTACGACGATTACTCCGCGGGCAGCTCCAGTGACTTCGACGCGGTCGCGGCGGCGAGCGCCATCGAGACCGACGCCGGCAGCGATCTCGCCAGCGACGTGAGCGGCCCGGACGGCGGCGGCGAGAGCGGCGGCGGCGGTTCCACGGACGACTACGGCACCTCCGGCTCGGGCGGGGACGACCTCGTGACGACGGACGCCTCCTAGGGCGATGCCGCGCGAAAAGGAGACGATTCGCGTCGTCTGCTATGCCGTCAACGGAACGGGCGTGGGCCACATCACGCGACTGCTCTCGATCGCGCGCTGGCTCCGCCGGTATGCGGCGGTGATCGATCGACGGCTCGAGGTGTGGTTCCTGACGTCGAGCGAGGCCGATGGGCTCGTCTTCGCGGAGGGCTTTGCCGCCTTCAAGATCCCGTCGAAGACCATCGTCGCGGAGACGGGAATCGACCGCACGGCATATCTGGCGCTCGCCAAGCAGTGGATATGGCACACGCTGGGGCTCCTGCGCCCGGACCTGCTCGTCGTGGACACGTTTCCGCGCGGCTCCTTCGGTGAGCTGCTGGGCGCGCTGGATCTCTGCCGGTCGACGGCATTCGTGTACCGCCCCGTGAAGGCGGCCGTGGCGGAGCGGCCCGATTTCCAGGCGATGCTGTCGCAGTACGACCTCGTGCTGGTGCCGGAGGTCGATGCGCCCGTCCTCACGCCGGCCGAGGTGCAGGCGGTGCACGTCGGACCGGTGCTGGGCCGCGAGCGATGGGAGCTGCGGGAGAGGAGCGACGCGCGAGCGCGCCTCGGCCTCGCGGGCTCGGACCGTCGCTGCATCTACGTGTCGGCGGGCGGCGGCGGCGATCGCGGCGCGGAGGAGCAGCTCGAGACCGTGGTGGGCGAGCTGGGCGCCGATCCCTCGCTCGCGGTCGTGGTCGGCACCGGACCGCTCTATCGCGGAAAGCCATTGCCCGGCGTGACGACGCTGTCCACGCGGAGTGCCGATTACCTCCTCGGGTTCGACGCTGCGGTGAGCGCGGCCGGTTACAACACGTTCGGCGAGCTCATGTACGCCGGGGTTCCCACCGTGTTCCTGCCGCAGGAGAAGCTCGCGGACGACCAGGCGGAGCGCGCCGAGCGGGCGTCCTCGGCGGGCGCCGGCGTCCGGCTGGCGCGCGGCGGCGACGTGCGGGGCGCGGTGCACGA
>JAQBQL010000087.1 GCA_028287035.1 Labilithrix sp. | reverse complement strand
ACCCGGCGGCCGCGCCGGCGCGCAGCCCGAGCGCGGCACCCGCCACCGGCGCGTCATCCGGCGCGCCATCCGCGACGGGCGCGCGCGAGGTCCTGCCGTTCATCCATGACGACTGGCCGGCCGCGCTCGCGGAGGCGAAGCGGACCCACAAGCCCATCTTCGTCGATGCCTGGGCGCCGTGGTGTCACTCCTGCCTGAGCATGCGCTCGTTCGTGCTCACCGACCCGCAGCTCGCGCCGCTGGCGAAGGACTTCGTCTGGCTCAGCATCGACACCGAGAAGGACGAGAACGCCGCCTTCGTTGCCGAGCACGCGAACCGCGTGTGGCCGACCCTGTGGGTGCTCGACGTGAGCGACGCGCCGTCGGCCGGCACGCGCCTCCGCTGGGAAGGCACCGCCACGGCGCCCGAGCTCGTCACGTTGCTCGGCTCGGCGAGGAGCGGGGCGCCCGGGGCCGCCACGACGGTCACCTTCCTCGCGGCGAGCCGGGCCGCGGCACGTGGTGAAGGCGCCGCCGCCGAGCAGGGCTACCGGACCGTCCTCGGCGCCAAGGACGCGAGCGAGCGCCCGCGCGCCGTCGAAGCGCTCGCCGGTCTGCTCGCCATGCGGGAGGCCTTTGCAGAGTGCACGGATCTCGTCACGAAGGAGCTCGCGTCGCTGCCGCCCGGAACGTCGCGCCTGGTGACCCTCACCGTGGGCCTCTCCTGCGCGCGCGAAGCGAAGCGCACCGACGACCTCCGCGCGCTGGTCGCGGCCGCCGAGCGCGCGGTCGCGGATCCCGACCCCCGTACCCTCGTCGACGACCGGTCGGCCCTCTACGAGGAGCTCGTGGAGACGCGCCACGAGCAGAAGGACGAGGCGGGCGCCCGCGCCACCGCGCAGTCATGGGCCTCGTTCCTCGAGCAAGCGGCGGCGAAGGCTCCCGATGCGGCGGCGCGCGCCGTCTTCGATCCACACCGCCTCAATGCGTATCTCGCGGCCGGCGAGCCCGCGCGCGCGGTGCCGATGCTCCTGCAGAGCGAGCGCGATTTTCCGGCCGACTACAATCCCCCGGCGCGCCTCGCCAGGGCGTACCTCGAGATGAAGCGGCTCGACGACGCGGAGGCCGCGTTCCAGCGGGCGGCGACGAAGGTGTACGGGCCGCGCTCACTCCGGATCTTCCTGCTCGGCGCGGACATCGCCCGGGCCCGCGGCGACGCGGCGGGCGAGCGCAAGGCCCTCGAGCAGGCGCTCGCGCGGACCGACAAGGCGGCGCTGAACGCCGGGCAGAAGAAGCTCCGGGCCGACCTCGAGCAGCGGCTCGCGGCGCTCCGTCGACTCTGAGCCGCCTGAGCCGCCTGAGCCGGCGCGCCTGTGGCGGAGCTCGCACGTCGGACGTGCGCCCCGCCTCGGCCACGCTACGATCGGGGGGTGCCGCCGTACTTCGTGGTCGCCCTCGCCCTCGCGGCGCTGATCGTCGCGGTGGTGTTGCTCATGGTGCGTGCGCGCCGTCGCGGCCGGGCCGAGCGCCCGGTCCGCGAGCCGAGCGCCATCGTGGTCCTCGACGCGAACCTCTGGGACGACTGCACCGTCGACGACGTGCGCGAGCCGTGGGCGCGCCTCGCCACCGAGCCCATCCGGGGCTTCTGCGGGGTCGCGTCGGGTCGTCACCGGGTCCGTACCGTCACGCCCGCGGGCGACGCCACGCTCGACTTCGTCGCTTACCCCGGCGAGGTGCTCGCGTGGCGGCTCGACGCGGAGCGCGCCCGCTGGGAGACGCACGTGCTCGACGAGGCCACGCGTTCTCGTCTCGAGGGCGCGCCGGTCAGCTCGCTCGACGTGGCCGCGAGCGCCAGGCCGCGCCTGCCGGGGTGGCTCGTCCACCTGCGCACGACGGTCGGTCTCGTCAGCGCGCGCGTCCGTGGGCCCTCCGCCTCGCGCACGCGCTCCGGGGCGCCGGCCGTCGACGACGCGGCGCTTCGCGTGAAGAAGCGCTTCGCGAAGCTCGTCGCACGCGCCGAGAGCGAGGGCGCGGAGGAGGCGCCGGAGCTCCTGACGGAGGCGCGCGGGCTCGGCGAGTCGCTCGTCGGGCGTCTGCTCACGCGGCGGGAGCTGAAGGCCTTCGTGCATCCCGCGCGCGAGAGCGGCCTACGCCTGTCGGCGCGCGGCGATCACGAGCGAGCTCTCCGCGTCCTCGGCCTCGGGCTCGCGCTGCTCCCCGGCGACCCGGAGCTCATGGTCGCGAAGGGGTGCGCCCTCGCGGCGCGCGGCGGCGAGGCCGACGAGGCGCTCCGCGCGCTCGAGGCGGCGCTCGAACGCGACCGGTGCCTCGAGGCGAGCGACGTCGCGAAGGCGATGCGCGCGCGCATGGAGCTGCGTGGTCGCCTGGGCCGGAGTGTGCGCGTCTAGGCGCAGCTGAACGGACGTCGTGTGGGCGCGGCGCGCTCCGCGGCCGCTCGCGGGCAGCCCTCGCGGCCGGCCACGATCGAATCGATCACCCACCCGCGTCTACCCAGGAAATCACGGCATTTCGTGAGGGTCGGCCCGCGGCACGGGGCGTGCTGCAGGCGCGGCGTCCATGCTCACCCGCGTCCCGCGCCCTCGCCTCGCGTCCGCCCTCACCGCTGCGCTCGGCGGGCTCGCCGTCGTCCTCGTCGTGCAGGGCTGCTCGTCGCCCGACGCCCCGGGCGAGGGTTGTGTCGACAGCAACGCGGAGGCGCTCAAGACGTGCGCGAAGGGGCCGACCGTCCAGGGGATCGACGTCTCGTCGTACCAGGGGGCGGTGAGCTTCACGAAGGTGAAGGCCGCGGGCAAGTCGTTCGTCTTCGCGCGCATCAGCGACGGGCTCGCCTCCGTCGACTCGCGCTTCGCGTCGAACTGGCCCGCCATGAAGAGCGCGGGTCTCGTGCGCGGCTCGTACCAGTTCTTCCGTCCCTCGCAGGACGCGGCGGCGCAGGCGCAGCTCGTCGTCGACAAGCTGGCCGCAGCCGGCGGGCTGAAGCCCGGTGACCTGCCTCCGGTGCTCGACCTCGAGTCGGCCGACGGTCAGTCGTCCGCGGTGGTCGTCGCGAGGGCGAAGATCTGGCTGGCGAAGGTGGAGGCCGCGCTCGGCGTGAAGCCGCTCGTGTACACCGCCGCCTTCATGTCGAGCGTCATCGGCACGAGCTTCGGGGGCTATTCGCTGTGGGTCGCCAACTACGGCACGACGTGCCCGACCATGCCGAGCGGCTGGACGGACTGGCGCTTCTGGCAGAGCTCCGACAGCGGCTCCGTCAGCGGCATCGGCGGCGCGGTGGACACCGACTTCTTCAACGGCACGCTCGCCGATCTCACGAAGCTCACCGTCCCGGGCAACCCGCCGCCCCCGCCGAGCAGCAGCGACGGCGACGACGAGCTCGAGGCCGCGGCCGACGCGCCGGTGCCGTTCGTCGGTCCGACCGGAGGCTCGGAGGGCGCCACGCTCGGCAGCAGCACGCCTCCTTCCGAGACGACGAGCTCGGCGACGATCCGTCCCTGCGAGTAGCGCACACACCCGCTCCTTTCGCATACGCGGTGGCGGGTACATCCGCCACACGAGCGACGGTGCACGTGAGCCCCGCGGAGCACGCGCTTCATGGCGCCGCGCACGGAATGCGTCGAGATCATGACGGCGCGAGAAATCCGTGGACGCGACCGGCACTGCGCTGACGGCAGCGCGACAGGAAACGGATGCTTGCGTGATGCACGCGTGAGGTATGCGCGTTGCAGCTCGTCTCCTCATGCAATGGGGAAGGGCAGCAGCGGCGACGGGCACTCTGCTCCTTCTCTCGGCGCACCAGCTGGCGTGCAGCGGAGGGCACGCGAACGGCGATGACGGCCCCGCCCCGGTGACGAGCGAGAACGAGGTGTCCGGCACGAAGCCTCAGACGGGCACACCGTTCGAGCGCTGCTCCCTCGTGACCGGCGGCAACGACGGCCGCGCGGAGTGCGCCACGTTCACCGTGCCTCTCGACTGGAGCGCGGCGGACGGCAGCACGGCGAGCTTCTTCGTGAAGCGCGTCATCGGCACGGCGCGCGGCGTGCACAGGCAGCTGTGGCTACTCCAGGGCGGACCGGGCGTCGCGGGCGACGGGTTCGAGCCCCTCGCGGAGAGCCTCGCGCGGAACGACGCGTCGCTCGACATCTACCTGCCCGATCACCGCGGCACCGGCCGCTCCTCCAAGCTCGATTGCCCGCACGAGCGCGGGCGCCTGTCGTTCGACTACGGCGCCTGCATGAACGAGATGAAGACGATGTGGGGCGTCGCGGGGATGCACACGTTCAGCACGACGACGGCGGCGCGCGACGTCGGATACGTGATCGACCAGGTCCGCACCGCAGGCCAGGAGGTCCACGTGTACGGCGTCTCGTACGGCACCTACTGGGCGCAGCGGTACCTGCAGCTCTTCCCGGAGCAGCCGACCGCGGTGGCGCTCGACGGCCTCTGCCAGTCGGGGCTCTGCAGCTACCTGAAGTCCGGCTACTGGCTCGACCGCGTCGGCAAGAAGTACCTCGCCGAGTGCGGTGAGGACGCGACGTGCGGGGCCATGCTGGGCGCCGATCCGACGGCGCGCGTCCGCGAGGCCATCGCCGCCGCGCAGGCGAAGAAGTGCACCGGCCTCACCGACATCGACGGCGAAGCGCTCCGCCGCGTCTACGGCTGGTTCATCACGAGCTTCGAGCTCCGCGCGCTCATCCCCGCCACCGCGTACCGCATCCTCCGGTGCAACACCGCGGACGTCGCCGCGCTCCAGCGCTTCGAGGCGGCGATGAAGAGCGGCGCCGGGCGCGATCTCAGCGGGCTCGCCTCCGAGGAGGACCTCTCCTCCGAGATGCTGGGCCGGAACATCGCGTTCTCGGAGCTCGAGTCCGACCCGCCGCCGTCGCGCGCCGAGCTCGCGGGGCTCCTCGCCGACGCGGTGTTCACGACGCCCGACGCGACGATCCGTGACGAGTACGACAACTGGCCGCGCTATGACCGCGACGAGCTCGTCGGCAAGTACCCGACGTCGAGCGTCCCCGTGCTGATGATGAACGGCACGCTCGACCCGCAGACGCCCGAGGAGTTCGCCGAGAACGTGGCCTCGCACTACAAGCGCCAGAACCAGGGCCTCGTCGTCCTGCCCCGCGCCGCGCACGGCGTCATCATGCAGTCGCCCGTCGAGGGTCCCGCGAGCGAGCCCACGTGCGGGATGACCCTCTGGCACCAGTTCCTGACGTCGCCCACCGCCGCGCTCGACACGTCGTGCCGCGGGGCGATCCAGGGTCACGACTTTGCCGGGTCGCCGGCGCTCGCCGCCCACTTCTTCGGCACGACGACGCTCTGGGGGAACACGCCGGCCGACGACGGTGGCTCCGGGACGACGACGACGACGAAGGCGCACGCCGGCACGCTGCCGAGCGCGAGCACGGCCGCCGGGCTCGACGCAGCGCTCCGCACCGCGGTGCGCGCCTCGCATCCGTTCCTCCGGAGCCGCCCGAACACGGTCCCGACCGCGAAGTAAGCGAACGCGGCTCTTGCGAAAGGCGGGCGGAGTCGGCAGCGTAAGGACCCGGGCGACGCGCCCTGCTCCTTCGCATGACCTCTCAGCGTGACAACGGCGGACCCATCGGCATCGCCGTCATGGTGGCCGTGGCCGCCGTCGTCCTGGCGGCGCTCGTGCTGCGCGTCCTCTCGAGCGGGCCGGTGTTCGTGCGGCGGCCCGACGGCGGCGTGGTGGCCGAGCCCGACGCCGGCGCGCCGTCGCCCCTCCAGGCCGCGGCCGGACAGCTCGCGCTGCCGGCGATCCCCGCGGCCGACGCGGGCACGACGAGGACCGCCGACGCAGGCGTCGCCGCACCGCCGGTGGCGGTCGGCCCCGGGCACCCGCTGAACGTCATCCTGATCACCGTCGATACGCTCCGCGCCGATCTCGGCTTCATGGGCTACCCGAAGCCGATCACGACGAACATCGATCAGCTGGCGGCGCGCAGCACCGTGTTCGAGCGGACGTACTCGACGGCGTCGTTCACGCCGAAGAGCCTGGGCCCGCTCCACATCGGCCGCTACGCCTCGGAGACGAACCGCGACTTCGAGCACTACACGACGTTCTTTCCCTCGAACGTCTTCCTCGCCGAGCGCGCGCACGACCTCGGCGTCCGCACCTTCGCGGGGATGTGCCATCGCTACTTCACGTTCCGGAGCGGCTTCGCGCAGGGCTTCGACGTGTTCGACACCTCGGCGGTCCCGCCGGGCATGACCGACAGCGACACGCGCTCGACGAGCCCGCAGCTCACCGAGGTCGCCATCAACCTGCTCGGGAAGCCCGAGAACACCGGGAGCGGCAAGCCGTTCTTCGCGTGGTTCCACTACTTCGACCCGCACCTGCCGTACGTTCGCCACGAGGGCTCGCCGGATTTCGGCCGCTCCGACCGTACCCAGGCCGGGTCGACGCGGGCGCAGTACGACGAGGAGGTCTGGTTCACGGACGCGTACATCGGCCGGCTCCTCGACTTCATCAAGAGCCAGCCGTGGGCGGAGCACACCGCCATCGTGCTCACCGCCGACCATGGCGAGGCGTTCGGCGAGAAGAAGCACTGGGGCCACGGGCGCGAGCTGTGGGAGCCGCTCGTCCGCGTGCCGCTCGTCGTGTACGTGCCCGGCCTGCCCGCGCATCGCATCCCGCTCCGGCGCTCGCACATCGACCTCGCGCCCACCATCGTCGAGCTGCTCGGCGGGACCGTGAAGGCGGACGGCTCGCTGCGCGGCCAGAGCCTCTTGCCCGATCTCACCGCGCGGATCGGTCAGCCCCTCGTCGAGCACGACGTGTTCATCGACATGCCCGAGGGGCCGTTCAACGAGATGCGCCGCGCCTTCATCAGCGGGCCCTCGCCGGGGATGAAGCTCATCGAGATGACCGGCAAGCGGTACGAGCTCTACGACCTCGGCAAGGACCCGCAGGAGAGCGAGAACCTGGCGACCGTCAAGGAGACGCGCGAGCCGTTCGTCGAGAAGATGAACAAGCTCCGCGCCGGCCTCGACTCGCACGGCCCGCCCTGATCTCGGCGCTCTGACGCGCCGCATGGTGGACCCGCCGGCCGGCGCGCGGCGCTCGTCACACGCTGGCGGTTTTGCGCTATCGTCCCGCCCGCTTTGATGAACCCGACGCCGAATCCGCACCATCGCCCGTCCGCTGGCTCTCTTCCGCCCTCGCTTCTCCCGGTCGAGAAGCGCCGCGCCGCGAAGTGGCCGCCCGACGACGATGCGCTCCCCCCGGGTCCCGGCGTTCCGAGCTACTCCGGCGGCGGCGGAGACGACGGCAACTTCAAGAAGGGCCGCTTCGGCATCGCCGCCGGCATCGTCGCCGTGCTCATCGCGGGCGCGGCCGTCGCGATCTTCGTGGTCGGCGGGACGAAGAGCGCCGAGCAGAAGTCGGCCAAGCAGATCGCCGAGGAGAAGAAGGCGGTCGCGATGCTGCCCGTCGCCGAGGCGGTACCGAAGTGGCGCGAGTGGACGAAGGAGGACGACGCGCCGAAGCTCCAGGAGGAGGCGTTCGCGCAGCTCGCCTGGGCCAAGGACACGAGCTCGATCCCGCTCATCGTGAAGGGCCTCGAGTCGATCGACCATCGCGTGCGTGGCACCGCCGCGACCGCCCTGCTCGAGTTCGGTAGCCCCGCCGCGGACAGCGCGAAGCCGGCGCTGCTCAAGGCCCTCAAGGAGTCCGACGCGAGCGATCGCCCGCAGATCGCCTGGGCGCTCGCCACCCTGCACGAGACGTCGGCGTTCGACGACGTGATGAAGGAGTACCGCGCAGGCTACCTGTCGAAGGTCCAGCGCCTCGACGGCAACCCGGCGTTCGACCCCGAGCAGCTCGCGGCCATGGTGCCGCTCGACAAGCTGGCCACGCTCGCTGGTGACGAGAGCGAGAGCGTTCGCCAGCTCGTCGCGACCGTGCTGTCCCGCAATGCGGATGCAAAGTACACGGACACGCTGATCAAGCTGGTCCAGGACAAGTCGGTCGACGTGGCGCGCGAGGCGGCGGTCGGGCTCGGCAAGATCGCGAACGAGAAGGCCATGCAGCCGCTCCTCGGCGCGCTCGCGAAGGCCGACAAGGAGTCGCGGCAGAAGTTCCTCGAGGCGCTGCGTGACGGCGTCGGTGGTCGCGGCCTCGTGTTCGCGCTCCAGAGCGTCGACAGGTCGAAGCGCGACACCGAGAAGTTCCAGAACAAGCTGATCTTCGACATGCTGAAGTCGCTCGAGGATCCGCGCGCCGGCGACGCGCTCGCCGCGTACATCGCGACGAACCCGCCGGCCCACTGGAAGACCGAGGCGGGCCTTCGCCTCGCCGAGATCGGCGACCTTCGCGCGGTGCCCGTCCTCGCGTGGCGCATGAAGCAGGACCCGCTCACGCTCTACAACAAGGACCTCGACCCCGACTACCGCCAGGACGACAACGAGCGCGTGGTGTCGGCACGGATGCTCGCCGACCTCGCGGTCGTGAACCCGGACCGGCGCCCCGAGATCCGCAGCGAGGCGTACGACGGCGTCTACTACTGGATGACGACCAAGCCGCAGCCCCACGCCAACGCGCTCCGCTTCATGGCGGCTGCCGAGGCGAAGGAGGCGCTGCCGAAGATGCGCTCGTGGGCGAACCCGAGCATCCCGTTCCCGAAGGAAGGGCAGCAGGAGTTCCCGCCGGTGTGGGCGACCGCGCAGAGCGCCCTCCGCTACGTCGGGTGGATGCAGGACCCCGCCTCGTGGGGCACGCTCGAGGCGCAGCTCCGGCGGCGTCCCGAGAAGGTCGACGCGACGATGGACGCGCTCCTCCAGGGCGGCATGGCGGTGATGGGCATGACCCTTCGCGCGGTCGGTGTCGGCGCGGTGCACGGCTTCGCGCAGTGGGGCGATCCCAAGGCGTTCCCGATCCTCGTCAAGTACATCGAGGAGAAGCAGAACAACGAGCAGTCGCGCATCGAGGCGTGCTTCTCGCTCGGCTGGGTGGCGACCGACGACCAGATGAAGGAGGTCGTCGAGAAGGTGAAGAAGCTCGACAAGCCGGACCCCAAGGTCTCGCTCATCCGCGGCTGCTACCTCGAGTCGCTCGTGCGGAAGCCCGTCCCCGCGGCCACCGCCGGGCTCGCCGAGCTGATCAACGGATCGATGGACCTCGAGGTCCAGCACCAGGCGGCGCGCGCCGTGGGCTTCGGCGGCATGACCCCCGCGACCACGTCGATCCTGATGGAGAAGCTGAAGCAGCCGAACACGCGCACCGACGCGGCGCTCGCCATCCTGCTCGGCGGCGACACCGACGCGGTCCGGCGCATGCTCGCGACCTACAACGACGTGGACCCCGCCGGCCTCGAGGAGCTGAAGGTCGTCTACAACCAGACCTTCGGGTACTGGAGCGATCGCAACTACGAGAACGGCGACGTCGCGCGCTGGATCGACAACGCCTTCGCGGCCTCGCGCGTGCGCGTGCGTGACGCCCTGCAGGACTGGCCGAAGCTGATCCTGTCGCGCGCCATCCAGGGCATCGACTACGACAACGGCCCCCACTCGGTCACGCGCGTGCAGATGCGCGTTCGCCTCCTTCGCGACGCGCGCGGCGCCGACGAGAAGAAGCGCACGCAGGCCATCCAGATCCTGAAGTTCATGGGCGAGAAGGGCGCGCTGATGGCGCTCAAGGCGGAGACGGGCGCGGCGCAGGAGCCGGCGCGTCAGGCCTTCTTCGAGCTCATGAACCCGAAGGCGGCGACCGAGTCGCTGCCCGACGCGAAGGACGTCAAGGCCGCGGCTCCGAAGTGAAGCGGGCGCTGGCGGCGTCGCTCGCGGCGGTGCTCGCGGCGTGCGGACCGGCGGCCCCGGCGAGCGCGCCGGGCTCCGGGCTCACCGCGAGGAACGTCGTCACGGAAGGCGGGCTCGCGGTCACGTCCGCGTGCACGCCGACCGGGCCGGAGCTCTGTTTCAACGCCGCCGACGACAACTGCAACGGCGTCATCGACGAGGGCTGCGGCTCCGGAACGGGCGTCCTGCAGTTCATGATCGCGTGGGGCGACAGCCCGGCCGACCTCGATCTGACGGTGACCGATCCCGCGGGCACGAAGGTCCAGAAGTCGAGCCGGTCGACGCCGTCGGGGCTCCAGCTCGAGAGGGACTGCCCGGAGGACGGGTGCCACGGGCAGAACGTCGAGAACGTGTTCTTCGACGGGAGCGAGCCGCCGCGCGGCCGCTACTCCGTCGAGGTGAAGCTCGTCGATCCGCACGGCGCCGAGCTGCCGGTGCGCGCGCACCTGTCGGCGCGGGTCGGGAACCGCACGTACGCGATGGATCTGTCGCTGTCCCCCGGCGGCAGCGGCAGCACCGGGGACAAGCAAGGCTTCACGTTCGACCTGTGAGCCCGCGGAAAATGGATGCGGCGAGCTCCAGGCTGCACCCCGGAACCCGCCGCATCTCTCTGACGTACGCTCGAGCGAGAGGATTCATCCCCTCGCCGCGTCGATTCTTCAGCGAGGGCCGGGGAAGGGCCCCGCGCCCGCCTCGGTGCTGTCCTGGAACGAGGAGGCGGAGTTCGGCGGCGAGTCGGTGCGGAAGGCGCCTGCGCCCTGCGTCGGCGACGGCGCGGCTTCCGTCGAGTTGCCGTTGGGCGAGGTCGTCGGCGAGAGGCTCGGGGCGTTCGAGGTCGGCGGCACGCCGGCCGCGGGCACCTGGGGCTGGGAGGTCGCGCCCTGCGCCTGCGGCTGCGCCTGCTGGGCGGGCGCGGCGGGCATGACGGGCTGCACGATGGTGACCGCGGGCGGCGCCTGGATGACCCGGCTCGCGATGGTGGCAGCGGCGCGCGGAGCCTGATCGCCCGTGCTGGCGTTCGCGTTCGTGTCGTTGGCGTTGCCGCCCGCCGGTGCCGGCGCGGTCACGACCGGCTGCACCACGATGGTCGTCGAGCCCGCCGCGGGCTGCCGGACCACCGTGGTCGCCGCGCCCGTCGTCTCGGTGATCGCCGCCGAGGACGTGTCGACCTCGCTGGTCGCGTCGCGTCGCGCCTGGCCCCGGTTGAGGCAGGAGGCGACAACCACGGTGGAAAGCGCCGCGGCTGCGGTGCAGCTCACCACGACCGTCCAGAACCGCTTCGAGCGCTCGTAACGGACGTCGGAGGGTTCCCACCGCGGATTCGTCGGGTCCATGCGGCGCACTACTGCACTCGCCGTGCCCGCGCGGCGTGCTCGCCGGTACCCCGGGTTGACGCAGGGACGCAACACCCTATATGTCCGGGTGAATTTCATGAACCCGACCGTCATGCTCCTCCTCATCGTCGCGGCGCACGCGGCGTTCGCCTGGTCGATGCTGCATCGCTGGCAGCTCCTGACCGTCGGCCGGTGGACGAACCGCTTCGACCGCATCCCCGAGCGCATCAACGCGGTGCTCCGGTACGCGTTCGCCCAGGAGAAGATGGCGTATTACCAACCCGCCGGGATCGCTCACAAGCTGATCTTCGTCGGGTTCCTGGTGCTCCTCTTCCGCACCCTCGTGCTCTGGGGACGCGGCTTCGACCCGTCGTGGAACCTGCTGGTGCTCGGCCCCACGCAGCCCATCGGCAAGGTGTACGAGTTCGCGAAGGACATCGTCGCCGTGCTCGTCATGGCGGGCGTCTCGGTCTTCTTCTACTTCCGCGTCATCAAGCACTCGAAGCGGCTGACGCACTCCGCCGAGGCCATCCTCATCCTCGGCATCATCTTCACGATGATGCTCGCCGACATCACGTACGACGGCGCGGCGCTCGTCCTCCACGGGCAGTTCCCGACCGTCTGCGCCCCGGGCAGCGTCGCCTCGTTCGGCGCGCAGTGCCGGTCGATCGCCGAGATCGTCGCGCCGCACGCGGGCGTCGAGCACGCCGAGGGGTGGTCGGCCTTCCCGTCGCCGGTCGGCTCGGCGATGGCGCTGGCGCTGCACAAGCTGCCGGTCTCCACGCTGGTGTTCCTGGCGAAGGCCGGGTTCTGGACGCACGCGACGCTGCCGCTCGTCTTCCTGAACCTCCTCCCGCACTCGAAGCACTTCCACGTCATCACGGGCATCCCGAACGTCTTCTTCAAGGACCTCAACCCGAAGGGGCGCCTCGCTCCCATGGGCACGGCCGAGCAGATCATGGAGGCGGCCGGCGCGGCCTTCGAGCTGCCCGAGCCCACCAAGGCCAAGATCGGCA
>JAQBQL010000069.1 GCA_028287035.1 Labilithrix sp. | reverse complement strand
TCGGAGCGCCGGGCTGCGGGTACGCGCCGGGCTGGGCGGTCGGGTACGCGCCGGGCTGAGCGGTCGGGTACGCGCCGGGCTGCGCCGGGTACGCGCCGGGCTGGCCCGCGGGGTACGCGCCGTTCGTCGGATACGCGCCCGGCTGGCCGGCCGGCTGCGTGGCGGGCGGCGTGTCCTTGCTGCAGGCGATGCTGGACGCAGCAACACCGATGGCGATGGCAGCGAGCGAGAGGGAGAGGCCGGTACGGATCACGAGAAGCTCCTTGGTTTACGGTGCCGAAGCGGGGCCGAGGATAGCCCGGAACCGGTTCGACGGGTGAGGAACGAAAACGACGCTTCGGCTTCGGTCACAACGGTGCGGCGCGGGTCACCCTTACACCGCGCTGGCGCCGTGATTCAGGGCTCGCGCGCGTTCACGACCGCGATCGCGTCGAGATCGAAGCCCACGTTGCTGGCGCGATCGGCGGGATTCGCGGGGCAAGCGCCGGCGGGGCTGAGATCCCGGATGCGCACGAACCGGGCCTCGGCGATCCCGACGTCGGCGAGGTCGAACGGATCGCCGCCGGCTGCGGCAGGATCGACGGGTGAGCGCCCGTTTCCAGGGGCCGCGAGCACCGGGTGCCAGCCCGCGCACGAGCCGTACGTCGGCCCGGGCGCCGCCGCGTCGCAGGGAAACGCCTTCCACGTGACGCCCTCCGCGCTGACGCTCACCTCGCCGAGCTCCGCGAAGGGCCGGCTCTCCGGGCCGTAGAGGAAGGCGTTCTCGAAGACGAGGAGGTCGGGACCGGGCCCGTCGACGATCGCGTTCGGGGCGACGGAGAGGACGATCTCGCCGTGGTACCCGAGGCTCACCACGTCCGTGCCGCCCCCGCTCGTGCCGCTCCCGACCGGCGGCCCGAGCACCACCCCGGGCATCGCCAGGCTGCCGTAGCCTGCGCAATCTCCTGGCGTGAAGCTGACCACGCTCGTCGCGAAGCGGTCCTTGCGGAGGACGCTGCCGTCGGGACCGGGGAAGCCGCCGTCGACCTCCGCCTTGCTCCCGTCCTGCTCGGCGACGTCGAGGTAGGCGGCGTCGCCGAGGTCGATGGGCGTCCTGCGGTCGGGCGCGTCTTCGCTCGCGGCGTCGTCGGACCCGCACGCTGCGAGCGCGAGCGCCCCGGTGGACGTGAGCGCCGCGAACGAGACGAGGAAGGAGAGGCGTGCCAGCACGGACGCCTCTCTACTACGAAGGGCCGAGCGGACCACCCGGCTTCTTGATCGGGATCTCCTGGCGGATGCGCTCGCTCCGCATCATGCGCTCGAGAACCTCGAAGCGTTTGCTGGTCTCGGCGCGCATCGCGAGCAGCTCGCGCACGAGCGTCTCGATCCCGACCTCGTTCTTCAGGTTCACGCGGAAGTCGGTCTCGGCGGTTGCCCGGTCCTTCGAGGACTGCCGGTTCTGGCTCATCACGATGAGCGGCCCCTGTAGCGCGACGAGGATGGCGAGCGCGAGGTTGTAGAACTGGTACGGGTACTGGTCGAAGGGGCGGGGGATGACCCGGTTCAGCAGCGCCCAGAGGATCGTCACCGCGATCAAGAAGAGGATGAACGCCCAGCTGCCGTTCAGCTCCGCCACCTTGTCGGCGAGGCGCTGGCTCCACGTGAGATTGTCCTCGAACTCCTTCACCACGTCGCGCGCGGCGCGCTGTGAGAGGAGCGCGTTCGTCTCGCGGAGCCGTTCGGCCATCTCGGCGAGGATGGTCATCGCCGCGTTCTTCGACGTGGAGAGGTGATCGCCGAAGTCGTTCCGCGTGAGCTCGAGGAGCGTCGTGTCGACAGTCGCCACGACGCTCGCCGACCGCGGCTTGTCGTCGAAGAGCGAGAGCTCGCCGAAGTACTCGCCGGTGCGCGCGTCCTTGAGGACGACCGGCGGATCAGCGGCGGTCGGCCCGGGCAGGAAGATCTGCACCGCCCCGGACAGCACGACGTACATGCTCGAGCCCTGGTCGTCCTTGTCGAAGACCTTCTCGCCGGTCCTGAACTGCCGCTCGGTCATGCGGCTCGCCAGCGCCTCGAGATCCTCGGCGGCGAGCGTGTCGAAGAGCGGGATCTGGGCGAGGAGCTCGGAGTGGAGCATGGAAGGAGGGGCGGCGGGCGGCGCGGCCTCCCCGATGTTCGCGCGCGCCCCGCCTCCCGCGCAAGGCACAAGGCGCGAGGCAAGGGAGGCCGATCCCTTTTGGTCGCGCGGTCGGGGCGTGGCATGCTCCGCCGCCTCATGCCCGAGTGGTTGCGCGACTTCCTCCCCATCGTCCTCCTCCTGACGCTCATCGTCGTGGTGGTGGGGCGGCTCCCGAAGGCGGATCTCGGCCACTCGCCGGCGTTCCTGCGGCGCCGCTTCATGAACTGGTTCCCGGTGGGACTCACGTACGCGTTTCTCTACATGGGGCGCTACAACCTGAACGCGTGCATCGGGCCGGTCTTCGACAAGAAGCAGTTCTCGGGCGTCTTCTTCTGGGGCGCCATCACCTACGGCTTCTCGTTCCTCCTGAACGGACCGCTCGCTGACCGCCTCGGCGGCAAGAAGACGATCCTGCTCGCCGCGATCGGCTCGCTCGTCGCCAACGTCGTGATGGGCCTCGTCATCATGAACGCGCTGCACGGCGGGACCACGGTGCCGCGCGACGAGCAGGCCGCGCTGGTGCCGCTGCTCAGCGTCGTCTACGCGGTCAACATGTACTTCCAGAGCTTCGGCGCGGTCTCGATCGTGAAGGTGAACTCGGCGTGGTTCCACCTGCGCGAGCGCGGCACGTTCGGCGGCATCTTCGGGATCCTGATCTCGCTCGGCCTCTACTTCGCCTACGACTGGTCGGAGCTGATCCTGAAGCGCACCAGCGCGCCGTTCGTCTTCTTCGTCCCCGCGGCCATCCTGGGGGTGTTCGCCGTCCTCGACGCCGTGCTCGTCAAGGACACGCCGGGCGAGGCGGGCCATCCGGACTTCGACCTCGGTGATGCGTCGTCCGGCGACGGGGGCGCGCGCGCGCCGCTCGCCGAGGTGGTGAAGCGCATGCTGAGGTCGCCCGCGATCCTCACCATCGCCGCCATCGAGTTCTTCAGCGGCTATCTCCGCAATTCGATCCTCCAGTATTACAAGACGTTCGCCGAGGAGACGGGCCGCGCCGCCAGCAAGGCCGCTCTGAAGGCTGCGGCTGCCGCATCCGCCGCCGGGCTCCCGCCGCTCCCGGTCGCGCACGAGTTCGTGCACGACAACTGGGGCATGCTGAACTGCATGGCGGGGATCTCGGGCGGGGTCATCGCCGGGCTCATCTCGGACCGCGTGTTCGGATCGCGGCGCGGGCCCGTCGCCGGCCTCCTCTACGGAATGATGGTGGTCGGCGCGATCATGATGTTCGTGACGCTCGGTTCGAGCGCGATCGGCTGGGTCGTCGTCCTCATGTCGCTCGCCATCATCGGCGTCCACGGCATGCTGTCCGGGACCGCCAGCATGGACTTCGGCGGCAAGCGCAACGTCGGCGTGGTGGTCGGCGTGATCGACGGGTTCGTGTACCTCGGCACCGCCGTCGAGGCGCTCGTGCTCGGCCACGTGCTCCCGAGGGACGCCGCCGCGAAGGACGCCTCGGCCTGGTGGACCTGGCCCGCGGTGATTCTCCCCGCGGCGATCATCGGGCTCCTGCTGACCACCCGCGTCTGGAACGCCCGGCCGGGCGGCAAGAGCGCGCCCGCCCACTGAGCGGTCAGGGCGCGGGAGGCCGCGTCGCGATGTGCTCGCGAAGGCCGGTCAGGAGGCTTCCCCACCACAGCCCGATCTGACGGATGAACGCAGCGGGCGGCTTGCCGTGGCGGACCGGGTGGTCGTCCCGGAGCGCGCTGAACCCGCGGTGCTCGACGGTGACCGTGGTGCCGCTCGGGGAAGGCGCGAAGAGCACCTCGACCATCGTCGACTCGCCGGGCGCGAAGTTGACGCCGCGCCACTCGAACGCGAGCCGGGTCGGCGGGTCCCATGCGGTGACCGAGCCGACCTGGATGGTGCGGGTCGCCGCCGAGGCCTTCGAGGCGACGAACGACTCGAAGAGCCGGCCGCCGACCCCGCCCTCGAAGTGGAGCTGCCCGCGCCGCCTGCCCGCGATGCGGTAGGCGGGCCCGGTCCGCCACCACAGGTCGATCTCCTTCGTGAAGATCTCGAAGGCGTCCGCGGGCGGGACCGCCACGAGGACCGTCACGCGTGCGCGGTCGCCGGCGGTCACCGCTTCGCCTTGCCGCCGCCGCCGCCGCCGCCGCCGCCGCGCGTGCGCTCCGCGTACGCCTTGAACGCGCCGAGCTCGAGTGACCAGAAGGATTCGACCTCGTCGAGCCACGTCCTGAGGGCCCGGAACCGCGCCGGTTTGAGGGCGTAGGTGCGGACGCGCGCGTCGTCACCGTCGTGCGTCTCCTCGACGAGGCCGCTCGTGCGCAGCACGCGGAGGTGCCGGCTCATGGCCGCCGGCGTCATGGCGAGGGCCTCGGCGAGCTCGCCGGCGCGGCGGGGTCCGCGGTGCAGCAGATCGACGACGCCGCGCCGGGTCGGATCGGCGAGCGCGGCGAGGGTCGCGTCGAGGTCCGCGGCGTCGCTCATCTCAGGCTCCGGGACCCCTCATGCGCTGCGCGAACCACCAGTGGTGGCCGCCCGGGTCGACGCACTCGTAGGAACGGTCGGCCCAGTAGTCCTCGCCGTAGTCGTTCGTGCTCGGCGGAGCGACGATCGCGGCGCCGGCGGCGCGCGCACGCTCGCAGTGGGCCTCGATGTCGTCGACGTACGCGAACAGCGCCTGCGTGTTCCCGCCGCCGATCTCGCTAGGCACGCGTCGCCAGGGGAACTTGTGGGCCTTGGCGCCTCGCGGCGAGCTGACCATGACGAGGCCGCCGCCGAAGACGAGCTCCGAGTGCTCGATCGCGCCGTCGTCGCCTTCCACCTTGATCTGGACCTCGAAGCCGAAGGCCTTGCAGAGCCAGTCGATCGCGGCGTTGGCGTCCTCGTAGAAGATCGTGGAGGAGATGCGCGGCCAGTTCGGAGGCGGTGCTTTCATGGTGAACCTCGGCGTTGAATGTTGTGCAACGCGCATATTGTTAACCGGAACGAAAACTATCGTCAAGGGCCGCCAGGAGCCTCGACTCGGCGCTCGAGACCGGCGGATCGAGTGGCACGCGTGGCAACGGCAGCGAGGGTCTCCGTGCGCCCGCGCGGTGGATGCGCAGCCAGGCGTGGTCGACCGTGCCGAAGCGGCCCTGCGCGCCGACGAGCAGCGCCGCCAGATCGGGACCGACGGCGCGCCGCGGCCCGGGCCGCACCTCGAGGGTGCGCCCGCTCACGAGCGTCGCGCGGAGGCCGGCCACGAGATGGTCCGAAGGATCGGCGAACCCGCTGGCCGCGCCCGGGGCGCCTGCCGCGAGCCATGCCGCCACGGTCTCGGTGCGCGCGGTCGCGAGACCGAGCGAGTAGCCGCGGCGCGCCAGCATGCGCTCGAGATCGTCGAGGGTCGCCGTGCCGGGCGCCTCGACGAGGAGGCTCGTCTCGTCGAGCGTGAACGGATCGCTCATGCCATCACCACCTTTGCGTGCGCGTCGTCGACGTAGGGCTGGGGAGCGGAGGGAGAGAGCAGGTTGCCCGGATTGAGGATGCCCTTCGGATCGAACGCCTTCATGAGCGCCCGCACCGTCGCCACGCCGCCCTGACCGAGCTCCTCGGCCATGCGCGGCGCCTTCGAGCGGCCGACGCCGTGGTGGTGGGCGAGGGTGCCGCCCGCCTCGACCGCCGCGGCCATCGCCGCCTTCCACGCCCGGTCGTAGGTGATCTCGCAGCGCTCGTCCCAGCCGGATCCGCGCGGCACGCCCTGGCCGCTGGCACCGGTGCCCGCGAACGAGAAGTAGATGCAGCAGCCGTCCGCGTAGGCGTGGCTGAGGTGCGCCATCACGAACACGTGCTCGCCGAGCGCGCGGCGCACGCCGTCGTAGAGGCCGCGGAGCTTCGACCACGGCGCCGCGACCTCCATCGTGTCGGAGAAGAGCCCGGCCGCGAACACCGGGGCCTGCCGGTAGCTCACCGAGTAGCGGTGGAGCAGCCACTTGCGGGCGGGGCCCTCGCCCTCGTACTTCGCCTGCATGCCCGCGAACATCGCGCGCGCCTGCTCCATGTCGCGGGCCGGCGCGTCGCCCTCGCCCTCGAAGATGAGGATGACGAGCGAGCCCCCGAGCATCTTGCTGCCGATGCGCCCGTCGAGCAGCTCGTTGAGGCCGGCCGGACGGCGGAGGAGGTTCCGCAGCGCCGCCGCCCCGAGCCCGGGCGCGCCGCCCGAGTCCGCGCCGTCCTTCTTCACGGAGCCGCGCCGCGCGAGCATCGCGTCGAACGGATCGTACAGGCGCGAGACGGCCGGCCGGAGCCCCGCCTGGAAGAGCGCCCGCATCGCCTCCCAGCCGTGCTCGGTGGTCGGGAACGAGAAGCCGGCGAACGCCCGCGCGGTCGGCTTCGCGTGGAGCCGGAGCGTCGCGCTGGTCACGATCGCCATCGTCCCCTCGCTGCCGATGACGAGCGGGATCAGGTTCGGGCCGCTCGTGCGGTGGTGGAGCGTCACGACCTCGCCCGTGCCGGTCACGCACTCGAGGGCGAGCACCATGTCCTCGATCTTGCCGTAGAGCCCGGAGCACTGGCCGGCGCTGCGGGCCGCCACCCAGCCGCCGACCGTGCTGCACAGGATGGACGACGGGAAGTGGCCGAGCGTGAAGCCGCGCCGGTCGAGGTCCTCCTCGAGGGGAAGGCCCATCTGGCCGGCCTCGACGTCGAGCGTGCGCGCCGCGGGATCGAACGAGCGCCACCGCGACATGCGCTTCAGGTCGATGACGACGACGCGGTCGTCGGGGAGGACGCCGGCGCAGACGCCGCTGCCCGCGCCGAACGGGACGACCGGCGTGCCCGTCTCGTAGGCGCGCGTGACGATCGCCGCCACCTCCTCGGTGGAGCGGGGCCACACGATGCCCGCCGGCCGGCGCTCGGCGACGTTGCCGGCGCGGACCGCGAGGTGGTGTCTCGGCCAGAGATCGCGCGCGTAGGCGACGCGATCGGCGGCGTCGGAGCTCGCCGGGATCCCGGGAACGGCGCCTGCGAGGGTGTCTAGAGGCTCGGCCATGGCACCGATGATAGTACGGGCGGTCCTTGCCCTGCGCGCCCTTGCCGCGCTAGCTAGGCGGGATGGCAAGCTTCCTCGACGCGCTGGAGACGGGCACGCTCGTCGTCGATGGTGCCATGGGGACCCAGCTCTACGAGCGCGGGATCCTCTTCAGCGTCTGCTTCGAGGAGCTCAACGTCACGCGGCCCGAGCTCGTGAAGAAGGTCCACGAGGAGTACGTCCGCGCGGGGGCGACGGTCATCGAGACCAACACGTTCGGCGCGAACTCGATGCGTCTCGAGAAGCACGGCCTCGCCTCGAAGATGGGCGAGATCAACGCCGCCGCCGTCAAGCTCGCGCGCGAGGCGGCCGGCCAGAAGGCATTCGTGGTCGGGGCGATCGGCCCCTCCGGCTACTTCCTCGGCGAGGCGCTGCCGCAGGATCTCGACAAGGTGCGGGGCGCGATCTCCGAGCAGGCGCGGGCGCTCGTCGCCGAGGGCGTCGACGCGATCGTATGCGAGACGTTCCGCCAGACCAACGAGCTCCGCGCCGCCGTCGAGAGCGCGGTCGCCGCGAGCGGCGGCAAGGTGCCGGTCATCGGCTCGGCCTCCGTCGACGAGCACCAGCGCATGGCCGACGGCACCAGCTCGGCCGAGATCGCCCGCCTCATGAAGGAGTGGGGCGCGAGCGTGGTCGGCGTCAACTGCTGCGACGGCCCGATGAACGTGCTCGAAGCGACGCAGCAGATGCTCGAGACGAAGCTCCCGGTGTGGGCCGCGCCGAACGCCGGCCTCCCGCGCCGCGTCGACGAGCGGCTCGTCTACGTGTCCACGCCCGAGTACTTCGGGATCTACGCGCGCCGGATGTACAAGCTCGGCGTGAAGCTCGTGGGCGGCTGCTGCGGCACGACCCCCGAGCACATCAAGCGCATCGCCGCGGCGGCCCGCATGGTCGGCTCGGCGGACGCGAAGGGCTCGAACGGTCCCGACTCGGAGGTGCTCGGCGCGGGCAGCGAGACGTTCGCGACGTGGTCGGGGGATCCGGAGACGGACGAGAACCCCGGCGCGGCGTGCCTCACGCCGTTCGGCAGCCGCAGCAGCCTCGCCGCGAAGATCGCCGACAAGAAGTTCGTCGTGTCCGTCGAGGTGAACCCGCCGATCGGTCTCGACCTCACGAAGTCGATCGCAGCGGCGCGCATGCTGAAGGCGGGCGGCGTCGACGTCGTCAACATCGCCGACGGGGCGCGGGCCCAGGCGCGCATGGGCAACCTCGCGCTGGCGCTCCGCCTGCAGGAGGCCGGCGTCGAGACGATCCTGCACGTGTGCGGCCGCGACCGGAACCTCCTCGCGACGCTCGCGCATCTGCTCGGCGCGCACGAGATGGGGGTCCGGAACCTCGTGGTCATCACCGGCGATCCGCCGAAGATGGGCGACTTTCCCGACGCATCGGCGGTCTACGACCTCGACTCGATCGGCATCCTCAAGCTCGCGGCGCGTCTCAACCGCGGCATCGATCCGTCGGGCAAGCCGCTCGGCGCCGGCACCGCCTTCGTGCTCGCGACGGGCGCCGAGCCGGCGGCGCTGAACTACGAGCGCGAGCTCGGGCGCCTCCGCATGAAGAAGGAAGCGGGCGCCGAGATCGTGATGACCCAGCCCGTCTACGATCCGCAGGTGCTCGAGCGTTTCCTCGACGACATCGCGCCGCTCGGCATGCCGGTGCTCGTCGGGCTCCTGCCGCTCGCCAGCCATCGCAACGCCGAGTTCCTCCACAACGAGGTCCCCGGGATGCAGGTCCCCGACGCGGTGCGCGAGCGCATGCGGAAGGCCGGCAGCGGCGCCTCGGCCCGGCAAGAGGGCGTGAAGATCGCCCGCGAGATGCTCGCGTCGGTGCGCGACCGCGTGGCCGGCGCGTACATCATGCCGCCCTTCGAGCGGTACGAGCTCGCGCTCGAGGTCATCGACGGCTTCGTCGACGCGCCGCAGGTCCGGCTCGCGCAAGGTCGATGAGGGTCCGTGCCCCGCTCGCCGTGCTCGTGGCCGCGGCGGGCCTCGCCGGCTGCGGGGGCTGCGGGAAGGGCGACAGCGGAGCCGGTCCGGCGCCGCCGGTGAGCGCTCCGGCGCCGCGGGCCTCGTCACCGGCAGCGGTCGCCGAGCTCCTCCCGCGCTGCCGTGCGTCCGGCGAGAAGCTCGTGGTCCCCGGAGAGGACGTCGTCGTCGGTGACGCGGTCCTCACCGGCGACGCGCTCGTCGCGGGCATCGTGAGGCGGGAAGGCGGACAGCGGACCGCCGGAGTGCTCCGCGTCCCGCTCGATCTGTCGCGGCTCGACGTGACGCCGCTCGGCGCGGCGCCGGGCGATGATCCGCCGCCGTCACCGCGGCTCCGCGGCGGCACGGTCGTCGTGAGCTCGTACGCGCGCCGCCGCGCGGGGGAAGGCGACGGCGGCAGCGCAGGCGCGAGCACGCGCCGCCTCGAGGTCGCGCGCCTCGAGGCGGGCGGCGTCAGGCCCGAGGCGACGGTCGTCCAGCAGGCCGACGAGTCGCTCGCGTACGACATCGCCTGGACGACGAGCGACGGTCCCGGGCTCGTCGCGTGGGACGAGGACGCGCCCCCGCTCCCGCAGCAGCTCCTCGTCGACCGCGGCGTGGTGAAGGTGCAGCTCCTCGCGACCGGGGCGACCGCGCGCATCGCCTCGCCGGACCGGTCCGATGCGGAGGCCCCGCGGCTCCTCGCGCGCGCCGGCGGGTACTGGCTCGCGTGGATCGCGCGGCGCAACGAGGCGACCGAGGATGGCGGAGCGGCCTCCGCAGTGGAGGCGCTCGCCGAGCGGCGCGCGTTCCGCTGGGTGGAGATCGTGGCGCTCGACGCGAAGGGCGAGGCGACCTCGCCGGTGCGCCGCGTGTCACCGGAGCGCGGGCACGTCGCGTCGTTCGACCTCGTTCGCTCGGGCGACCAGGTGGTGGTCCTCGCGCAGGACGAGACCGCCCACGTCGAGAATGCGGGCGAGCGCATCGTCCGGTTCACGGTGGACGGCGAGCGCATCGAGGGCACCGACGTGGTCGACGGAGGCATCGGCCATGCGCTCGCCGACCTGCTCGTCCGGGACGGCGGACACTTCCTCGCGTTCCTCGACCGTGACGAGCACGCGCACCTCTTGCCCCTGGGTCCTGCCCTCGCCGCCGCGGGGCCCACCACGGCGGAGCCGGTCCTCGACGCCGCGAGGGTGCTCGGTCTCGCCCCGCCGGACAGCCTCTTTGCCGTTGCGACGACGCCGGCGGGCGGCGCGGAGCTACGCCGGTTCACGTGCCGATGAGCTGCCCGGGGCGCCGTCGCACGATGCACGCGACGTGCCTCTTCCTTCCGCGGCGTGGTTCGACTAGGTTTTTTTCGTGACGGAGCGTGTGACGAGCGGGGCCTATAGCTCAATCGGTCAGAGCCCCCGGCTCATAACCGGGTTGTTCCTGGTTCGAACCCAGGTGGGCCCACGACACATCTTGAGGGGACGAGAAGGAGAGAGCGGTTGAGCACTGACGGCATTCGCGAGCAGATTGGCGCCCTGGAGCAGCTGGCGGCGATGGACGCCGAGGTGAAAGCCCTCGAAGAGAAGCTCACCGAAGAACGGAGCGTCCTCAGCTCTCTCAAGGGGAGCTTGAAGGGTCTGGACGAGAGACTCACGATCGACCGGGCCGCGGTGGCGGCGGCCGACAAACAGCGAAACGATCTCACGATCGACCTACGCACGATGGGCTCGCAGATCGAGCACTCGCGCGAGAAGCTGAACCGGTCGCGTACCGAGCGCGAGACGAACGCGGCGCAGCGTGAGCTCGAGGAGCTCCGCAAGCTCGTTCGCGATCGCGAGGACGAGATCACGCGCCTCGACGAGTCGAACGCCGCGATCCGCACCGCGGTCGAGGCGACGGAGGTGGAGCACAAGCGCCTCTCCGCCGAGCTCGCCGCCAAGGAAGGCGACATCAAGGCGAAGGTGTCGAAGCTGGAGAAGGACAAGAGCCACGCGGGCGGTGGCCGCGAGGCCCTCGTCAAGAAGCTCCCGCCGATCCTCTATCGCCGCTACGAGCAGATCAAAGGAAAGCGCGGGACGGCCATCGCGCAGACGTCGGACGGCACCTGTAACCGGTGCAACATGGCGCTGCCCCCGCAGCTGTATCATCGCCTGCGCCGGGAGCCGCTCATCGAGCAGTGCCCCTCGTGCAACCGGATCATCTACTTCTCGCCTCCCACGGCAGCCACGAAGGTAGACTGACCCGCGCGACGACGAGCCGATGAAGAGCTGCCCCACCTGCATGCGCGTGTTCGCGGACGACGCGGGCTTCTGTCCGGCGGACGGAAGCGCGCTGCAGAACGCGAGCATCGTCCCCATCGCGAACAGCGAGGACGCGCGCCTGGGGACCCGGCTCGCCAACCGCTACGAGCTCCGCCGGGTCGTCGCGGACGGCGGCATGGGCCGCGTCTACGAGGGCATCGACAAGCAGACGCAGACGCGCGTCGCGGTGAAGGTCCTGCACGACGACGTGTCGAAGGACGAGGTCGCCCTCGAGCGCTTCAAGCGCGAGTGGGAGATCTCGAGCCAGCTCCCGCACGACTTCATCGTCAAGGTGCTCGACTTCCAGCACGACGCGGCGGCCGGCGTCTGGCTGCTCGTGATGGAGTTCCTCGAAGGCGAGGAGCTCCGCTTCATCCTGAAGCGCGAGAAGGTGCTCGAGCCCGCACGGCTCGTTCGCATGCTCGCCCAGACGGCGATCGGCCTGGACGAGGCGCACAACCGCCAGTTCGTTCACCGCGATCTGAAGCCGGACAACCTGTTCTTGTGCGGCACCCGCGAGGGCGACAACCTCAAGATCCTCGACTTCGGATCGGTCAAGGACAAGAACAAGGACGCGAAGAAGCTGACGGTGCTCGGCACCACCATCGGCTCGCCGTATTACATGGCGCCCGAGCAGGCGCAGGGCCTCGAGACGCTCGACGCGCGCGCCGACGTCTTTGCGCTCGCGGCCATCACCTACGAGTGCCTGACCGGCACCGTGCCCTTCACCGGCAACAACGGGCCTTCGATCCTGCTCGCGATCCTCACGAAGGATCCGGAGCCGCCGAGCGCGAAGGGCGCGGGCGCCAAGTATCCGATCCCCCGCGCGCTCGACGACGTGCTCGAGGAAGCGCTCGCGAAGAACCCGAACATCCGCACGAAGACCGTCGGTGATTTCGCAACGGCGGTGGGCCGCGCGTACGGCCTCGCTGGCGATCACCGCGCGTGGGCGAGGGTCCCGGCGCAGGATCTCACGCAGCAGATCGCCGAGGCGGCGACGCGTGGGCCCATGCCGTCCCGCGGATCGGGCAGGCCGGTCGCCGCTGCCAAGGACCCCTTCGCGGCTCCCGACCCCTTCGCGGCGCGCCCCACGAGCACGACCTCACCGATGACCCAGGTGAACCCGAGCTCGCCGCCAGCGACCTTCGGCCCGGGCTCGCAGGCCGCGCCCGGCGCACCGCTGGGGGCCTCCGCGCCTCGCACGTCGCTGCGGCCCGAGGACTATGCGGGCGTCGCGGGGCTTCCCGACGGCCGGCCGCCCTGGCTGATCGCGGTCATCGTGGGTGTGGCAGCGCTCGCGGTCGGCGGCGGCATCGCGCTCTTCGCGCTCCGCTGAACCCACACCGGCGCCGCCTGCCGGGGGGCGATCCATCGGTGGATCCTTTTCCCACCAGCGGGTCTTCCGCCTCCGCTCTGCCGTCACGGGCGGGGGGCTGAGCTGCGCGTGTGGGAAGGTCCTACTGAAACGATCCACTCCTATTTTTGAAGGGCTGCGGGCAGGGTATATTTTTGCTTTGGATGGTCCTGCGCTGGCTTGCGGTTCGCAAGAGGCACAGGGTCAAGCGGAGCGGAGGAATATGCTGCCCTTCACGAAACGGCCGGGACGCGGGGATGAGTCTGGGGATCACGACGTCGTCACGAAGGACGATCTCGTGACGACCGAGACCGTCAGCCCGAGGACCGCGCCACCGCGCGGCAAGTTCGCATCCCTGTCGGACGACGAGATGACCAACGTCATCCCGTCGAAGGCGATCGACAGCGCGCTCGAGAGCGCGCGCGCTGCGTCGCCGCGGCCCGCGGCCGGCATGCCTCCCGCCGCTGCGAGCTCGGGCCGTACGCAGCTGCGTGCTCCGGGCGCGAGCTCGGCGCCGCTGAGCCGTCGCCCCGGTGATGGCGCCGCGAGCCGCTCCGGAAAGTTCGCCGCGCTCGACGACGAGGAAGAGGACGGCCGCACCGTGGTGCGCGGCGCCCCGAAGATCGTGAAGCGCGCGCCGGGCTCCGCCGCGTCTCCGTCGAAGATGGGCATGCCCACGTCGCCGACCACGATCTCGCCCGCCGCGGTGATCAAGGCGACGCTCGACGCGGCACGTGCCGCGAAGCGGAACGGTGATCATCTGATGGCGCCGCCGCCTCGTGATCTACTCGAGGACCTCGCGGACATGGTCCCGCACCCGTCCGACGGAGCGAGCTCCGAGCACACGAAGATCATGGAGAGCACCGGCGCGAGCAGCGGCGGCGCGCGTGCGAACGCTGGTGGCGCGACGATGCCGCTGTCGTCGCCGGGCGTCGGTCACGGGTCGCTGCCTCCGAGCTCCGTCCGTCCGGCCAGCGCCGCGCCCCCGGGCATGCTCGGCCACACCACGAACGCGAGCGGCGGGTATCCTGCGCAGCAGAGCGGTCCGTGGGCGGCGCAGTACAACGGGCCGGTGCCCTCGGGCTCGGTGAGCGTTCCTGGTGTCGCGATGCCGTCGCCGCCTCCGTCCATGCCTGCGCACTTCATGATGGCGCAGGCGCCGTACTCGGACGCGCGCATGGACCCGCCGGGTACGTCGATCACGGCGCGCACCAAGGTGTCGGGTCGTCCGGCGATGTCGTGGGCGGTGGCGCTCATGGCCTTCGGTCTCTTCGTGGGTGTCGGCGCCTTCGCGGTGATGAAGGGCAACAACGGTGACGGCGTGATGGAGACGAGCGCCTCGTTCGTCGATCCGGCACGCGCCGGCGCGCCGAAGGCAGCCGCAGCAGCGCAGCCCGCGGCAATGCCGGTGGCGGCCGCGGGCGAGCAGGTCGGCGTTCCCGGCGTCGCGATCCCGGCGGCGTCCGCGTTGCCGCCTGGCCTCGCGGGCGCGCTCGGCGTCACCGCGGCGGGCATGGTCCCGGGCGCAGCTCCTGGCGCGCTCCCGGGCGCAGCTGCTGGCGCGGCGGGCACGGTCGCTCCGGCGGTCGCCCAGCCGCCCATGCCGGTCGCGGCGGCTCCGGCTGCTCCGGCTGCTCCCGCTGCTAAGCCCGCAGCGGTCGCGGCTG
>JAQBQL010000051.1 GCA_028287035.1 Labilithrix sp. | reverse complement strand
AGCCGGAGGCGGGGGGGGCGCCGGGGGCGTCTGGCCGCGCGCCGAGCCGAGGACGCCGCCGGCGAGCAGGACGAACAAGCACGCTCCGAGGAACGGCGGGCGGCGAAGCATCGGCAGCGTCTAACCTCGGCCGGAGCTCGAAGCAAGGCGGGTGAACCGGAGCACCTCGCCGAGCGCCTCGTGGTCCTCGGTGCCGACCCGGACGAGCCCCGCGTTCTCGAGCACGCGGATCGAGGCCCCGTGCCAGGGTGGCGTGGTCGCGGTCACGCCGCCGACGCCGGGCTGTGCGATAGCCCACTCGACGACCGCGCGCGTGCCCTCCGAGGCGATGCCCTTGCGCTGCCACGCGGGCTCGACGCCGTAGCCGACCTCCGCGATGCCGCCCTCCTCGGGCCGGCCATGGAAGACGACGCTGCCGACGACGAGCCGCTCGCCCTCGTCGCGCGTGATCATGAGGCGGTCGCCCCAGAGGCGCCGCGGCGGGTCGCTGCGGATCGACTCGATCGACGCGCTGAACGCGCGCTCGACCAGCGCCCGACCGGGCCACGCGGCCGGCACCTTCGCGCGCGCGAGGTCCTCGAGGGCCGCGCGATCGCCGCGGAAGCACGCCTCCACGAGCGCGAGGGTCATCGGCTCGAGCGAGAGTCGGGGCGTCAGCAGCGTGCCAGCCATGCCCTCCGATGGTAGCCGGTTGACGCCAGCGTCCAAATCATCGATATTTCGCATGCAAAGTATTGGTGCAGCAGACGTGATTCCCGAGCTGAAGAACGACGTGAATCAGGTCCTCGAGACCATGATCTACCTCTCCACCGAGAGCCGCCGGATCACGAAGGAGCTGGCGCGCCGCGCCGAGCTCACCGGGCCGCAGCTCACGGTCGTGAAGCTGCTCGAGCAGGTCGGTGAGCTCTCCCTGTCCGAGCTGTCCGAGCGCATCCGCGCCCAGAACAGCACCGTCACCGGCATCATCGACCGGATGGAGCGCGAGGGGCTCGTCGTGCGGGAGCGCTCCAAGGAGGACCGCCGCGTCGTCCACATCAAGCTGACCCCGAAGGGCGCGAGCATCGCCCGCGACATCCCGCTCGAGCCGATGGAGATCGTGAAGGGCGCGCTGGCGAGCCTCTCCGCGCAGGAGATGCGTGACCTCGTGCGCCTCCTCACGAAGCTCGCGAAGCGCGTACGCCAGATCGTCCGCCGCGACGTGGGCGAGGACGCGGGCCCGACGCGCGACTGAGCAGGGTCACTCCCAGCGGTTCGCGTTCGCCGGAAAATCCGGGGTCTGCGGGCGGATCACGCAGAACTTCTGGCCGGTGGGCGCCTGCATCACGACCCAGGTCTTGATGCGCTCGACCTCGGTGGCGCCGAGCGCGACGAGGCGCTTCACCTCGGCCTCGACGTCGTCCGTCTCGATGTCGAGGTGCACGCGGCTCTCGTGGGTCACGGCCTGGATCTCGACGATGGGCTCGTCGCGCCGCATCTCGAGCGGCACGTACTTGCCCGATTCCTGAGGCTCCTTGCGCGGGCCGCGCCCGAAGGCGGCGCTCCAGAACCTCGCGGCCTCGTGGACGTCGCCGGTCTTGCAGTCGATGATCACGGAGGCGAATCGGCTGTGGTGCATGGCCGGAGAGGCTACCGGAATTCTTCCGGACGGCGGCTGCAGTCGCACACGCAGAAGGGGTTCCCGTCCGGGTCCTCGAGCACCACGTAGTCGGCGTCCGGCGGCAGCTCGCGCGGGGCTCGCACGGCGCCGAGCGACACGAGCCGCTCGACCTCCGCGGCAGGATCGTCGGCGTACAGATCGAGGTGCGAGTGCGCGGGGCTCAGCGTCGGACGTTCGGTGGTCGAGAGGGACAGGTACGCGCCCGGAAAGCGCGGCGACCGCAGGGAGGCCCATCCCGCGGTGGCGGGCTCGCGCGGCTCGGCGCCGAGCGCGGCGGACCAGAAGGCGACCGCGCGCGGGATGTCCTTCACGCCCAGGACGAAGGCTCCGATCTTCAGCATGGGAAGAGAGGATGCCCTCGCCGGCTCGTGTTGACCACGGCCTCACGCAGTGGGGCGGTGCGCCACGCGTCCGATGAGCGTGGCGGTCCTGCGCGCGCGCCGCTCCACGCATGCCCGGTAAAATCCGGAGGGTGCGCAGGGATCCCCTCCGCAGGACGGCGCGTCTCCGTGGCTGAGTTATTGCTCGGTGCGCCGCGTGGCTGCCGAACCTCGTCCTCCGCCGTCGCCTCCCGAGGCCACGACGCCGGAGCCGCGCACGCTCGTTCGGCTCGACGTCTCCGTCCGGAGCGCGGTGGTGGTCCTCGGCACGGCGCTCTTCGTCTGGCTCCTCCTCCAGCTCTGGCAGGTGCTGCTGGTGATCGTCGTCGCGCTGATGCTGGTCGGCATGCTGAGCGCGCTCGTCGAGCGGCTCGAGCGTCGCGGGCTGAAACGCACCAGCGCCGTCCTGCTCGTGTTCTTCGGCATCTTCCTCGTCGGGGTGGGGTTCGCGGCGCTCACGGTGCCCACCCTGGCGCGCCAGGTGAGCGACATGTTCGAGCACTTCCCCGCGTCGCAGGCGAAGGTGGTGCACGCGCTCGAGGGGTCGGGCGTCGGCCGCCAGCTCGCGCGTTCGGTCCGGGCCATCCATCCGAGCGAGGTCGAGAGGCGCGCGCAGGAGCTCGGGATGTCCTACGGCCCCTGGCTCGTGGAGGTCCTCGCGTACGGAGCGACCGCGTTCTTCCTCGCCCTCTACATCATGCTGGACCGCGATCGCATGCGCGGCGCGCTCTTCGCGGTGGTTCCGCGCGTCTACCATCTCCGGCTGTCGCGCGTGCTCGTGAACCTCCAGACGATCGTTGGCGGCTACATGCGTGGGCAGGCGATCACCTCGCTGCTCATGACCATCTTCACGCTGATCGTGCTGCTCGTGGCCGGCGTGCCGAACGCGCTCGCCCTCGCGCTCTTCGCAGGGATCGCCGACGTGCTGCCGTACGTCGGCGCCTTCCTGGCGTGCGGCCCGGCGACCCTCGCGGCGCTGTCGCAGGGCACGACCGTGGCGCTCATCGTGATGCTGGTGCTCGCCGCCTACCAGGAATTCGAGAGCCGCGTCATCGTCCCGCGCGTCTACGGCACGGTGCTGCGCCTCCCCGCGGCGTGGGTCATGATCTCGCTGCTCGTCGGGGGCAAGCTGCTCGGGGTGCTCGGGGCGCTGCTCGCCCTGCCGATCGCTGCCGGCATCCGCATGATGATCGCCGAGCTGCGCGTCGAGCTCCCGGGCGAGGACGTCGACGACGCGCCGCTCCGCGCGAAGGATGCCGCCGCCGAGGCGGAGTTCGCGGAGCGCGCCGCCGGCCAGCCGGCCACCACCGCCGCCGCGATCGCCACCGAGCTCGCCGAGGAGCGCCTGGAGGAGGACGCCGCGAGCACCAGGGACCCGAGCGACGGGACGACCGTTCCCATCACCTCCGGCGCGCGCTGACGATCACCGCGGCGCGCGCAGCGAACCGCCGTGGATCCGGTAGGTCGTCTCCGCGAAGGCGTGCACGCCGGCCGCCACGAGCCGCGGCGAGGCGGGCGCAGCGCGGGTGGCGAGCCGCTCGACCCGCGCCGGCGCGTGCAGC
>JAQBQL010000039.1 GCA_028287035.1 Labilithrix sp. | reverse complement strand
CTGGCGCCCGACGACGCGCGCCTCGACGGCATCGTGTCGCGGGCGCGCTGGAGCGCGCTCCTTCCGGAGGCGCGCCTGCGGGCGACCCGCTACGACGATCAGCGGCTCTCGACCGACGCCTCCACCGACACGAGCCGGCTGAAGGACTCGACGGCGGCGAACGTGGGGCTCGAGGCGCGGCTCACCTGGCGCCTGGATCGGGTGCTCTACGCGGACGACGAGCCCTCGTTCGAGCGGCTCCGCCTCGAGCACCACGACGCCAGGATGCGGGTCGCCGCTCGCACCCTCGAGGCGCTCTTCCAGTGGAGCCGCGCCTCCGTCGAGCTGCGCTACGCCCAGGCCGCCTCGCGTGAGGCGCGCGAGCCGCCGGGACGTCCCTCGCGCGACGAGCTGGAGGCGGCGCTCCGCGTCGTCGAGGCAGAGGCCACGCTCGACGTGCTCACCGGCGGCTGGTTCACCTCGGCCCGCCCGAAGAGCGTCACCGCGGGGCCGCCGCCCGCTGGTCAGCCGCTCTAGCCAGCGGGCTAGAACGAGGGGTTGCGCATGCCGCCGCCGTCGAGCAGCTCGCCAGCCTCGGCGCCGCCCTCCGCAGCTCCGGCATCCTCGACGAGGATGGGACGTGCCGGCGGCGGGTCGGGGCTCGGATGCGCCGGTGGCGGCGTGAGCACGAGGTTCGTCACGGGCGTCGGGGGGGTCTCGGCGCACGCGGTCGCGAGCGGCAGCGGCGCCGAGAGGAGGAAAAACCACGTCCAGGGAGTCGGTCGCCGCATCCGCCGTTCCTTATACACCGCTTCGTCGGGCGATCGGCACGGCGGACCTTCAGCTTCCGCGCAGCTGCGACGTTCTTCTCCATCACCTCGGCCGTGGGGGCCGCCTTTTTCCTCGGGAGTGAACGATGCGAACGATCGCGATGCGACTGGTGCTCACGGCTGCGGCTTCGATGACGGTAGCCGCACTCACGGGGTGCACCGCTGACGCGGGCGCCGGCGCGGCGGAGCGACCTGCGACGGCCGTTTCGCTCGCTCAGCTGAGTGTCGGGACGCGAGGCGAGCTCCCGGTGTGCGACGCGGCGAGCGAGGCCACGGTCGCGTACGTCGCCGACGAGAAGAAGCTCCTCGCCTGCATCGGCGGGTCGTGGACGGACGTGGTGTTCCAGACCGGCGCGACCGGTGCGACCGGCGCCACGGGACCCGCGGGGGGCGCCGGCATCGCGGGACAGGCCGGCATCGCGGGGTCACCCGGCGACGCCGGAGTGCCGGGTGTCAACGGGACCAACGGCGCGCCTTCCCTGATCAAGCTCACGACGCTCGCCATGGGCGACACGCACTGCGCGTTCGGCGGCCTGCAGATCGACGTCGGCGTCGATGGCAACCACAGCGGAGCGCTGGACGCAGGCGAGATCACCCAGACCGCGTACGTGTGCGCGCCGGTCCTCCCGGTCCGGCCGCGACTCGTGTTCACCACCTCGCAGACCTTCGACGGCAACCTCGGCGGCATCGCCGGCGCCGACGCGAAGTGCCAGGCGGCGGCCAGCACGAACGTCGCGCTCGCGGGCAAGACGTTCAGGGCCTGGCTGAGCGACTCGGTCGCGACCCCGACGTCACGCCTTGCGCACGACGGCGCGTTCGTCCGCCTGGACGGCGTGCAGGTCGCAGCCTCGTGGTTCCGGCTCTTGTCGAGCTACGTTTACAGCCCGGGCTACACGCTCGACGCGCCGTTCTCCATCGACGAGAGCGGGGCGCCGGTCAGCGGCGAGGCCTGGACCGGAACCGGCAGCAACGGGCTTCGCTACGGGGAAGACCCGAGCAACGGAGTGTGCGGCGACTGGACCGACGCGAGCGACGCGAGCATCGGCCTCACGGGCTGGACGACCGCGCCGAACAGCGGGTGGACCGCATGGGACCAGTCGACCTGCAGCACGCTCGCCCATCTTTATTGCTTCGAGGAGTGACGGCGGCGCTTCAATGCGCGAACGCCGCGCACGGATCCTCGTCGGTCGCGCGCGGCGTGAACCACACGTAGTCGAAGGGCAGCGAAGACGTGTTCCAGCGGGCCGCATAGGCGCGCGGGTCGTCCTTGCCCTTCTCGACCTCCGCGAAGGCGATGCTCACGAGCGCGCGCTGCGGGTCGCGCGCCGCGAGGTCGGCGCCTGCGCCTCGATCGCGTCGCGTGTGCCCGGTGCCCGCGACGAGCACGGCATCGGCCGGGCTCCCGCTGGCCGCCTTCGTCAATGCGGTGGCCATCGCCGCATCACGCACCCGCTGGAAACGGATCATGGCGCCGAGGTGCGCCTCCGGCAGGTGCCCGCAGTGGCTCTCGCGAAGCTCCTCGCGGAGCGACTCCTCCTGCGCGTGGGTGAGCGCGACGCCCTCGTCGATCGGCGCTTCGACCGCGCCTCCGTCGGCATCGCGCCCCGCCGCGGGCCTGGTGAGCGCGCGCATCCGCGAGCGCGGGAGCCCCGTCGCCACGATCCGGAGGTCGTGGTCGAGCGCCACGCGTGCGATGGGCTCGTAGTCGCTCCACGGCGGCCACCCCGACTTCTCCCACGAGACCGCGGCGGCGAGGGCGGCGGCGTCGCGCGGATGGTCCCGACGTGACGCATCGATCGCCGCCTGGTCGTCCGTGTCGAACATCTCGAACGCCACCACGGGCGTGCGGCCCGCCGCGACCATCGCGCGGAGCATGCGCGCCTGGAGCGCGTGGTGATCGCGGTTGTCGTGCTTCTCCCCGAGCAGGACGTAGCCGTGCAGCGCCGCGAGCACGTCGGCCTCCGGCGCGAACCCTGCCGAGCGCGCGCTCCAGATGCGCCCGACGAGCGGGTGATCGCGATCGAGCGTGGTCGTCCACACCACCGGCCCCGCCGCGCGAGCGGGCGCCGACGAGGCAGCTCCGGCGCGCGGCGGCGCTCCGGGCGCGGAGCACGAGGCGAGGCCGACGAGCACCGACGGAAGGGCGAGCCGGACCGCACGAGCGAGCAAGGAGCGCATGGTCCGGAGCAGCCTAGCGCTCCGGACGCGAACGAGATTCGCGGGCGGCGTCGCGGCGCCGCTTGACGGCTTCCCGGGGCGCGTGCCATTGCTCTGACCATGCTTTCCGAGTCGCGACTGAAGCTCGAGGACCTCCAAAAGCGCCTTACGACGCTAAGGGGGCATCTTTGACGTCCCGAAGCTGAAGGACGACATCAATCGGCTCAACGAGTCGACGATGGCCCCAGGATTCTGGGATGACGCCAAGAAGGCGCAGGCGGTGAACCGCAAACGCTCCGGTCTCGAGACGACCGTCGAGATGATCGAGAAGCTCACGCGCGACATCACGGACAGCGCCGAGATGCTCGAGCTGGGTGCCTCCGAGAAGGACGAGAGCATCATCGACGAGATCGCGACGCAGCTCCCCGCGCTCGAGGCCCGTCTCCGCAAGGCCGAGCTCGGCCGCATGCTCTCCGGTCAGGTCGATCACGCCAACGCGATCCTCTCCATCCATCCCGGCGCCGGCGGCGTCGACGCGAAGGACTGGGGACAGATGCTCATGCGCATGTACATGCGCTTCTGCGAGCGGCGCGGGTACAAGACCGAGATCGTCGACTTCGAGGACGGCGACGAGGCGGGGATCAACAGCGTCTCCTTCACGGTCGCCGGCGATCACGCGTTCGGCTACCTGCGGAGCGAGATCGGCGTCCACCGGCTCGTCCGGATCTCTCCGTTCGATGCGAACGCCCGGCGTCAGACCGCCTTCGCGGCGGTCGAGGTCACGCCCGACATCGAGGACGAGATCGACATCGTCGTGAAGGACGAGGACCTCGAGACGACGACCATGCGCGCCGGCGGCAAGGGCGGTCAGAACGTCAACAAGGTCGAGACCGCGGTGCGCATGAAGCACATCCCGTCCGGCATCGTCGTCGTGTGCCGCGCCGAGCGCTCGCAGCTCCAGAACCGGCGCACCGCGCTGAAGATGGTGAAGGCGAAGCTCTACGAGCAGGAGATGCAGCGCCGCGAAGAAGTCGCGAACGCCTACCAGGCGACGAAGACGCAGATCGGCTGGGGAAACCAGATCCGCAGCTACGTCCTCGCGCCGTACCGCCTCGTGAAGGATCTCCGCACCGCGTATGAAGTCGGCAACGTCGACGGCGTCCTCGATGGCGACCTCGATCCGTTCATCGAGTCGTACTTGCTCGCGGCCGCGGGCGGGAACCTGAAGAAGGGCGGCGTCTCCGAGGACGTCGACGCCGACTAGCGCGCGATGAGGACGCTCCTCGCCGCTTCGCTGATGCTCCTCGCGGGCTGCTCCAGGAAAGAGGAGCCGCCCGCGGGCACCATCGGCGTCAGCGACTGCGACACGTACATCGCGAAGTACCAGACCTGCCTCGCGAACATGCCGGCCCCCGCCCGGTCGACAGCCGAGCAAGGCTTCAAGGCGCAGCAGGAGGCGTGGAAGGCGACGGCGGCGACCGAGGAGGGAAAGCGCGCCCTCGTGGTCGGCTGCAAGGCGACGCTCGCGAGCCTCGCCAGCAACGCGCAGTGCAAGTGAGCGCGCCCGCTAGAACGTGAACGGGTGCTCGGCGACCACGCTCCGTTCGGCGGCGCGCGGGAAGGTCCACCGGCTCACCTCGTCGCGCATGCAGCCCTCGATCGAGGTGCTGCGCAGCGTCGTCGACACCACCTGCACGTCGGCGACCGCGCCGCTCGGCTCCACGGTCCAGCCGAGCCGGACGACGCCCATCGGCCGGCCCTCCGCCTTCGCGAAGCGCTCGTAGCAGCCGGCGATCCCCGCGGCGTGCGCCTGGATGACCGCGTCGACCGACGCTTTCGTGAGCGCCGCGCCGTCGTCGAGCCGGGTGCGCGCCGAGGTCTCCGGCCGGACCTGCGCTCCGCAGCTCGCCAGCGCGATCCCTGCCAACAGCACCGCGCGCGCGAGTGACATGACGCTCATCGTAGCCGCGGCGCTTCGCGAGGCAGCGCCCATTTCCGCTCGTGTAGACTCGCCCGGGTGAGCCGCCCCGTCCGCATCGGCGTCGATCTCGGCGGCACCAAGATCGAGGCGGTGGTCGTGCGCATGGGCGGCCCCGAGCCCGAGGTCCTCGCCCGCCACCGCGTCGCCACCGAGCGCGATCGCGGCTACGACCACATCGTCCTTCGCGTGCGGGACCTCGTCACCGCAGTCGCCTCGCAGGCCGGCCTCGACGCGGCGGCCCTTGCCGCGACCCGCGTCGGCGTGAGCATGCCGGGCTCGGTCACCACGCGAGCCGCCGATGGCTCGCGGAGCGCCGTGCCGCTCGTCAAGAACGCCAACACCACGGTCCTGAACGGTCGTCCCTTCCACGCCGACGTCGCCCGCGCCCTCGGCAAGGACGACGTGGCGTTCGCGAACGACGCGAACTGCTTCGCGCTCGCCGAGGCGGTCTGGGGCGCCGCGCGCGACGCCCGCGTGTCCTTCGGCGTCATCCTCGGCACCGGCGTCGGCGGAGGCATCACGCTCCGCGACGAGGCCGGCGGCCGCGCGCGTGCCTGGGAGGGCGCGCAGAGCATCGCCGGCGAATGGGGGCACGTGCCGCTCGAGCCGACCTCCGGACCGCCCTGTTACTGCGGCCGCCGCGGCTGCATCGAGACGTTCCTCTCGGGGCCGGCGATCGAGCGCGCCTACGAGGCGCGGAGCGGCGCCAGCGGCATCGGCCTCGCGCGCATCGCGGAGCTCGCCGCCGCCGGTGACCCCGTCGCGGCGCCGCTCCTGACCGAGCGCCTCGAGCTGCTCGGGCGGGCGCTCTCGATGATCGTCAACGTGCTCGACCCCGACGTCATCGTGCTCGGCGGCGGCGTCTCGAACCTCGACGTGCTGTACGACGAAGGCGTCCGCGCGGTCGCGCGCTGGACCTTCAACGACGAGCTCCTCACGCGGATCGTGAAGAACGAGCTCGGCGACAGCGCGGGCGTGCTGGGCGCTGCCCTCCTCGACCCGTAGCGGTCGTGCTAACCAGCTGCCGTGGCCGAGGAAGACGATCCCCCGCTCCCGCCGCCGCGGAAGAAGAAGAAGCGGAAGAACGAGCCTGCCCGCGTCACCTCGCGGTTCCGCGGCGTGTGGATCGCGGTCGCCGGTCTGTACCTGGCGACGGTGTGGCTCGACGGCGTCGGCAGCAACTTCCCGGCGCGGCTCGCGCCGCGGTTCTGGATCTACTTCTCGCAGATCGCGGCGCTCTTCGTCACGGCGGCGCCGAAGGTCATCGACTACCGCGCCGAGGGCTGGTCGTGCACCGAGCGACGCTGGACCGAGATCGACGTTCGCCCTTATTTCCGCATCGATCGTGACAACAAGGAGAACCGCTTCCAGCGCGCCCTCCAGTTCTACCGGAAGAACCGCGTCGTCATGCGGGCGCTCGAGGACTACGTGATCCGCCGCTACAACGAGCAGCACGAGGTGCCCATCGCGGGCGTCCGCTTCTCGAGCCTGCGCATCGCCTATCCCGCGCCCGGCGAGCACGTCGCGCCCTTCGAGCGGCGGCCGCTCCCGACGTACTCCGCCGAGGAGCGACACGCCTGGTACTGGACGACGAGCGCGCGGCGCGAGAGCACGTGCGGCCCGCGCTCCGTCCCCGCCGAGCCCGACGACCGCAGCGAGCAGCCCGGCCCGCGCGATAGCCGCACCGACACCGAGAAGGAGACCGACCCGTGAGCCGGCCCTTCGTCGGCGACCGTTTCCTCGTCTGGCTGGAAAGGCCCGTCCCCGTGCTGCGCCTCGAGCTCGTACGGATCGCCGCGCCGCTCGCGATCCTCGGGTTCATGGCGTCGCGCATCGCGTACGCCGACGAGTGGCTGGGCACCGCCGGCTTCCGCGTGCCCGACCTCGGCGTCTCCGATCCGCGGCAGCCGTTCTATCTCCCATCGCTCCCCGACTGGGCGGCCTGGACGATGGCGGCGGCGTTCGTCGTGTCGGGCCTCGCGGTGAGCCTCGGGTACCAGGCGCGCCGCGCCGCAATCCCCTTCGCGGCGATCGCGGCGTGGGTGGCCCTCTCGGATCGCTTGGCCGCCTTCAGCGTCAGCAAGATGGCCCCGATGATCGGCCTCGCCCTCGCGCTCTCCCCGTGCGGCTCGCGTTTCGGCATCGACGCGTGGCGCGCCACGAAGAAGGATCCGGCGGCGCCCCTCCCGACGCACGTGGTGAGCGGCTCGGTGCGGTTCTTCCAGATCCTGATCCCGACGATCTACTGCGCGTCGGGCATCGCGAAGGCGCGGGGCGACTGGCTGCACCAGCCGTACGTGCTCTGGTCGCACCTCCACAGCACCTACCAGACGAGCGTGACGCTCCTCCTCGCGAACGCGCTTCCCGCCTTCGCGTGGACGCTGTTCCAGGTGTTCACGCTCGTCCTCGAGTCGTTCGCGCCGCTCTGGTTCGGCTGGCGCCGCACGCGTCCGTACGCGGTGGTCGCGGCGGTCTCGATGCACGCGATGATCGGGCTCATGTTCGGCCCGGTGCGCTACTTCGCCATGCTGATGGCGACGCTCATCCTCGCCGGGCACCTCTCGTCGGAGCGCCTCGAGCGCGTCGCAGCGCGCCTGCGCCGGACGCTTCGCGCCTGACCTTCGTTTCCGCCCCGCGCTAGGCCGACCCGCTGCGCGCGGCGAACGCGTCGATCAGCGAAGCATACGCTTCGAGCGGCGGGAGCTCGTCGAACGAATGCTGCGCGCCCGTCACCGCCCACGGAAGCTTCGTCTTGGTGAATGTCTCGATGAACGGCGAGAACCACGTGCGGTCGTCGAACATGGTCGGACGAACGTTGACGATGTGCGGCAGCACGGCCGGCCGCGTGAACATCCACGTCATGCAGTACGCGCAGAAGAAGTGCTGGGCGTCCGGACCGCGGAGCCCGCCGACCACCGGCTCGCCCTCGGTCACCTCGAAGGCGTCCGCCGGGCAGATCGCGGTCAGCGAGAAGGCGCTCGAAGACATGCGCTGGCAGCCTCGGCAATGACAAGCAGCCGTGATGAGCGGCGCCCCGGTGATCCGCAGCCGGACGCGATCGCAGCGGCAGCCGCCGTCGAGAGGAAGCTTCATGGCGCGAGGATAGGCCTCGCGCGGCGCGGGACAAGGCAGGGGCGGAAGGCCGCCCCTCCACGCGTCAGGGGGTTCACGGAATCGCGTCCGGCTTGACGCCGTGCTTGGTCGCGTTCTCGCAGCCGAGCTCGACGCCCGTGGGCCCCGACTGCTGCTTCACGATCTTGAACTCGACGCGCCGGTTCTTCTCCCAGGCGTTCTCGTCGTGGCCGGGATCCTCGGGGCAGAACTCGCCGTAGCCCTTGCTCCGCAGGTGGTCCTTCGGGACCTTCCGCTGGACGAGGGCGTTCATGACGCTGTTCACGCGGTCCTGCGTGAGCTTCAGGTTGTACTCGTCGGTCGCGCGCTCGTCGGCGTGTCCGGCGATCTCGAGGAGCGTGAACTCCGGATGGTGGATGACCGTCGCCGCGACCGCGTCGAGGATCTCGTTCGACTCCGGCAGGATCTCCGCCGAGGCCGTCTTGAACTTGATCTTCTTCAGGATGACGAGCGCGTTGCCGTCGATGATGACCGAGCCCTTGTCCGGGCAGCCGTCCTCGTCCTGGTAGCCGTTGTAGGTCTCGGGCTCGTTCGGACACTTGTCGACGACGTCGGGGATCTGGTCCTTGTCGTTGTCGGGATCGGGGCAGCCGTCCTTGTCCTCGAAGCCGTCCTTGTCCTCGGGGTCGTTCGGGCAGAGATCCTTCTTGTCGGGGATCCCGTCGTTGTCGTTGTCGGGATCGGGGCAGCCGTCCTTGTCCTGGAAGCCGTCCTTGTCCTCCGGATCGTCGGGGCACTTGTCCTTCGAGTCCGGGATGCCGTCGCCGTCGCGGTCGCCGTCGGAGCCCTCGGGGCAGCCGTCCTGGTCCTGATCGCCGTCGCGGTCCTCGGGCTCGTTCGGACAGCGGTCGTCCTTGTCGAGGATGCCGTCGTTGTCGTTGTCGGGCTCGGGGCAGCCGTCGGCGTCCTGGAACCCGTCGAAGTCCTCCGGGTTGTCGGGGCACTTGTCGACGTCGTCCTTGAGGCCGTCGCCGTCGCGGTCGCCGATGGAGGGCTCGAAGATGAAGCCGACGACCGCCCGGAAGTCGGCGGCCTCGAAGCCGCTCGTGTAGCGCGGACCGGCGCCGAGCATCAGGTAGCTGTTCCGCTCGACGAAGATCTTGAGACCGCCGAGCACCTCGTTCGAGGCCTTGATCCCGGTGTCGCCGCTCGTCAGGTACGTCGCGTACGTGTCGGCGACGATGTCGACCGGCTCGAGCACGCGGTACGCGAGTCCGGCGCCGTAGGTGATGCGGTTGCCGTCCCTGAACTGACCGTGGCGGAGGTCGATGACGGTGTCGCTCGGGCCGTGCGCGCGGAAGCCGACGTTCGCGCCGACCTTGAACTGGCCGAGCGATCCGAAGCGCTTCTCGCCGATGAGCTGCGGCCACACCCAGACCGTGGGATCGGCGCCGGCGTCACGCGGCGCATCGGAGAGAGGCACGCCGACCTGCGTCGAGAATGCGAGGCCGAAGCCCCTCTCGATGCGGAGGAGGCGCAGCTTCGCGTGGAGCGCGAGGAACCCGATGGTCTGCGAGTCGAACTGGTCGGAAAACCACTGGTTGCCGTTGGCGCCGCTCGCGGTGAGGCCGACCTGCGTGGCCTGCGCGGGCGTCGCGTGGTTCACCTGTGCCTCGCCGGACATCAGGTTGACCGGCAGGTCGAGCCCGAGGACGAGCAGGTTGCCGAGCCCGTAGTTGAACGAGAACGTCCCCTGGAAGGAGTGGCTGATGAGCTGCCTGGCGTCCTGCCCGCGGTCCGAGACGCGGAGGATGTTGCGGCCGTAGTCGATCACCAGCGCGAGGCTGATGTCGTTGTGGCCGAGGATGTCGGAGCCGTTGGTCGCGAAGAACCCCTTCGAGTCCATCGCTGGGCGGAACAGGTGGGTGTCGAACCCGTCGCCATTGCCACCTGGGATGGCGCTGACCTTTGGCTGGGCCAGCGCGGGTCGAGCGCCGTGGAGGCCCCCCGACACGGTGGCGACGAAGGCGGTAAAACCCGCCAGAAATGGGCCAAAACGTCGAGCGACGTTGGTCGACACCTTCACGCCTCGACGGTAACACAACCGTCTTTCATGGGGAAAAATCCGCGAGGGCCCCGCGCCTCCTCGGCGTATGCTCGGCGCCTGATGGCAGGCCGCAAAGGGCGCGCGCTCGCGGGCTTCGTCGCGTTTCTCTCCTTCTTTGCGTTCGTCGCGTCCGCACGGACGGCGCGGGCCGACCTCCAGGTCGATGCCCGCTGGAAGCAGGGGGCGCTCCGCGAGGAGTGGACCGTGCAGCAGTGGCTGCCCGACGGCTGCGGGCCCACGCCCACGTCGAGCACGACGGGCGGCGGCGAGCCCGTCACGGTGCGCCTCGAGGGCGACGAGCTCGCCATCGTCGGCGGCGGCAAGGTGTACCGGTCGAACACCTGTTACGACCCGATGCCGACGCTGCAGCGCGAGACGCACTCCCGTGACGCGGGCGGCAAGACGTGGCGCACGCGCTGCTCCACCCCGGCGAACGACGCGCGGAAGGCCATCCTCAACACGCTCGTCATCGTCCAGAACGACGCGCACATCGATCTCGTCGAGACCGGCCGTTACGAGGTGGTCCTCGGGACCGGGCGCTGCGTCGCCGACGTGAAGCGCACGCGCGCCTACGACGTGGTGACCGAGGCGCCCGCCGCGAGCGCCGCGCCGCCGCCCCAGCCCGCCGCCGAGCCGAAGCCCGCACCGGAGCCGAAGCCGGGCGCCTGCGACGTCGTCGGCGCTCCGGCGCGGCTCGAGGTGCGCCCCTCGAGGAAGCTCCTTCGCGCCGGCGAGACGTTCCAGCTACGCGCCTCGGTGCTCGATGCGAAGGGCTGCGGCACCCGCACCCCGACGACGTGGAAGGTCGGCCCGGGGGCGCCGCCCGGCCTGACGGTGGACGCGGCCGGCAAGGTGACGGCCGCGAAGGACGTCGCCGAGGGCAGCTTCGAGATCGTCGTCACGGCGGCCGAGAAGGAGACGCGGGTGGCGGTCGAGATCGCCACCGCGGCGCGGTACGACGATCTCCTCGCGAGCTCCGGGCTCAACGCGGCGGGGGAGAGCGAGGCTGCCTCCGTCGTCTCCATCGGGTCGACGTCGATCGGCGCTGGCGAGGGCACGGTCGAGGACCACGCGAAGCAGCGGCGGCTCGTGTTCATCGGGATCATCGCCGTCGTGCTCGTCGCGCTCGCGGCGCTGGCGACGCTCCTTCGCAGCCGGTCCAAGAAGGCCGCCGCGGCGACGCGCGCCGCCCTGGAGCGCCACGAGATGGACCTCGACGCGCACGCCCGCCGCCGCCAGGAGCGCGAGGCGGCGCATGCTGC
The DNA here is from genome assembly GCA_028287035.1 of Labilithrix sp. Next base: position 78 of record JAQBQL010000039.1, on the reverse strand, counting down.
CCAGAAGCGAGCGCACGAGGAGAGCCTGCGCGCCGCCGCCGAGGCGAAGGAGCGCGCCCGGGCCGCGGCGCTCGCCCA
>JAQBQL010000020.1 GCA_028287035.1 Labilithrix sp. | reverse complement strand
CCTGACCGGCCTCGCCGCCGCCGCCGCCGATGCCGGCGCCACGGGTCCTTCGCTCGCCGCCGGGGCCCGCGCGGCCCTCCTCTGGGAACGCCTCGGAAGACCTGCCCACGCGGCGCGCGCGCTGCTCGGCCGCGCCGCGGCGTACGCGCTGGTGGGCGCGTCGCACCTCGCCGACGACGCGGCCGCCCTCGCCATCGCCCGCGCCCAGGAGATCGGTGACCGGCGCGCCGAGGCGTTCGCGAGCTGGGCGATCGTCGAGACGCGCATGCCCGGCGATCCGTCGGCCATGGCCGCGGTGCGCCGTGCCGACGCCCTCCTCGCCGACGGCAGCGACGACGATCGGGTCCGCTCCGCCGCGCGGCTTCTCGTGTGGGGCGGCGAAGGCACGGAGCTCGCGCCCGAGCTCGTGGCGATCACGGGCCGGGTGGCGACGCTCTCGCCCGCCGCCCGCTGGGAGTGGTGGGGAGCCCGGGCCGCGTCCGTCCTTGCGAGCGGCGGCGCGCTGCTCGCGCCCCGCGCGGCGCTGCCGGTCACGGAGCTCGTCGCGCTGCTCGACGTCGCGGCGCCGCTCGGGTCACGCGGTCCGGCGCTGGCGGCGGGCGCGCGCCTGGCCGCGGAGATCGGTGACGGTGACCGCGCACGGCGCCTCGAGACCGCGCGCCGCGTGGCTGCCGACGCCCTCCGTGAAGGCTGCCCGCCCGAGCACCGCGCGTCCCTCGCGTCGGTCCCGTGGGCCTTTGCGAGCGCGCCCGAGCTGGCGACGCGCTCGGCGATGGGCGGCGCGCAGGTGGAGCAGCTCGACGCGATCGTCCGTGCGCTCGCCTCGCGCGATCGCCTGAAGCCGCTCCTCGAGCAGGTGCTCGACACGATGGTGCTCTGGACGGGCGTGGAGCGCGGCCTCCTCCTTCTGCGCGCGCCCGACGGCAAGCTGGTGCCGCGCGCCGCCCGGAACCTCGCCCGTCACGATCTCGTCGGCGAGCAGCTCTCGCTCTCCATGACCCTCGCGGTGCGCGCCATGGACGAGCGACAGGCGGTCTGCGCGACCGACGCCTACGCGCAGGTCGGCGACCTCCACGCGTCGGTCCACGCCCTTCGCCTCCGCAGCGTGCTCGCGGTGCCCCTCGTGGCGCGTGGCGACGTCCTCGGCGTCGTGTACCTCGACGACCGCGTGCGGCGCGGCGCGTTCGGCGAGGCGGAGCTCGGCTGGGTGCGGCTCGTGGCGAGCCAGGCGGCGCTCGCCATCGCCGACGCGCGCGATCAGGCGCTCCTCCGGCGGGCGGTCCGTCGCGCGGAACGCGCCAGCGCCCGCCTGTCTGCCGAGCTCGGGGCGCGCGAGGCGGAGCTCGCGACGGTGCGCGCCGAGCTCGCGGTCGGGCAGGGGACCCGCTTTCGCTACGACGCCATCGCGGGACGGAGCGAGCCGATGCAGCAGATGCTCCGCCTCGTCGACCGCGTGACGGCGAGCGACGTGCCCGTCCTCGTCGTGGGCGAGTCGGGCACCGGCAAGGAGCTCGTCGCGCGCGCGATCCACGAGAACGGCACGCGGGCCAGGCGCTCGTTCGTCAGCGAGAACTGCGGATCGGTACCGGAGACTCTCCTGGAGACGGCGCTCTTCGGCCACGTGCGCGGGGCGTTCACTGGAGCCTCGGCCACGCGCACCGGCCTCTTCGACATCGCCGACGGCGGAACGCTCTTCCTCGACGAGATCGGAGAGATGCCGCTCACGATGCAGACGAAGCTGCTCCGCGTCCTGCAGAACGGCGAGGTGCGCCCGGTCGGCAGCGAGCGCACGCACCGCGTCGACGTGCGCATCATCGGCGCCACCAACCGCGATCTCGAGGCGATGGTCGCCGCCGGCACCTTCCGCGAGGACCTCTTCTACCGGCTCAACGTGGTGTCGGTGCGCGTCCCGTCGCTCCGCGAGCGCACGAGCGACATCCCCCTCCTCGTCGAGCACTTCGTCCAGAAGCACGCCGGGGGCCGGAAGCTCAAGGTGACGCGGGCCGCGCTCGATCGCCTGGTCGCCTTCCCCTGGCCGGGAAACGTCCGTCAGCTGGAGAACGAGATCCGGCGGGCGTTCGTGCTCGCCGACGACCGCATCGACGTCACCGAGCTCTCCGAGGAGGTCGCCCGCGGGGGGCCGAGCGCCGCCCGGACCGCCGGCGTCGGCCTCAAGGACCGGGTCGACGCGCTCGAGGCGCAGCTCGTGAAGGAGGCGCTCGAGCGCTCGAAGGGCAACCAGACGCGCGCCGCCGAGGCGCTCGGGATCTCGCGTTTTGGGCTGCAGAAGATGATGAGACGCCTCGGGATTCGCGCTTCCCTCTCGTGACGCTTTACAGGCACGAAAAGGCGAAGTATTGAGCGTCTCCTCGTTTCGACGGGGCCGTAGCTCAGCTGGGAGAGCGCATCCATGGCATGGATGAGGTCAGGGGTTCGATCCCCCTCGGCTCCACTGGATTCCTTCTGATTCCCTGATCCCCTTCACTCGGGGATGTTCATCTTCTTCATGAGCCGGTGCAGGGCGTGCCGGCTCGGCAGCCGCAGGTCGCGCCAGGCCTTGTCCTTCACGCCGCCGTGACGGGCGAGCGCGTCGCGGATCTCGGCGGCGGTCACCGAGGCCGCGTCGCGGGGCGTCGGGATGCGAATCAGCTTCCGGACGTCGCTCGTGAGCTCGAGGTCCTTGCCTCGGCTCGTCGCGGCGGAACGGAGGAGCAGCGCCTCGAGCTCCCGCGCATTGGTCGTCCACGCGTGGAGCACCAGCGCGCGCGCGAGGTCGAGGGACAGCCGCGGCTCGCCGTGCGTGCCGTTCCAGCCCTCGAAGAAGGCCTCGCCCAGCTGCGGGTCCCGCGCCGCGGTGCGGAGGAGCAGGTGCCGCGCCAGCAGCGTCACGTCCTCGGGGCGCTCGTCGAGGCCGGTGAGGTGCAGGCGAAGGGCGAGACGCGCTCCGAGATCTTCCTTCAGCTCCTCGGCCGGGCGGTTCGTGGCGGCCACGAGCCGGATGTCGGCGACGCGCCGCTTGCTCTCGCCGAGGCGCTGGTACTCGCCGCCGTCGAGCACGCGGAGCAGGTGCGCCTGCAGCTCCGAGGGCAGCTCGCCGATCTCGTCGAGGAAGAGCGTCGATCCGTCGGCCTGCCCGATGAGACCTGGCCGCTCCGGCATGCCGGCGTTCGGGTAGTTCTGGAGGTTTCCGAACAGCTCGGCGTCGATGAGCCCCGCAGGGAAGGTCGCAGCGTTGCGCGCGACGATGGGCTTCCGGGCGCGCGACGAGAGGCGATGGATCGCCTGCGCGACGAGCTCCTTCCCGCTGCCGCTGGCGCCGGTGACGAGGACGTGCGCGTTGCGCTTGCCGAGGAACGCGAGGTTCGCCCGGAGCGCCCACGTGGCCGGCCCTTCGCCGACGATGCCGTGCGGATCCGCATGCCCGAACTGCGCCGGCGCGAGGTCGCTGCCGCCCTCGGGCAGCGTCAGCACGCGGCGCATGCAGCAGAACGCGTACTGGCCGTCGACCGCGAACACGTCGCCCTCGCGCAGTGTGGTGGTCTTCATCTCGGCGTCGCCGACGCGCAGCTGCCGCTTGCCGATCGCCTCGACGACCACCGTGTCCGCGTTGGGGACGTCGAACCGGAGCTGACGACGCGACAGGAACGGGTTCTCGAGCTCGGCGGCCGGGCGCGTCTTCCCGGGCGCCTGGCGGACGAGCGCGACCCGCGGCTCGTCCACGTCCGAGGTCGCGCCGCGACCCCAGACCGCCCCGTGCTTCGGGAAGAGCACCTCGCCGAGGCGCGGTCCGTCGTTCTTCGACCACACGAGCACGAGGGCGAGCGCGTCGGCCTTGCCGTCGTCGGCGCTCGTGCGCCCCGTGCTCTCGGGATCGAGCGTGGTCTTGCCCAGCCAGCTCATGACGGGGCAACTCTACAGGGAAAGGCACGACCGCGGCACGCGTGGTAGTTTCGCGGTCACAGGCCATGAAGCTCTCCGGCACCCTCTTCTCTGCCCTCGTCTCGCTCGCATCGCTCGGCCCCGTCCTCGCGTGCACGACGACGCCCCCTCCGGCGCCTCCGCGTGACGACACGGCGGTACCGCCCCTGGTCCCGGTGCCGGCCCCTCCGGTCGCGACGGCGAGCGCGCCCGACGCCGCAGCCGCAGCCGCCGCCGCCCCGGGTGACGGCGGCGCCGATGGCGGACCGGTCGGCACCGCCGCGACGAAGTCCTCCGCGTGCACGACCGACGCCGACTGCCGCACGTTCGCGAGCTACTGCAGCGAGTCCCCGTGCTCGTGCCGCGTGCTCACGAAGAGCGATCCCGACCCCACGTGCGTCGGCGCCGGCGCGAAGGTGCAGTGCTTCGTCAGCCCGTGCATGAAGAAGGTCGCGCACTGCGAGTCGAACGTGTGCGTGCTGGTGACCCAGACCGCCGGCGCCGCCCCGAAGGCCACGAAGTAAGAGGCGCGTGAGGGAGCGACTCCTCCGCGTCTACGGCGACGTGGACCGGCGCGCGCAGGCGACGACCGCCGAGCACGAATGGTGGCCGTGCCGGCGCGGCTGCGACTCGTGCTGTCGCCGCCTCGCCGACGTCCCGCGGATGGTGCGCGCCGAATGGGAGCTGCTCGCGGAGGGCATCGCCGCGCTACCCGGGGAGACGCGGGCGGTCGTCGCGGAGCGGATCGCGAGCCTCGCCGCCGCCGAGCGCGACGGCTCCCTCCCGCGCCACATCACGTGTCCGCTCCTCGACGAGGCGGAGGGCGCGTGCCTCGTCTATGCCTCGCGCCCCGGCGCGTGCCGCACGTACGGGTTCTACGTCGAGCGCGGCATCGGCCTCCACTGCGACCAGATCACCGCCGCGGTCGAGGCGCACGAAGACGAGGCCGTGACGTGGGGCAATCAGGAGGGCGTCGACGAGGCGCTCGCGCGCATGCGGCCCTCGGACGGACCACGCGAGCCGTCGCTGCCGCTGACCGCGTGGGTGTCCTCGTCGCCGAGCGTGCTGAGCGGCGACACGCGGCCCGATCCGTCGAGCCCCAGCTCCGCGATGTAGCTCTCGGTGAGGGTCGGCTTGCTGCGCGCGAACTGGCTCCGCACGAACAGCGCGAGCCCGTAGCCCATGGCCGCCGCACGCTTGACCGCCGACGGCCGCTGCTCCGGCACGAAGCCGAGCTCCTTGCCCTGACGGTAGACGCGCGACCGCACGTGCTCGAGGAAGCCGGGCAGGTGCGCGAGCACCGGATGCGTTCCGGCGCGCTTCTCGAACGCGCGCACGAGCAGCGGCAGGACCGCCATCTGCAGCTCGAGCAGCCCGTAATAGGGAGTCGTGAGCCACGGCTGCTCGGCCATGAGCCGGCGCGTCTCCTTCTCACCCCACGCGATGTGCTCCTCTTCCTCGCGGCAGACGACGCGGAGCTTCTTCTTGATGAGGGGGACGCGCGGGTCCTCGTCGGGCAGCGTCTGGAGGAGGATGTCCTTGAAGATGTCGAGGACCATGCCCTCGCCGATGGCGTGCTCCATCAGCACCTTCAGCGGATAGTAATTGTTGTGCGAGGACAGCAGCTTGATGACCCAGTGCGCCGGTAGCGGCGTCATATCGAGCTGCTTGAAGATGTCCGCGAACAGCTGGAGATGCGCGAGCTCCTGCTTCGCCTGGCGGAGGTAGAACTTCGCCGCCTCGAGCGAGCCCGCCGCGTACAGCGACTTCCCGCAGAAGACGCCGGTGGCCTCGCCGTAGAGCGCCTGCGAGAGGATGAAGCGCAGGATCTCGCGGTCGGCGGGATCGTCGAGGTCGAAGCGCGCGTCGCCGAAGTCGTAGCTGCCGTCATCCCTCATCAGGCAAGCGTACCACCCCGGCGACGGGTCATCGAGGCTCGGGCCTCACACGTCGTGGCGGACGTACTCGAAGTCGACCGGCCGGCCCTTGATGCCCTGCTTCGGCGCGCTCAGCCAGTTGGCCATCTGCTTGGGATCGTAGACGGGCTTCTGCATCAGGCTCTGGACGTACGCCTTGTCCTCGTCGGTGGGGAGCCAGCCGGACCGGCGCGCCTCGAACTGCTCCTTCGGGATGATGTTCCCGTCGGTGTCGGTCGTCACGCCCGCATAGATCCCGACCTGCCGGTGGAAGCGGCGGCTCGGGAGCTTCAGCTCGAAGGGAATGCCGTGCTCGGCGATCGCGCGGTTCCACTTGTCGACGCCGCGCTGGCAGTCCTCGACGTAGGCGTCGCGCAGGACCTCGTTCATCGCATTGCGCATGGGCACGTCCTCCTGCGCGATGCGGCCGTGGCCTGACGGCGACGAATCGTACTTCGGCACCTGCATCGCGTAGGTGGAATTCAGGCACGAGTGATCCTCGTACTTGTCCTCCTTGGCGCGGCCCTTGATGCCGGTCGCGAAGTACTGCGAGGCATTCGAGGAGATCTCGCCGCCGAACAGGTCGAGCGAGAGCGAATACCAGAGATTCAGGTATTTCTGCATCGTCGGTAGATCGATGAGACCGAGCTTGCGCACGGCCTCCGGGGTCTCCACGTTGTGCGCCTTCATCTGCGAGGCCGTGCGGTCGACGACGCGTAGCACGCCGGTCTCGCCGACGAACATGTGGTGCGCCTCCTCGGTCAGCATGAAGCGCGTGGTGCGCGACAGCGGATCGAACGAGCTCTCGGCGAGGGCGAGCAGCTGGAATTTCCCGTCACGGTCGGTGAAGAACGTGAACATGAAGAACGACAGCCAGTCGGTGCACGGCTCGTTGAAGGCGCCGAGGATGCGCGGCTTGTCGGAGTCGCCGGAGCGGCGCTCGAGCAGGGCCTCGGCCTCCTCGCGGCCGTCACGGCCGAAGTACGTCTGCAGCAGGTAGACCATCGCCCAGAGGTGGCGGCCCTCCTCGACGTTCACCTGGAACAGATTACGGAGATCGTACACCGACGGGCAGGAGTGCCCGAGCATGCGCTGCTGCTCGACGCTCGCCGGCTCGGTGTCGCCCTGGGTCACGATGATGCGGCGGAGCGCGTTGCGGTGCTCGCCGGGGACCTGCTGCCACACGGGCTCGCCCATGTGATCGCCGAAGCCGATCGTGCGGTCCTTCACGGGGTCGGCGAGGAAGATGCCCCAGCGGTAATCGGGCATCTTCACGTAATCGAAGTGCGCCCAGCCCTCGCTGGTGACGCTGGTGGCGGTGCGCAGGAACACGTCGTCCTGCTGGAACCCCATGGGCCCCATCTCCTTCCACCACGAGAGGAAGTTCGGCTGCCATGCCTCGAGCGCGCGCTGCAGGCGCTTGTCGCTCGAGAGGTCGACGTTGTTCGGAATCTTGGTGTCGTTGACGACGGCTGACATGGTGCTCCTTCGCTATCCTCAGGTGCGGTTCCAGTTGAACGTGGGACGCTCCGGCTTTCCGTAGAGCGTGAGCGCGCCGCGCTCGCCGACCGCATTGGGCCGCTGGAAGATCCAGTTCTGCCACGCCGAGAGGCGCGCGAAGATCTTCGTCTCGAGGGTCTCGGGACCGGCGAAGCGAAGGGACGCCTCCATGCCGGTCATCGCGTCGGGCGACATCGCGCTGCGCTCCTCGAAGGCGATGCGGATCTCGTCCTCCCAGTCGATGTCGTCGGGCGCGAAGGTGACGAGCCCCGCCTTCATCGCGTCGGGCGTGTTCATCTTGCCGATGGCGAGCACGCTCGCGACCTTCTCGGGATCGCCGAGGAAGCGCGTCTGCAGGCGCGAGAGGCCGTTGCCCATCGGGTACACGCCGCCGTTGGCCCAGGAGGTCGCCATCGTGACGGGCTCGTCCTCGCTGTCCTTCATGTAGATGCGGTCGGCGGCGAGGCCGAGCTCGAGCAGGGTGCCGACGAAGCAGGAGCCCGGCTCGGCGAGCGCGAAGAAGCTCTTCGCGGTCATGTCGAGGCGCTTCAAGACGCGCTTCACGAGCAGCGAGACCTCGCGCACGAGGCCGTCGTCCTGGTGCTTCTCGAGCATCGCGTCGACCGCGAGCACCGCGTCGGCATCGCCGGTGGTGCGGAGCGCGATGACGCCGATCGTCGGGTGATTGAACCGGAGATCGAGGAGCGCGTCGTCGAGCTCGCGGAACGCCTGGATGATCCACGCCGACGCGCCCGCCTTCGCGAGCTCGTCGGGGCTCGTGGGCTCCTTGCCGGAGGAAGGCGCCTGGACGGTGAGCGTCCCGGTGCGCGCCTTCGGGTCGACGGTCATCGACACGTACTTGTACTCTGCACCGGTCTCGGTGCGCGTCACCTCGAGCGGGCCGAAGGTGACCTTCGGGAACGAGCGGCGCTTGCTCTGGGCGACGAGCTTGCCGACGCGGCGCTTCACGACCTCCTCGAACTTCGCCTTGGGCGGCGACTCGTCGACGAGGCCCCACTCGACCGAGCGCTTGCCGCGCACGCCCTCGGCGATGGTGGAGAACGCGTCGGCGAGGTCGCGGCGGATCCTTCGCTTGTCGACGAGGCGCGTGAGCCCGCCGGTGCCCGGGAGCACCGCGAGGAGCGGCGCCTCGGGGAAGCTGACGGCGCTCGAGCCGTCGTCGATGAGCACGATGTCGTCGCACGCGATGGCGAGCTCGTAGCCGCCGCCCGAGCCCGTGCCGTTCAGGGCGCAGAGGCTGGGAAGGCCGCTCTCCGCGCTCATCTCCTCGAGGTAGAGGCGCGTCTCGTTCGTGAACTTGCAGAAGTTCACCTTGAAGCCGTGCGTCGACATGCCGAGCATGTAGATGTTCGCGCCCGAGCAGAAGATCCGGTCCTTGCCGCTGGTGATGACGACCGCGCGGACCTCGGGATGCTCGAAGCGGATGCGCTGGAGCGCGTCGGCGAGCTCGATGTCGACGCCGAGGTCGTACGAGTTGAGCTTCAGGGGATAGCCGGGGCGGAGCCCGCGCTCCTCCTTGATGTCCATGACGAGCCGGGCGACCGCGCCCTCGTACTCGGCAGGGAGCTCGAGCCGCCAGTGCACGTAGCGGTCGGGATGCGTCTCGAAGCGGACGGGCTCGTGGGCGGCGGTGGTCTCGGCCATGGCGATGGACTTCTCTTACGCCGGGACAACCACCCGGGCAAGTAGTATAGTGCTCCTTGCTCGGTCGACATGAACTATAGTGCGTCATCCAAGAAGCCGTCCAAGCGCGCCCCGCCGCGGGCGAAGCTGCTGCGCGATCTCGGCGCCGCCGTCCGCGCTCGGCGCACCGAGCTCGGCCTGACCATGCGGCAGCTCGCGACGATCGCGGGCGTGAGCGAACGCTTCCTCGTGCAGCTCGAGGCGGGCGACGGCAACATCTCGGTGGCGCGCCTCGAGGACGTGGCCGAGGGCCTGCGCACGACGGGCGCTGACCTCCTCACGTCGGCCTCGCGCGCCTCGGGAGCCGTGGCCGGGCCGGGCATCGTGGCGCTCGTCGGCCTGCGCGGCGCCGGCAAGAGCTCGATCGGCGCGGCCGTCGCCGAGCGGCTGGCGGTGCCCTTCGTCGAGCTGGACGAGCTCATCGTCCGCGAGGCGCAGATGACGCTCTCCACGATCTTCGAGATCCATGGCGAGCGCTACTACCGCGGCATCGAGCGCGAGGTGCTGCGCCGCCTGCTCGACCGCGGCGAGGCGATGGTCATCGCGACGGGCGGGTCGATCGTCACCGACCCCGAGACCTGGGGCCTGCTGCGCAGCCGTGCGCGCACCGTGTGGCTCAGGGCCGAGCCGCGCGAGCACTGGTCACGCGTCGTCGCGCAGGGCGACGCCAGGCCGATGCGCGACCGGCCGCGCGCGATGAACGAGCTGCGGGCGCTGCTGGCCTCGCGGGCGCCCCTGTACCAGCTCGCTCACGTGACCATCGAGACCTCGGGGAAGAAGCCGCCCGCCGTCGTCGACGCGGTGCTTCGCTCCATTCATCGCGCGCCGGCCGCTCCGGCGCTCGCCGCGGCCGGGTGATGGGCTCGAGGCGGGCGGCTGGCGACGAGCGCGCGAAGGCACTTCGCCCGGGGCGGCTGCGCCCGGAACGGCGCCTTGCTACGGTGCGGCTCGTGCGCGACCGGGGCGTCGTCCTCGAACCGCATCACCACAGTCTAGCGTCTCGTATTCATCGTGCCTGGCCCAGCGCCGGGACCAAAGGAGAGTCATGATCGAGCTCGGTAGCTACGTCGCAGGCAAGTGGGTCAAGGGCACCGGCAAGAGCGCCGAGCTGGTCAACCCCGCCACCGAGGAGGTGATCGCGACGACGTCGACCGAGGGGATCGACTTCGACGCGACGCTCGCCGACGCCCGCGACAAGGGCGGTCCGGCGCTCCGTGCGATGACGTTCGCGCAGCGCGGCGAGATGCTCCGCGCCATGTCGCGCGCCATGCAGGCGAAGCGCGAGGAGCTCCTCACCATCGCCCAGATCAATGGCGGCTGCACGCGTGGCGACGCGAAGTTCGACGTGGACGGCGCGGCCGGCACCCTTGCGGCGTACGCGGACCTCGGCGCGGAGCTCGGCCCGACGACGCTGCTCGTCGACGGCGAGCCCATCGCGATCGGCCGCGGCGCTCGTCTCGCCGGCCAGCACGTGTACACGTCACGCGAGGGCGTTGCGGTGCACGTGAACGCCTTCAACTTCCCGGCGTGGGGCTTTGCCGAGAAGGCGGCGACCGCGCTGCTCGCCGGCATGCCGGTCATCACGAAGCCCGGCACCAGCACCGCGCACGTGGCGCATCGCATGATGGAGATCTTCGTCGAGGAAAAGCTGCTGCCCGAGGGCGCGCTCTCGTTCGTGTGCGGGAGCTCCGGCGATCTGCTCGATCGCCTGGGCGGGCAGGACGTCATCGCCTTCACCGGCTCGAGCGGCACCGCCAGCAAGCTGCGCGAGGGCAAGAGCGTGCTCCGGAACGGCACGCACATCAACGTCGAGGCCGACAGCCTGAACGCGGCGGTGCTCGGCGCCGACGTCGAGGAGGGCTCCGACGTGTGGAACCTCTTCGTCGGTGACGTCTTCCGCGAGATGACCCAGAAGACCGGCCAGAAGTGCACGGCCACGCGGCGCATCTACGTGCCGGCGGCACGCGTCGAGGCGGTGCTCGAGGCGCTGAAGGAGCGGCTCGCGGCGGTGAAGGTCGGCGACCCCACGCGTGACGACGTCACGATGGGCCCCGTCGCCACGGCCAGCCAGATCCACGGCGTGCGCGAGGGCGTGAAGCTGCTCGAGTCCTGCGCGCGCATCGCCTTCGGGTCGACGACCGAGGCGAGCCCCATCGGCGCTCCGCCCGGCAAGGGTTTCTTCACGACCCCCGTGCTCCTCCACTGCGCGAGCCCCGAGCCCGGCGACGCGGTGCACACGCACGAGGTGTTCGGGCCCGTCGCGACGGTGATGCCCTACGACGACGTCGCGGGCGTGGCGCGTCTCGTGGCGGCGGGCGGGGGCGGGCTCGTGACGAGCACGTACTCCGACGACAAGGCGTTCATCCGCGCGCTCGTGCTGGCGCTCGCGCCGTACCACGGGCGGCTCGTCATCGGCTCGTCGAAGGTCTCCGGCCAGTCGCTGCCCCCGGGCATGGCGCTCCCGCAGCTGCTCCACGGCGGACCGGGCCGCGCGGGCGGCGGCGAGGAGCTCGGCGGCCGCCGCGGCATGTTCCTCTACATGCAGCGCACCGCCCTGCAGGGCGACCGCGCCCTCCTCGAGGCGATCGCGGGCAAGGTGTCCGCATGATGCACTATCCCCACCACGGGATGCAGGTCGCGGCCCGGTGGGTCTGCGGAGCACCGCTCGAGCCGGGCGAGCGCGTGATCTACTTCAGGCGCATCGACCACACGGGCCGGCGCGTGTCGCGCATCGCGGTCGGCGTCCTGCTGGCGCCCTTCGTCGTCGGCCTCTTCATGCTCTATGCGGTGTTCAAGGACATGACGAAGGAGCCGGACGCGCAGGCGATCACCAACCGGCGGCTCCTTGCCATCAAGAACGGTGGGGTCCTCGTCGGCGCGCTGCGCTGGGAAGAGGTCACGGGCTTCACGAAGGTCCTCCGCCGCACCGCCGAGCCCACGATGATGGTCCGCAACGCCGCGGGGCCCCAGCTGCACTTCGCGTCGGACGGTCCCTGGCTCGAGCGCACGCTGCCGATGTGGCGGGAGACCCCCATGTACCGTGAGCAGGCGCCCGAGGTTCCGTTCGCCTAGCGGGGCGGCAGCCGCGGCTCGCGGTTCTGGAACTCCACCATCCACCCCGGGTACTCCGGGGGGAGAGCGCTCGCGTCGTCGAGCATCGCGAGCAGCTCGCGGTCGAGCGTCACCTCGGTGGCGGCCAGGTTGTCGGCGAGCTGCTCCTTGTTCTTCGCGCCGATGATGACGCTCGTGACGAACGGCCGCGTGAGATGCCACGCGAGCGCGATGCGCGCGACCGACAGGCCGGTCACCTCGGAGACCTTGCGGAGCGCGCCGAGCACGTTGGGCAGGCGCTCCTTGTCGACGGGCGGGAAGTCGAACGACGACCGGCGCGCGCCTTCGGGACCCTGCTTGCTGGGATCGAACTTGCCGGACAGGAGGCCACCGGCGAGCGGGCTCCACGGCAGGATCGCGATCTTCTCGTGCTGCGCCAGCGGGACGATCTCGCGCTCGATGTCGCGGCCGGCGATCGAGTAGTACACCTGCGCGCTCTGGAAGCGGGCGAGCCCGTTCGCGTCGGCAAAGCCGATCGCCTTCATCGCGAGCCATGCCGGCAGGTTGCTGAAGCCCACGTAGCGTGCCTTGCCGGCGCGGACGACGTCGTCGAGCGCGCGCACCGTCTCCTCGATGGGGGTGGTCGGGTCGACGCCGTGGATCTGGTAGAGATCGACGTGGTCGAGCTGCAGGCGCTTCAGGCTCGCGTCGATGCTCGCGTGGATGTGCGCGCGCGAGAGCCCGACCTGGTTCGGGCCGGGGCCCGTGCGACCGCGCACCTTCGTGGCGACGACGAGCTGCTCGCGCGGACGACCGAGCGAGCGGATGGCCTTGCCGGTCAGGATCTCGGACTCGCCCTCGGAGTAGACGTCCGCCGTGTCGACGAAGTTCACGCCCGCGTCGAGCGAGGTGCCGAGGATCGACTCGACCTCCTTCTCGCCGAGCGTGCCGACGACCTCCCAGAAGCCCTTTCCGCCGAAGGTCATGGTGCCGAGACAGAGCTCGGAGACGTAGAGACCGGTGCTGCCGAGCAGATTGTATTTCATGATGCCTCCCGCGGACCGATGCGGGCGGGCTCGCGGCCGTTGCGCGGCGGGCAAGGGTGCCGCAATTGCGGGTAGGATCGCAGCCGGTGAACGACGCTCGCGCACGACGACCCGAGCCGCCCCGCGACGGGACGGGGGTGCTCCGCTCGACGGTGCGCGGGCTGCTCGCGCCGCGTCGGGCCCTTCCGATCGCGCTCGTGGTGCTGCCGCTCACGCTCATCCAGGACGCCTACAGCCGGGACGCGGTTGCGGTGCCGCTCGCGCTGCTGATGTGCGGGAGCTTCCTGCTCGTCGGCCCTTCGCTCTGGCGGTCCCTCTTCCCGATGGATGGTCCGGCGGTGGACGCGCCGCTGCTCGTCCTCGCCAAGGCGCTCGCGTATGCGGTGGTCGGCGCGAGCCTCGTGCTCGGCATCGGGCGCGCGCTACCCACGATGATCGGCGCGGGCCGGACGTTCCTCACGTCCACGCCGAGCCTCGCCGTCTGCGTGGCGCTCTTCTGGGTCGGCGGCTGGGGGCTCGCGCGGGACATCGAGCTCGAGGAGCACCTCCGCCGCGAGCGCGCCCGCGGCGAGGCGCTGGAGCGCGAGGCCGAGCACGCGCAGCTCATTGCGCTGCGCAGCCATCTCGACCCGCACTTCCTGTTCAACACCCTCAATGCCATCGCCGAGTGGTGCCGCGAGGACGGGCTCGTCGCCGAGAACGCCATCCTCCAGCTGTCGTCGATGCTCCGCACCATGATGACCGGCATCTCCGCGCAGGCCTGGCCGCTCGCGAAGGAGCTCGATCTCGCGCGGGCGCTGTTCACGCTGCACGGCGTCCGTGATCCGTCGCTCTTCACCGTGCGCTTCGATCTGCCGGAGCCGCTCCCGGAGCTCGAGGTGCCGCCGATGCTGCTGCTCCCGCTCGCCGAGAACGCGATGAAGCACGGCCCGCTGGCGCGTCATCGCGGCGAGGTGCGCGTCGCGGTGCGTCTCGTCGGGGAGCTCGTGCGCATCGAGCTGTCGAACCCCGGCGCGTTCACCGGGCCGCGCGAGGGGGGCAGCGGGCTCGACATCGTCCGCCGGCGCCTCGCCCTCGCGTACGGCGGCGCGGGCGCCACCTTCGCCATCGAGCAGGACGGCGACGACCGCACGCGGGCCGTCGTGGTGGTGCCGCGGGCGCTGCTCGGGCGCGCTGGCCCGGCGGCGGGTTGACCGGTACGTTCGCGCCATGTCGTTCCCGCTGCGCGTCCTCGTCTGCGACGACGAGCTCATGGCCCGCCGGCGCGTGCTCCGCCTGCTCGGCGAGATGCCCGGTATCGAGGCGACGTTCGAGTGCGAGAGCGGGGAAGAGGTGCTGGCGCGGCTTCGCGAGGAGGACGTGGACGTCGCCATCCTGGACATCAACATGCCGGGCCAGAGTGGCCTCGACACCGTGCTCGCGATGCCCGAGGACCGTCCGTACGTCATCTTCCTCACGGCGCATCCCGAGCACGCGGTCCAGGCGTTCGACCTCGGCGCGGTCGACTACCTGATGAAGCCCGTCGACGATGCGCGCCTCTCGCGGGCGCTCGCTCGCGCACGTACCTCGCTCGACCGGGCCGCTGCAGTGCCCACGGTCGAGAGCAGGCCGAGCAAGCTCGCCATCGCGACCCACGCCGGCGCGGCCCTCGTCAGCCCGGGCGACGTGACGCACGCCACCTTCGACGGCTCGCTCGTGACGGTGCACACCGCGGCGCGGTCCATCCTGACGGACGACACGCTCCAGGACCTCGAGGAGAAGCTGCCGAAAGGTCCCTTCGAGCGGGTCCACCGGCGGGCGATCGTCAACCTGGACCACGTCGAGCGGCTCGATTCGGTGGGGTCGGGTGGGTACGTGGCGTGTCTTTCCACGGGAAAACGCGTCGACGTATCGCGGCAGAGCGCAAGGCGCCTGCGGCGACGCCTCGGCCTCCGCTGACCTCAGAAAGGTACGCAAAAGCTCTACGCGGCGTCGTGCCCCGGGTATCCTCGTCGATGCGGTGGGGTTCCCTGCCTGCTCTTGCCGCCTGACGTTCCGTGAACGACGAAAAGGAAGACGACAGCCCGTGGGATGACGACGACGGCGCGCGCACGCTCGCGACGTCCTCGCCGGCCTTCGAGAGCAACATCCCGTCACCGATCTCGGTGCCGCCTCCGCCCG
This sequence comes from Labilithrix sp., assembly GCA_028287035.1. Next base: position 100,920 of record JAQBQL010000020.1, on the reverse strand, counting down.
CGGCGCCTCCGCCCGCGGCCGCTGCCCCTCCGGCCCCGCCCAACCCACCGAAGCCCATGGGCTCGGTCGGAGCGGTACGTCCGCTCGGGACGAAGATGGCGCCCAAGGCCACGCTCGTCGGCCTGAACCCCGCCGACTTCATGAAGTCGCTGCCGCGCGTCGGCTCCTCGCCGAGGCTGCCGAGCTCCGCCGACCCGCCGCCCTCGTCGCGGCGCGGCTCGCCCACCGACCCGGACTTCGGCCCCGAGCCCGACTTCGGTCCCGCGGAGGACGACGAGGACGAGGACGACGGGCCGACGATGCTGGGCGGCTCGGCACCGCAGCCGCAACCGCAGCCGCAAGCGCGCGTCGCCGAGAAGAACGCAGCGCGGGGCTCGCGGCCCGACCTCGGACCTCCGCCCGCCAAGGACGAGGACGACGAGCCGCTGCCCGACCTCTCGTCCCCCGAGGACGGCGACGAGACGACGCGCGCGGCCCAGATGGCGAGCGTCGTCGTGGGGCAGGGAGCGGTCGGCGACGAGGCGACGCTCGCCATCGCGCCGGGCACGTTCGAGGCGGTCCCCGGAGCCTCGGCGAGCGCCTACGCGAGCCTCGGCCCCGCGCTGCCTCCCCAGGGCGGGCCACGCCCCGGATCGCAGCCGCGCATCCCGGCGGGCGTCGCCGGATTGCATGGTGGTCCTCCGCCGTATGCGGGGCCCATCCCCGATCCGCTCCTGCCGTCGTCACCGATGTTCGGCGCGCCCCAGGCCGCGTGGCAGGGGCAGGGCAATCCTTATCCCCAGCCGGGCGCCGCGCCGTGGCCATCCCCCCCGTACGGCGCGCCGCTCTCGATGCAGCAGCCGGGCACCGCGCCCGCACCGTGGCTCGCGCAGCAGCCGCAACCTCCGCACGGCTTCGGCGCGCCGCACGGCGGACCCGGGTACCCGGCGCCCCTCGCGCCTCCCGCGCCGCCGTCCCCGCGGTTCCAGATCACCCCGCAGGTGATGCTCCTCGCCGGCGTCGGCTTCGTCTGCTTCGCCATCTTCATCGTGGGCGTGGTCCTCTTCATCACCTCGAAGGGCTGACGGAGACCGCGCGCGTCGTCATGAATCCCTCGGCAGAAGGTCGCGAAGGACGACGCTGGATCGGGCGCGTGCTGCGCGATCGCTGGCGCATCGACGCGCGGATCTCGCGCGGCGGCGTCGGCACCGTCTACGCGGCGACCCACCAGAACAACGGGAGCCGCGCCGCCATCAAGGTGCTCCATCCCGAGTTCTCGCGCGATGCCGACACGCGCAGTCGCTTCCTCCAGGAGGGCTACGCCGCGAACCAGGTGAACCACCCGGGGGTCGTCCGCATCATCGACGACGACACGAGCGAGGACGGGCACGCCTACCTCGTCATGGAGCTGCTCGAGGGCGAGCTCCTCGAGACGCGGCGCGTGCGCAAGGGCGGGACCCTGCCGCTGCCCGACGTGTTCGAGGTCGGCGAGCAGCTGCTCGACGTGCTCGCGGCGGCGCACGACAAGGGCATCGTCCACCGTGACATCAAGCCCGACAACCTCTTCGTCACGAAGGAGGGCCGGCTCAAGGTCCTCGACTTCGGCTTCGCGCAGATGCGCTCGGCCTTCCGCCCCGACGTGACGGCGACGGGCTTCCTGCTCGGCACGCCGGGCTTCATGTCGCCCGAGCAGGCGGTCGGCAACCGCGCCCAGGTCGACGCGCAGACCGACATCTGGGCGGCCGGCGCGACGCTCTTCACGCTGCTCTCGGGCGAGCCCGTGCACGCCGGCTCGAGCGCCGCCGAGATGCTCGTCGCGGCGGCGAACCTCCAGCCACGCTCGCTCGCCGCGGTCGCCTCGGGGCTGCCGCCGCGGCTCGTCGACGTGGTCGATCGCGCGGTCGCCTTCGACAAGAAGGATCGGTGGCCCAACGCGCGGACCATGCAGCTCGCGCTCCGCAGCGTGTCCGGCAAGACCTCGCCCGGGACCGTCTCGCGCCGCAGCATCCCGGACATCGAGCCCGTGTCGGACGGGCCCACCCTCTATGAGGATCCGATGTTCATCGAGGAGCTCGATCCCGAGGAGCTCGTCGACTCCGCGTCCGCGCGGTGGCGTCAGCGCCCTCCGGCATCGGCTGGCCCCGCGCACGGCGCCGACTTCGACGACGACACCCTCGCCCGCGGCGGCGCCGAGGCGACGGACCGGCCCAAAGGCGTGGCGCCCGCCTCAGGAGCGCCGCAGCCGCCGCGCACGAGCGGACGCCCGAGCGCCCCCTCGCAGGCGCCCGCGGTGCCTCGTCCGGTGACCTCGACACCGCCGCGCCCGCCGCGCCCCGGGCCCTCCGCTGCCCCGGCGCGCACGACGCCGCCTCCGATCCGCACGACCCCGGCGCCTCCGGTGTCGCTCGACATGCCTTACGACGGCGGCACGCTCATCATGGAGCGTGAGCCCCGCGCGCCCGACTCGCGGGGCCCGAGGACCGAGCCGGCGTCGTTCGGCATGAAGAAGTCCTTCGGCCCGCAGACGCCCCAGCAGCTCACGCCGACGGGGCCGCCGCGACCGAGCGGCCCCGTGCCCATCGCCCACCACGTCACGGCGAGCGCCATCGACACCGGCCGTTCCGAGGCGGTCTCCCGCGCGCAGGCGCAGGGCCAGCTCCCGTCGCCCGCCCCGGGGCGGCCGCGTCCCGCGCCGAAGGGCGTGAGCCGCGCCCTCGTCTTCGTGGGGGTCACCGTCGTCACGATGCTCATCGTGATCGCGACGGGCATGCTCCTCCTGACGTACGGCGAGTGACGCTCGGCACCCGCCGCAGATCGCCTCATCGTCGAATGACGTGGACGGTGCGGCAGAAAACCGGATATTTCATGGCCGCTCGGGGCTTCCACCTACCGAAGAGGAATGACAGCGATGCTTTCACGAACTTCCACCCATGCACTGCGGATCGCCGCGGCGGCGCTGCTCGTCGGGCTCGTCGGCTGCGGGGGGACCACGCAATTCGCGGGCGCCCAGTCCTTCACCGTCGTGGGGACGCCGCCGCCCCCGCCGCCTCCGCCGCCGCCGCCGCCCCCGAAAGAGGAGCCGAAGCCGCCGCCGCGCGTCGAGCTGCGCGACAACAAGATCGACTTCAAGGAGAAGATCCAGTTCGAGGTGAACAAGGCGATCATCAAGCCCGAGTCCGACTCGCTGCTTGCCGACATCGCCAAGGTCATCAAGGACAACCCGCAGGTGAAGAAGATCTCGATCGAGGGTCATGCCTCGGCCGAGGGTGACGCCAAGCGGAACAAGACCCTCTCCGACGACCGCGCGAAGTCGGTCATGGACCACCTCGTGAAGAAGGACGGCGTCGACGCTGCTCGCCTCACCGCCAAGGGCTGGGGCATCGAGAAGCCCATCGCCCCGAACGACACCGAGGAGAACCGCGAGAAGAACCGCCGCGTCGAGTTCCTCGTCGTCGAGCAGGACGTGACGCAGAAGAAGGTCGAGATCGACCCGACCACCGGCAAGGAGAAGGTCGTCGACACGAAGACCGAGTCCCTGAAGGCGCCCGGCGACCCCGCCACGACCGACACGAAGCCCGCCGACCCGAACGCCAAGCCCGGCGCGAAGCCGGCCACCACCACGCCGAAGCCCGGCACGAAGCCCGCGTCGTCGGCGACCCCGGCCCCCAAGGCGCCGGCGTCGGCGACTCCTGCCCCGAAGCCCGCGGAGAAGAAGTGATGAAGACCCTCGCCATTGCCACGATCAGCTTCGCCGCCGCCGTCTCCACGCTGAGCGGTTGCTCGTTCGCGGCGCGCAGCCCGGACATGTACCGCGACGACACGAAGGCCGTGCTCGAGACGAAGAGCAACGACATCCGCGCCTGCTACGACGGCGTCCTCAAGGGCACGCCGGGCGCGCAGGGCAAGGTGACGGTCAAGTTCAACGTCGAGACCGAGGCCGGCAAGTTCACGAACATCGCCGTCGACAAGGCGAACACGACGGCTCCGGCCGCGGTGTCCGACTGCGTCGTGCGCACCATCAACGGCCTCGGCATCGCGCCCCCGGACAAGCACGAGGGCGACGCCACGTTCGTGTGGGAGTTCTCGGCTCCGGCCGCGCCCTCCGCGCCCGGCGCGGCGGCTCCCCGCACCTGAGCGACGCGTGTATGTGACGAAGGAGCCGGAGCGATCCGGCTCCTTCGCCATTTTGTGACGCGTGAGCGAGACGCGTGAGCGTCAGTCGGCGGCGCCCGGCACGGTGGCATTCCACGCGAGGAACGTCGCGTCGATGCGGGTCGAGTGATCGATCCCGCGCGACGGCTCGGGCTGCCGCGCGACCGCCACGAGCTTGTGGGTGAGCACGCCCTCCTCGACGAGGAAGAGGCCCGAGCCGGAGTCGCCGCCCTTCGTGTAGGCGGGCGTCCCGAAGCCGTGCTCGTAGCCGTACGGGGTCGTCGAGGACAGCGGCATCGCCTCGACGCGCATGAGCGGAGCCTCCGGCTCCTCCTCGCTGCGCACGATCGCGCCGACCTCCAGCGCCTCGCCCGCATCGACGCGCGGCCCGACGTCGGTGAGCTCGCCGTAGTGCGCGAGGGTGACCGGGCTCACCAGATCCAGCACGCCGATGTCCGGGTTCGCGACGTCGTCGTACGCGTTGCTGAACGTCGCCGGGGTCTTGCCCGCGACCACGGGCGAGCCCGCGGCGAGCGGCGCGTGGATCGTCCAGCTCTTCATGATCGTCGTGTCGAGGCAGTGGGCAGCGGTGACCACGCGCGTCGGGGAGACCAGCGTCCCCGTGCAGTAGAAGCCGCGGCCGAGGCGGTCACGCATCATCAGGTAGACCACCTCGGCGTGATCGGCGACGTCGGCGGGCGCGTCGGGCGTGACGGTGGGCGTGGACGGCGTCTTCGCGCTGGGGGGCGGAGTCTCGGGCGACGAAGGAGGGTAGGCCGTCGTGATCGGCCCGTACGACCCCTCTTCGGCGCGCGTCTCGACGGACATGCAGCCGGCGGTCACGACCGGCGTGAGGAGGAGAAGCGAAGCAAGATGCAGGCGCATGACAGCGCGCTGAGCAACCTCCGAGCCATCCGCGAAAGACCGGATAATCCGGGGATTCTCGCGTCCCGTCACGCGCGGCGTGAACGGAGGACCACGCGGCGCACGTCAGCGAAGGTCGAGGGCGGCGAGCGCCGCGTCGGTCCGCTTCTGGCGCACGACGTCCGCCACCATGAGCAGCGGCTGATCACGCTCCCACCGCGCGCGCTCCTCGGACGCCCCGGCGCTCGCCCAGGCGCGGCCGACCTCCGCGAGCACGTGCCGCAGCGTCGCGAGGGCGCCGGCGAGGGCGAGGTGCGTGGCCGGCGCCGACGGGTCCCGCTCGGCGAGCGCGCGGAGGAGGGCCGCGAGCGCGACGAGGTCGGTCACGAGCGCCGGCTCGAAGCGGTGGGCGCGGGCGGCGCCGATCAGGTAACCGGCCGTCGCCGCGACGACGTGCACGTCCTCGATGGTGCGGAACGGCTTCACGTAGCTCGCGTAGCCATCGCCCGGGAGCACGTCGCCCGGCGCGACCACGACGTCGACGAGGTGAACGACCGCGTGCGGGAGCTCGGGGGCGAAGGGCAGGGCCCGCTTGTCCTCGAGGGTGACGCCGGGCGCGCCCGCCGCGACCCGCACGACCGCCAGATCGTTCTGGCCCGCCGCATTCGCGCCGCGCGAGGCCACGACGAGCAGCTCGTCGGCGCGGCTCGCCAGCGTGGCGAACGTCTTCGTGCCGTGCAGCACCAGCGAGCCGTCGTCGCGCGGCGTGAGCGTGGTGAGGATCGCCCTGGGATGCCCGCCCGCCTTCTCGGTGTGAGCGAACGACAGCCGCCACGGGAACGGGCGACCCGGCACGTCGCGTACGAGCCGCGCCAGCGCCGCGCGGTACCCGTTCGTGAACGCGTGGGCGAGCCGATCGCTCGCAAGCCCGCCGGCGAGCGCGAGGTCGATCGGCTCGGCGGCGTTCGAAACGATCGCGCCCGGGACGTCTTCGGGGACGTCGCGGGCGAGCGGGGCGGTGAGCAGGTGCTGGAGGACGTCCACGCGGGGACGAGCGTAGTTCAGTCGATGACCGCCTTCCACCAGGCCGCCATGCACGCGTGCACCTCCTCGCAGCTGCCGGCGCTGCGGCAGTCCATGGCCGCCTTCATCACGTCCTCGCGCAGCCAGCCGCCCCCGGTGTTCAGGAGCTCTCGCCCCTCGTCGTTGCAGAGATCGCTGCAGTCGTCGGAGACGGGCGCGCACAGCTCGTCTCCGAAGGTGGTGGGCGCCGGCCCGCACCCCGCCATCGCGGCCTGGTCGGCGTCGCACGGCAGGTTCGCGGTGCAGTCGTAGTACGGCTTCGTGGCGGGCTTTTCCACCTTCGCGAACTGCTTGCACCGCGCGTCGCTCGAGGGCGAGCCGCCGCACGTGTTGAAGCTCGCCACCATCGCCTCGCACGCGGCCTGGACGCTCGGGTCGCCGGGCGGCAGCTCGGCCTTCCAGCCGGTCTCGGCGCACTGCTTGCGATCGCTGTCGGAGCAATCGGTGCCGTCGTCGCTGCAGCTGTAGTCGCACGCCGCGTCGACGTCGCAGTCGTAGCTCGCCCCGAAGCACGCGGTCATGCACGACGAGCACTGGCTCGACCTATCGCTCTGACGCTGCTCGCAGCGCGTGGCGAGGCAACCCTTGGTGAGGCTCATCGTGTTCGCGTCGTCCTTGGCAGACGAGCAGCCGACCACGAACGCGAGGGAGGAAACCGCGGCCAGAACGAGGGCGTGGAGGCGATTCATGGGCTGCTTGGTCGGCTGTCCGCGTGACCGGTTTCGTCGAAAAGGGCGAGCCGCCTGGATTGGCGGGGAAATGATTCTCGGCGCCAAGCTCTCCTGCGACCCTTCCGGGCCGCCCGCGTCCGGGGTAACGGAGCGTGATGCAGCCCTTCGAGAGCGGTCGCACGCTGCCCGCGAGGTCGCTCGACTTCTGGTTCGACTACACGTGCCCGTACGCGTATCTCGCCTCGACGCAGGCGCCGGCGCTCGCCGAGCGCATGGGCGTGCCGCTCACGTACCAGCCGTTCCTCCTGGGCGGCGTCTTCAAGGCGCTCGGGATGCCCGAGAACCTCGGGGCGACGCTCGCCCCCGCGAAGGCTGCCCACAACCTGGACGACATGCAGCGCTGGGCGAAGCGGTTCGGCGTCCCGCTGCACATGCCGGATCGTCATCCGATGCGCTCGGTCGACGCGCTCCGCGCCACGATCGCGGCGGGGCTCGACCCCGCGGTCGTCGCGGCCTTCTACCGTCTCTACTGGGTCGATGGCATCGACATCGCCGACCGCATGGTGATCACGAAGGTCGTGACCGCCTGCGGGCACGACGCGGCGGCGATCCTCACCGTGATGGATGGTGAGGCGCTCGCCCAGGACCTGCGGAGCCGCACCGACCGCGCCCTCGAGCTCGGGATCTTCGGCGCGCCCGCCTGGGTCGTCGATGGCGCGCACCTCTACTGGGGTCAGGACCGCATCGCGTTCGTGGAGGGCCGCCCGTGGGAGCCGTCCGCCGTACCGCCGCCGTCCTCGCCGCGGAGCCTCGAGGTGTACTGGGACTTCTCCTCGCCCTTCGCGTACCTCGGCGTGACGCAGGTGAAGGCGCTCGCGGCGCGCACCGGGGCTCGGGTGACCTGGCGGCCCATGCTGCTCGGCGGCATCTTCCGCGCGCTCGGCGGCCCGGACGTGCCGCTCGCGACCTTCTCTCCGGCGAAGGCCCGCTACGTGGCCGCGGACCTCGAACGCTGGGCGGCGTACTGGGGCGTGCCGTTCCGCATGCCCACGCGCTTTCCGACGAGCTCGGTGAAGGCGCTCCGTCTCCACGAGGCCCTTCCCGAGAGCGCGCGCGACGACTACCGCGCCAACGTGTTCCGCGCGTACTGGGCGGAGGACCAGGACATCACCGACCCCGAGGTGCTCCTCGCGTGTGCGGGCGGCGGACCGGTCGGCGCCGAGGCGCTCGCCCGCGTCGACACCCCCGAGATCAAGAACGCGATCCGCGCGCACACCGACCACGCGCTCGCGCAGGGCGTCTTCGGCGCGCCCACCTTCGTCGTCGACGGCCGGGAGCTCTTCTGGGGCCAGGACCGGCTCACCCTCGTCGAGGACGCGCTCCGCGGGTGACCGCGAGGAAAACGTCCCGCGCGGGTGACGGATCCCGCGAGGGAGCGACAGAAGGGGGCATGAACCTCCGCTTCCGCTCGCTGGCCGGCCTCTCCCTGCTCCTCGTCGCCGCCTGCGGCGCTCCCCAGAAGCCCGCCACCTTCGTGACCTCCGGCTCGCCGGAGTCGGGCCTCGACACCGTGGCGCGCACGCTCGCCGCCGACGGCCATCCTTCACCGACCATCGACCGGCAGACCGGCATCGTCAGCTCCACGTGGCAGGACACCGGCTTCATGTTCGGTCAGGTCGGCAACGTCCCGGCCACCATCGTGCGCCGCTTCACGGTGGTCGTCGGACCGGCCGCCCAGGGCTCGTCCGTCACCGTGCGCATGGACGTGAAGCGCTGCGCGCAGGGCGCCTACGTCATCCAGAACACCGTCCTCCAGGGCTCGTGCGAGGAGATCAACGTCATCCCCGAGAAGTTCCAGGGCGACATCGACGCGCTCGCCGCGAAGGTCCAGCAGGCGATGGCCGCGCCCGCCGTGGCGAGCGCCCACTGAGCGATCACGGCCCGAGGCGCGCGATCTCGAGCTCGATGACACGCCTCACGATCGCGATCGCGCACGCATACGTCGAGTCGACGCCGAAGTAGCTGAGGCTCTTCGAGAGCAGCGACTGGCGGCGCGAGTACGGCGTATCGGACGCGTAGTGCACGATGCCGACGTCGAACCTGGTGTGCGCCGAGAGGTGCACCACCTCGTCGGACGGGAGGCGGTTCGGGTTCACGAGCTCGTAGGTCGCGCTCAGGAAGGGACCCGCCTCCATCTCGAGGACGGTGTAGCCGTTCGAGTAGAACGCATCCATGTACTCCTTGTTCTGGAGGAACGCGCTGCGCACCGTCACCGCCTTCTGGTTGTCGAACACCGAGCCGTGCTGGAGATACGGAGCGACGTCACGCGCCGTGAACGCGTTCTTGAAGAGGAACGTGTTCTTGGAGTGCTCGTCGTAGACGTTGCCGCTCAGCATGACGTCGCCGACGCGCCCGTTCAGGGTCGCCGCCTTGCCCATCACGTAGATGCCTCGCACCTCGCCGACGCCCTGGCCGAGGCGCGACAGCAGGTGGTAGGCGGCCATCCCGAGCGGGTAGTCGATGTTGACGATCACCGCGTCGCTCTTCGCGAGCCGCTCGATGCCCGGCATCCTCAGGCGCGGATCGAGCAGCTCGATGTCGAGCTCGCGCATGTGGGCGATCTGGGCGTCGACGTCGATGTGTCCCGGCTCGGAGAGGTGCACGAGGCCCTTGGATGCCTCGAACGCGCGCACCTCGTTCATCTTCTGCGTGCCGGGATCCGAGTGGATGTAGCTGCGCAGCAGGTAGTAGAGGACGGGCGCGAGCTTCGCCGGATCGCCGAGCGAGGCGAGCCGAGCGACCTCGTCGCCGAGTCCCTCCGGGTCCTTCATGCGCGCCCAGGCGACGATCTCGTCGGCGTGCGAGCGCGCGTAACCGCCGACCAGGTTGGCGAGCGCGTGGGTGTTCGAGGAGACGAAGTAGACCGGGGGCCGCCGCGGCTCGGTCGGCTTGATGTACGCCGGCTCGATGCCGCTCCACCAGCGCTGCGCCGCGCGCTGGTACTGCGAGTACGAGGCGGCGAGCATGCGCATGCGGAGGTCGAGCGGCCGGTCGTAGAGCGCGCGCTCGCCGCGCTCGACGCGCCCCGGACCGAAAGCGGCGATGAGCTTCTGCGCGTCGCTGACCGGCACGCCCAGCGCGGCGGCGAGCGAGTCGGGGTCCTTCGTCGCCTCGACCATGGCCTCGGGCGTGGTGGCGACGCGGCGGAGGCGCGCGTGGATCTTGTTCCACTCGATCTGGTAGGCGGTGACGATCGGAACGAGATCGTCGATGTCGCTCGCGCTCGCGATGAACACGGCCAGCCGCCCGTTGCCGTCCACGCGGAGCGGACGCCGGCGGCCGCGCGTCTTCGCGATCTTCCAGCGCCGCACGTCGAAGCCGGCCGCCTCGAAGAGCTCGTGGGACTGGCCGAGGATGACGAGGTCCGTGTCCGGCATGTCGTCCGGAAGACGGGCCGCCGCGTAGGCGAAGGCCGAGAGATCGGGCTCGTCGCCGAGCGCGCCGGCGTGGAGGCTCGAGCCGCTGTACCCGTGGGCCTCCTCGAAGGCGCGGACCCGCACCTCGCCGGACGACCGCAAGAGCGAGTAGTACGTCGAGATGTAGAGCGTGATCTCCTCGGACTCGGGCTCCGGCGGGTTCCGTTTCATGGGTCCTTTCCATCCTGCCACAAGGGGGCGCGGATGTAGGGAAGGAATACCGGGGGCCTTCCGTACGACCCGCCATGAACGCCTCGCGCTCCCTCTTCGCCCTTCTCCTGTGCTCCCTCTCGCTGCCTCTCGTGGCCTGCGCCAGCCCCGCCGCCGACGGCGACGATGACGCGACGCAGGACGACGAGATCAAGAAGAAGGTCAAGCCGAAGGGCGGGAACGGCGCCTTCGACCTCCTCGCGCCGACCTCCTTCAAGACCGATGGTTTCCTGAACGGCTTCTCGTTCGACGGGGCCGCCATCAAGCCCGGCGAGCGCCGCGAGAAGGTGCCCGGGACGTACGCGCTCCGCACCGCCTTTCCTCCGTCGAGCGACGCCACGATGCTGCCGCAGCTGCTCAACGTGACGCTGACGGCGGGGGCGGTCACGCAGCACCAGCTCGGCGGCCTTCGCGTTCGCTTCGACCAGCCCCTCACGCTGGGGTCGGCCCGTGTCAACCTCATCGTCGACGGCGTCGGCACCGGCGCGCTGGAAGGGTTGAGGGCGTGGCAGACCACGCCGGGCGGGTTCGCCATGCTGGTGCTCGCGGGCACGATCGGGGTCACGCCGAACACCGACGGCGTCCGCCACGACGTCGTCATCAAGCAGGGAGACCTCGGCGAGGCCGTGCTCCCGATCGCCAAGGTGCAGGTCCAGCTCGACGCCTACGATCCGGCCTACCCGACGCCGTCGGGGGGCGGCTGCACGCCGACCTTCGTGATGGCCGGCACCAACTTCCAGTACGACAACCGGCAGAGCGCGTACGTGCGGAACACCGACGGCAGCCCGCACGGGTCCTTCGTGGTGCCCCAGGGCGTGTACGCGCCCGTCGTGCTCAACGCGTACGGCGTCGCGATCACGCAGCCGACCGTGGCCGGAGGCACGAACAGCTTCACCCTGAACCGCCTCGAGATCGACGACGTCGAGGTGGCGCAGGCCGGCGGCGGAACGACGATGGTGAAGGGCACCGTCTCGATCAGCCACAAGAATCCCGACGGGACGTACACGGCGCTGAACTGCAACTTCCCGACGCACAGCGGCGTCGACCTGCCGGACGGCGACTACCAGGTCGTCTCGCGCGCGACCTCGCCCTCAGGCACCGTGACCAGCACGGAAAACGTCTCGTTCCCGTGAACCACCCGGGAGACTAGACTCGCGGACGTGGAGACTTCGTACGCCACGGTCGAGCCGAGTGCTTCCCCGGGCACCGCACCGCGCGTGCACGTGCCCCGCCAGTACAACGCGGCGGTCGACTTCATCGATCGCCACGTCGCTCAGGGGCGCGGCGACCGCGTCGCGTTCGTCGAGGAGGGGCGCACCACGACGTACGCGGGGCTCGCCGAGCTGACGAAGAAGTGCTGCGCGGCCATCCGCGCCCTCGGCGTGACGCCCGAGCAGCGGGTGATGCTCTGCCTCCACGATACGGTCGACTTCGTCGCGCTCTTCTTCGGCGCCATCCGGGCCGGCGCCGTCCCGGTGCCGGTCAACACGCTGCTCACGTCCGAGGACTACGGCTACATGCTGGCCGACAGCCGGGCGCGGGCGCTCTTCGTGAGCGACGCGCTCGTCGACAAGCTCTCGCCCGCGCTCTCGCGCATGGCCAAGCCGCCGCGGGTGGTCGTCGTCAAGTCGCCGGTCGCGAAGGCGCCGCCGAGCTCGACGCGCGGCCCCGACAGCGGCCCGCCCAGCTCCTACGGCAGCACGCGCGTGTCGCGCACCGTTCACCAGCTGGAGCTCGAGACGGTGCTCGCGTCCGCCCCGAGCACGCCGGCGGCGACCGACCCCGAGCCCACCACCTCGGACGACGTCGCGTTCTGGCTCTACTCGTCCGGCTCGACCGGCGCGCCGAAGGGCGCGGTGCATCTCCACTCGCATCTCGTCCAGACCGCGGCGCTCTACGGGCGCGGCGTGCTGGGCATCCGCGATACCGACGTCGTGTTCTCGGCCGCGAAGCTCTTCTTCGCGTACGGCCTCGGCAACGCCATGACCTTTCCGCTCCACGTCGGAGCGACCGCGGTGCTGATGGCGGAGCGTCCCACGCCGGCGGCCGTCATGCGCGCGCTCGAGAAGCACGAGCCGACCCTCTTCTGCGGGGTGCCCACGCTCTTCGCGTCGATCCTCGCCGACGAGGCTTCGAGGACGTCGAAGGGCTCCCCGCGGCTCCGCGCCAGCATCTCCGCCGGCGAGGCGCTTCCGCGTCACACCGGCGAGGCGTGGAAGTCCCGCTTCGGCACCGACATCCTCGACGGCATCGGCTCGACGGAGATGCTGCACATCTTCCTCTCGAACCGTCCGGGCGACGTCCGCTACGGCACCTCCGGCAAGCCGGTGCCCGGCTACGAGGTGCGCATCCGCGACGACGCGGGGGAGCCCACGCCGGTCGGCGAAGAGGGCTCGCTGTGGGTGAGCGGACCGTCCTGCTGCATCGCGTACCATGGCCAGCGCGAGAAGAGCCTCGCGGCGTTCCATGGCCCGTGGACGCGCACCGGTGACCGGTACGTCCAGGACGCCGAGGGCTACTACACGTACGCCGGCCGCGCCGACGACATGCTCAAGGTCGGCGGCATCTGGGTCTCGCCGTTCGAGGTGGAGAGCGCGCTCGGCGAGCACGAGGCGGTGCTCGAAGCGGCGGTGGTCGGCCACCCCGACGAGAACGGCCTCGTCAAGCCACGCGCGTTCGTGGTGCTCCAGCAAGGGCGCGACGCCGGCGACGCGCTGGTCACGGCGCTCCAGAGCTTCGTGAAGGCGAAGCTTGCACCTTACAAGTACCCGCGCTGGATCGAGTTCACGAAGGAGCTCCCCAAGACGGCTACCGGCAAGATCCAGCGCTTCAAGCTGCGGAAATGACGACGCCCCACGTCGAGGTCCTCACCTTCGGCGCGCACCGCGGCGGGCCCGGCGCGCCGACGCTCGTGTTCCTGCACGAGGGTCTCGGCTCGGCCGAGCAGTGGCGGGATTTCCCGGAGATCGTGAGCGCCGACGTCGGCCTGCCGGCGCTCGCGTACAGCCGCGTCGGCTACGGCAAGTCGGCGCCGGTCGCGTTGCCCCGGCCGCTCACGTACATGCAGGACGAGGCGCGTGACTTCCTGCCCTTGCTGCTCGACGAGCAGGGCATCGCGTCGGCGATCCTCGTGGGCCACTCGGACGGGGCATCCATCGCGGTGGTCGCGGCCTCGCTCGACGGCGCGGCCGGCCGGGGGCGGATCGCCGGCGTCGTGCTCGAGGCGCCGCACGTGTTCGTGGAGGACGAGTCGATCGCGAGCATCGAGAAGACGCGCCGCGCCTACGCCGAGACGGATCTGCGCGAGAAGCTCGCGAGGTACCACGGCGACAACGTCGACGGCGCGTTCCGCGGCTGGAACGACGCGTGGCTCGATCCGGCGTTCCGCACCTGGAACCTCGAAGGCTACCTTCCGGCGATCACGGTGCCGGTGCTCTGCCTCCAGGGCGAGCAGGACCCGTACGGCACGCGCGCGCAGGTCGACGCGATCGCGCGCCAGGTGAGCGGACGCGCCGAGATCGTCATGCTCCCGGGCTGCGGGCACACCCCGCACCGCGAGGCGTTCGAGGCGACGCGCGCCGCGATCGGCTCGTTCGTACGAGGCCTTCGCGCGGGCTGACGCGGCCGTGGCCCCGGCGCGCCGCTACGTGGACAGCGGGTCGGCGTAGATGTCGTCGACGTTCAGCGACAAGCCCAGCGATTCGATGCTCGCGGGCGCCCCCGCTCCGACGATGCTGCGAGCCCAGACCCCGTCGGCCTGACGCCGCACCAGCTCGACCTCACGACGGTCGTCGGCGACGAACACCACCTCTTCGAGCGAGGCGATCCGCTGGTAGTGTCCGAGCTTCTCGCCGCGGTCGTAATGCTCCGTCGACGGGCTCAGGACCTCGACGATGACGCGCGGATTCGTGACCGTGTTTCCCGTCGCATCTGCCGGGTCTCGTTCGAGCGCGCCGCACACCACCGTCACGTCTGGGTACGTACCGAGCCCCGTTTCGAGCACGCGCACCCGGAGGTCGGAGGTGAAGGTCCGGCAAGGCTCGCCGCGGAGCGCCAAGGAGAGCTGCGCGACGACGGCCGCGGCGATTCCGGCATGCTCGGGCGACCCGCCCGCCATCGCCCATACCTGTCCATCGAGGAACTCGTGACGGATCGCGGAACGCGCCTCGAGCTGCACGTATTCGGCGAACGTGAAGCGCTGTCGTGCGACGACCGCCATCGGTGCTCAGCCCTCGAGCAGCGCCTCTTCCACGAGCGCCTTCGTCTCGGCGAGGCGCCGCAGCTCCGCTTCGGACCGCAGCTTCGCGGGGCGCGGCGCCGCCGTGAGCGCGGGCACGTCGTCCTCGTCCTTCTTCGGCGCGGCGAGGAACCGGGAGAGGAGGCCCTTCTTCTCCTCGAGCGTGAAGATGCCGTCGGCGAGCGACGCCGGGTCGCTGGCGAGCGCCTTCACGAGCCTCGGCTGACCGTCGACCCAGTGCAGCGCGATGTCGAACGCCTCGCGCTGGGTGACGTCGAGATGCCGGCGCACGCTCGCCGGCTTCTTGCCGGCGGCCCGCACGAAGAGCGCGTTGGCGAGCGCGAGCTCCTCGACGCCGAGGGACGTGCCCTGATGACGGCGCATGCCCCCGCAGCCCTTCTTGTAGACGGCCGCGCCGTTCAGCAGGATCGTGCCGAGCCCGCACCCGACGGCGGTGAGCTCGGACAGCGCGCCCTCGACGCGCGGATCGACCTCCTCGTCGGCCTCGAACAGCACGAGCCGGCCGGCCGAGCGCGCGAGTGACGCCGTGAGCAGCTTCGGCTCGCCGGCGTCTCCGGTGGCGACGATCACCGCGTATCCGTCGGGCGTCTCGACCGCGCCGCCCTTCATGACGGCCTTCGTCTCGCCGGGTCCGCACGCCCCGCTTCCACAGCCGCCGCCCGGCGCGGCGTCCTCGGGCTCGACGAACGCGAGCTGCACGTCGAGGTCCTCGGCGAGCGGCGCGTACGTGAGCATGCGGCGCATCAGCTGCTCGATCGCCTCCGGGGCGACGGCGAACGCGTCGGGGAAGTACTCGCCCGTGGGCTCGACGAGCTCCGGATCCGAGAGCACCTCACCGTACTCGGCGCGGAGATGCGCGAGGTGGGCAACGATCGAGCGGAGGGCGTCGTCACTGAGCTCCATGGACCCCGTAGTCTAGCGGGGCGTAGGATGGCCGCCACCATGGCGTTCGTACTCGCGACGTTCAACCTGAAGGACTTCTTCCTGCCTCGGTCGGACGCGGAGCGCAGCGTGGCCCCCGGGAAGTTCGCGAGCATCGCCGCCAACCTGCGGCGCGCCAATGCCGACGTGGTCGCGCTCCAGGAGGTGGGCGAGGAGCAGCAGCTCGAACGCCTCGCGAAGGCGGTCGCCGATCTCGGCTACGGCACCCCGATCGCGGGCACCACCGACAAGCGCGGGATCCGCTGCGCGATCCTCTCGCGCCTTCCCGTCGTCTGGTCCCAGATCCACACGCAGAAGGTGCTGCCCTTCCCGGTGTTCATGGAGGGCGACCGCGATCCGTTCGGCGATCACATCCCGCTGCGCCGCGGCATCGTCCACGTCCGCGTCGAGCCGCCCGGCCTCGGCGAGGTCGACATCATCACCACGCACTTCAAGTCGAAGCTGCCGGTGCGCAAGCGCGCCAAGGACGGCCGCGAGATCGAGGACCGGACCACCCGTGACCGCGGCGAGTCCGCGGTGCGCAGCCTCGTGCAGCGTGCCGCGGAGGCGCTGTTCATCCGCTCGCTCGTCGACGACATCATGAAGTCGAAGCCCGATCACGGGGTCGCGGTCTTGGGTGACCTCAACGATCATCTCGACTCGCTCCCCGTGCAGATCCTCCGCGGCTACGGGATGCCCGGCGCCGACTGCCTGAAGCCCGCCTCGGACCTCCTCGACGAGGACCAGCGCTACTCCACGTTCCACGGTGACGAGCGCTCGCTCATCGACCACGTCCTCGTGTCGCAGCGTCTCTACGAGCGCGCGACGAGCTACCAGATCTACAACGAGCAGCTCCGCTACCACGGCCCTCACGTCGAGCCGATCGCGCCCACCGAGGACAGTGACCACGCGCTCTGCGTGGCCACCTTCTCCTGACCGTTACCAGTTGTAGAGCTGCTGGATCGGATTCGCCGTGTCGTGCGGCTTGAGCCGCGCGTTGCGGTCCAGATCGATGGTCTTCACGTTGGTGAAGACGTTGGAGCCGCGGTTCACGAAGAACGTCGCCTTGTTGACCTGGGGATTCGCGTAGGCGCGCACGTCGGTGTGCTTCGTGATGTCTAGCACCGCGAACCCGAGCGCGGTGATGCCGCTCGCCTTCACGGTCTGGTCGGTCAGGTCGGCCGCGGACACGAGCCGGAGGACGACGAGCTCGCGCGGCTTGCCGGTGACGGGCGCGTCGAGCACGCGCTGGGTACCGAGGAGCACCGGCGCGATCTGCGCGGCGAAGATGTCGTTCCGCCGGGTGACCGCGTTCATGGGGAGGAAGCTCGTCTCGAACGGCTGGTTCTCGATCGTGAGGCCCGCCTGCTTGTGGGCGAACGCGGCGGCCCGGATGGGGTTCTGCACCTCGAGCGTCGCGAGCAGCTGGGCGCGCGCGTCGTCGATGGGGAACTGACCCGGGAGTAGCTCGTCACCGTTCTGCAGGACCTCGAGCTGGTTGTAGTGGGTGTGGCCGAGCAGGACGGTGCGGACCTGCGTGTTCGTCGCGAGGCGCTTCATCAGCTCGACGCCGCTCGTCCAGAAGCTCTTCGTGCCGCCCTTCGTCGTGTCGAACTGCGCGGCGTTGCATTTCCCGTCCTTCTGCTCCGACCACGCGCAGTCGAAGGTCGTGTCGGGACGCATCCACTCCTGCAGGCCGTCGTGCACGCAGTTGTCCTGCTTGTCGCGCGGGAGGGCCCACTGCGGCAGCTTGCAGATCTGCGGGTTGAAGACCTCGGCCACCAGGTAGTTGATGGCGCTCTGGAAGATGCCCGAGTAGTCGAGCTGGTCGAAGTAGTAGCCGGGGTCCTCGCTCTTGTGGCCGCCGCGCGGGTCGTGGTGCGCGAGGAGCACGACGTCGTCGCCGGTGACCTTCGAGCGGAGCAGCTCGCGATCGAGCCACTGCATCTGCACCTCGCTCATGCCGCCGCCGTAGTTCACGGTGTACATGCCCCAGCCGGTGCGCCGGTGCTGGCGGAGCTCGAAGCTGTTCAGCGAGATGTAGAAGTTCTTGCCGAACTTCCACGAGGTGCTGAGCGGACCGTACGTCTTCTGCCACTGGTAGAAGCCGTCGTAGAGGATGAAGTTGCGGTCCTCGCGCTTCACTTCCTTCCAGCCGTCGCCGAAGCCGGCGCCTGCCGCGGAGCGCATGAAGGAGCCGGTGAAGATGTCCATCGGGCGACCGCCGAGCTGGTCGGAGGCCTCGGTCTGATCGAGATACGCCTGGTACTTCGACTGGTCGAACCCCGGCCACGCCTTCGGATTCGCCTCGGAGACGACCTCCTTCAGGGACTCGAGGAGACCCGTGTCGAGCGCCTTCACGGCGCTGGGGACATGGCCGGTCGCCACGTAGCCGTCGTGGTTGCCGGCGGTCAGGAAGATGGGGACGGGGAGGTACTTCAGCGTCTCGACGATCGCCTTCGCCTCGCTATTGTACGTCCACGCGACGCTGCGCTGGCGGAGGCTCGCCGGCGAGCCGCCGTTGTGGAGGTCGCCGTTGAACGTGATGAAGGCGGCCTTCTGGATGGTGGCGTCGGTCGTCGTGTTGAGGAACTGCACGAGCTCGGACAGCTTGTCCTTCGTCTTCGTGCCGTACACGTCGCCGACCGAGACCTGCGTGTCGGTGACGTTGATGACCGGGTACTCCTCGGGCTCGGTCTCGAACACGCGCACCGCGTTGTACTGGTACTCGTAGATTCCCGTGGTGTTGCCGGCGGGCTTGTAGAAGTCGTTGTCCTTCCGGATCTCCATGCGGAGGTCGTAGAGGCCGGCGGGGACGCGCTGCATCGCGCCCTGGCGGAAGAGGAAGCGCAGCGTCTTCCGCGCCTTCAGGCTCTCCGGCATGTCGGCCGGCACCGGGTTGACGAGGATCTCGTTCGGATAGATGCGGTAGACGTTGGTGCCGCTGCCGCTGTTGATCGGCAGCGTCGACTCCGTGTTGCCCTCGCGCGCCGGGCGCGGCACGAGGAAGAAGACGAAGCCGGACTCGGGCGTGTTCGTGACGGGGAGGCGCGAGAGCGTCGAGCCCTGGACCGGGACCGGCTTCACGTTCAGGAACTCGTACGCGGCGTCCTCGACGCGCATGACCGCGACGAATTCATCCTTCGCGTCGGCCTTCGTGTAGAGGTTCGGGTTGCCGAGCGTCGGATAGACGAGACGGTCGATCATCGTGTGGCCGTCGATGGTCCACGGCATGATCTGCTCGTTCTGCGAGGCGTCCGCATAGAAGACGTTGGTGAGGAACGTCTCGCCCTTGTTGCTGACGACCTCCCACGGCTTCTCCGCGAGCTGGCTGCCGACGGTCGGGTCGTCCGAGCCGGGCGGCTGCGAGCCGGGGTCGAGCGGCGCGTCCGGGCCCTCGCCGGGCTTCGCGCCGTCGCTCGGGTCTTCCGACGACCCGCAGGCGACCCCGAGCGAGGCGACGGTGGCGAAGGCGACGGCGAGAAGCAGGCGGGCCGACATGGGTGATGAGCGTATGTGCACGGTCCGGACCAACGGAAGACATTCCCGCCCCCCCGCAGATCTCTCGTCAGACTGGACCCGCTACATGCCCGTCACGGCAGCGACGCGCTGCGCGATGGATGGGAGAAGATCCACCGGCCCCCGTCAGGAGCATGCGCGATAGGCTGCTCGGCGCATGATCGAAGACGACGAGCCGCCCGTCCCGGCGCCTGCCCCATCGCTCGTTCCGCCTGCCGATCCGGCGCCCGCCGAGCGACCGCGGCCGTCGCGCGCGCCGGCGGTGTCCCGCTCGATGCCTCCGCTGCCGGCCATCGAGCCGGTGCTCGCCGAGGCGGAGAAGGCCCGCAAGGAGGAGCGCTGGGACGCGGCGCTCGACCACTACAAGCGCGCGCTCTTCGTGCTCGGCGCCGGCCACGAGGGCGCCAAGGCCTCGCTCTATGCCGACGTGGCGGAGGTGAAGCTCGCCCAGGGCAAGCCGCGCGAGGCGGAGACCAACTTCGAGAAGGCGCTCGGCGTGGAGCCCGGGCACCTCCGCTCGATCGACCATCTCGTGCGGCTCGCCGAGACCGCGCAGGAGTGGCAACGCGTCGCCACGTACCGGCGGCGCCGCGCCGAGGTGCTCGAGGACGAGGACGACCAGACCGCCGAATGGTGCCGCCTCGCCGATGTGCTCGAGCGTGAGTGCGAGGACCCGAAGCGCGCCGCGTCCGTCCTCGAGGCCGCGGACGCCAAGCACCCTGGCGACACGGGCATCCTCACGCGCCTCGAGCGCCTGCTCACGACGATGCGGCAATGGCCGAAGCTGCTCGGCGTGCTCGATGCCCTGTGCGCCGCGTCGACCGATCCCGCGGCGCGCGGGGCCTACCGGTTCGCGCAGGCCGACGTCGTGCTCGGACGCCTGCGCGAGGAGCCGCGTGGTCTCGCGTTCCTCGAGCTCGCCCTCGACGAGGACCCGCAGAACGACAAGGCGCTCTCCGCGCTCATCGCGGTGCGCACGCGCCGCGAGGAGTGGGCCGAGCTCGCGGCGGTGTACGAGCGGCTCATCAACCGCCTTGCCGGCGCGCAGGACCGCGCGCGCGCGTGGGAGGTGTGCCGCAAGCTCGGCGTGCTCCGCCGCGACCGGCTGCTCGACGGGCCGGGGGCGATCGAGGCGCTCCGCGGGGCGGTCGAGCTCGAGCCGGCCGACGCCGAGTCGCGCGCCGCCCTCGCCGAGCTCTACGCCGCCAAGGGTGATCGGGCGCTCGCGGTGAGCGAGCTCGAGATCGTGGCTCACCATGCGCCCCTCCGCGCCCAGACGTATCGTCGGCTCCACGACCTCCACGCGCGTGCCCAGCGGCCCGATCGGGCGTGGCTCACCGCGACGTGCCTCGAGGCGCTCGGCGCGGCCGACGTCTCCCACGAGCTCGTCATCGAGCAGTTCCGCCCGGAGGGGCCGGTCCGTCCGACCACCGCTGTCGAGGAGAGCTGGTGGGACGAATGCCTGCGCGCCCACGGTGCAGATCCCATCGTCTGCGACATCCTCCGGGCCGTGGCCGAGCCGGCGATTGCCCTCCGCCTCGAGGAGCTCGCCGCGAGGAAGAAGCTCCCGGTCCTCGACCCGGCGACCCGGCAGGACAAGGGCAGCACCGCCTCGGTCGTGCGCACGTTCACGTGGGCGGCGCGCGCGCTCGGGATCGCGCTCCCCGACCTCTACCTGCGCGACGACGTGACCACCGGCATCGCGGCGATCCCGAGCGCGACCCCGAGCACCGGGCTCGGGCTCTCGGTGCGGTCCGGCATGAGCGTGCAGCAGCTGGCGTTCCTCGCCGGCCGCCACCTCACGTACTACCGGCCGGAGCACTACGCGCTCGTGTTCTTCCCGTCGGGCGCGGACGTCTCGTCGCTCGTGCTGAACGCGGTTCGCCTCGTCATCCCCGGGATCAGCGTTCCTCCGCAAGGCGAGGGCGAGAGCAAGGTGGCGAGTGGGCTCGGCCAGCGCCTCTCGGCCGCCCAGCGCGAGGCGCTCGAGGCGGCGGTCGCCCGGCTCGACGCGCGCGGGGGCCGTCTCGACCTCATGGCCTGGATCCGTCACGTGGAGCTCACCGCCGCACGGGCCGGGCTCCTCCTCGCCGGCGACCTTCGCGTCCCGCTGCGGATGCTGGCGGACGAGGTGCGGCCGATCGGCGAGCTCACGAACGAGACGAAACGTGGCGACCTCATCGCGTTCGCTGCATCAGAGGGATACGGGAAGCTGCGCGAGCGCATGGGCATCGCCATCCGCTGACGCCAGACACCGACCTCCCACGATGAACCTCCGCCTCAGCACCTGGAACTGTTTCGGCATGGGCCAGGGCGCCTCGGCGATCACGCACCTGCGCGCCCCGTATCCCGAGCGGCTCCGCGATCCGGCGGTGCTCCGCGAGTGTGCCGCCGCCGACGTGCTCTGCATCCAGGAGCTGCTCTCGCGGGACGCGCAGCTGTTCTTCGACGGCATCGGCGAGCCGGGCGCCGGAGCGCCCATCTCGTCCCGTTTCCGCGACCACAACCGTCCCCACTTCGGGACGGGGACGGTGCGGGGCAGCGGCCTCGGCGTCACCTCGCGCTTCCCGTTCACGAAGACGCTCGTGCGCACGTTCCCGGGGCGTCGCGCGGGGTGGGACCGGCTGGCGCGCAAGGGCATCCTCTACGCGCAGCTCGACGTGAACGGCGTGCTCGTCGACCTCGTGACCGCGCATCTCCAGGCGGGCTACGACCGCGCGTGCGTCGAGGCCCGCCAGGCGCAGCTCGCCGATCTGGGCGCGTTCGTCGAGGCGTGCAGCGACGACGAACGGCCGTTCATCGTGTGCGGCGACCTCAACATCGACGGCCTCGCCCACCAGCGCGGCGCGCAGGAATACGCGACCCTCGCGACGACGCTCGGCGGGTTCGAGGATCTCGGCGCCGCCGCCGACCTGCCCACCTTCGATCCCGAGGGGAACCTGCTCTCGCGCCTGTTCGAGCCGGGGTCGCCCGCCCAGCGCATCGACTACATCTGGTGGCGACCGGCACGCCGGGGGGCGCAGATGCGCTGCACGGGCGCGGCCCGGTTCTTCGACCGGCCGCTCGACGCGACGCGGCTGCGCGGGCAGCCCGGGTGGCCCTCGGACCACTACGGTCTCTGCGCCACCTTCGAGATCGGATCACCCGGGCGCGAGGACGCCTAGACCGACGAGGCGCGGGAGCGAGCGCTCGATGTCGGCGAGCTCGTCGCGCACGAGCGCGAGCAGCTCCTCGGCGGAGGCCACCACGCGGTCGCCCGCGACGAGGCGCCGGCCCTTCTCCACGAAGTGCTCGCGCACCCAGGCGTCGTGCCGGTGGGCGGGGACCTCGGCGCGGAGGCGGAGTGCGACCGCTCGCACCACGGTGATCGGGACGCCGGTGCCGAGCCGCGGAGACGCGAGCACGAGCGGCGCGGCGCTGACCAGCGCCCGATCGAGGACCTCCCGGTTGTACGCGAGCGGCACGCGGACCCGGCCCGTCGCCGGCGGGGTCGCCGCGCCGTCCCGCGCCTCCGCGACGTGGTCGGCGACGAGAAGGCTCGTGAGCGCGGCAAGCACCTCGGCCTCGCCGTGGGCCTCGAGCTCGGGACGGGCCGCGAGCTCGGCGCCGGTGCGCGGCTCTCCGTCGAGGGCCGCGAGAAGTGCCCCGTGGATCGGCGCGTCGAGCCCGAGCCGCGCGTGCGGGAACGACACCGAACGATCGGCGGGAATCCCGCGGGGCAGCGTGAACGTCGTCGTCTTCAGGTAACGATCGGCGGCGTCGGGACGGCGCGTTCCGTGGCCCTTGACGTACAGGTCGCGCCGGAAGAACTCGTTGACCGCGTAGTCCTTGAGGCTCTCGAACGTGGGCCGGTCCGTGACGTTCTGGAAGAGGCGTCCCAGCGCGGGCGGAATCACCAGATCTCGATAATTGAGATAGAGCGGGAGCTGTCCGGCGAAGCCGAGGTCGTGCTGGGCCATCTCCCACGCGACCTGCGCGAAGTACATCGGAGTCCAGTGGGCATTCAGGTACTCGTGCACGATGTACGAGAGCCCCGCCTTCTCCATCGTGACGAGCATCTCGCGCGCCGCCGGATTGTCGACGAAGTACTCGGCGCCCGCCTGCTCGAGCGCCTTGGCGAATGCGAGCCCCTGGCGCGCGCGCTCCAGGGAGCTCCCGGCCGCCGACGCGCCGGCGCTCACGAGGAGCTGCCGCAGCGGCTCGACCGCCGCCCAGCCCGGCATCGCGTTGTAGCTGACGTGCAGGAGGCCGCCGGGGGCGAGGCGACGCGAGGCGAACCCGAGGAGAGCCTTCCGCTTGGCCGGGCCGACCCAGCTCATCACCCCGTGCGCGCAGAGGTAATCGAACTCGATGGGCAGGTCGGCGTTCTCGAGATCCTCGAAATCCCGCTCCACGAAGAAGGCATTGTCGAGTCCGTGCTCGCGCGCCGCCCGGTTGCCCGAGGCGACGTGCTCGGCATTGAGATCGATGGCAAAGAAGTCGGCCTGCGGGTTGGCGGCGGCGAGCACGAGCAGCGTGTCACCATGGGCGGCCCCTAGCTCGCCGTACGTGAAGCGCTCGCCCGGCGGAGGGTCGAAGCCGTTGAGCGCCGCCGCCGCGCGGAGCCGCACGGGGGCCAGCTCGCGCTCGAAGCTCCTGACGTACGTGACGTCGGTGACGTATTCGGGATTCGCGCCGTCGCTCACTTCTGTTGCTGGAAGCAGAGAAGGCGGGCGAGGCCGTCGCAGCCGACCGTCCCCGACGCGGTCCACTTCTGGTCGGAGGCGGCGACGGACCCGAACCCGCCGAAGACGCCGGGGGTGCTGACCATCCACGATCCGCAGCTCGTGCTCGTGCCGGTCGCGGTGCCGTTCGTGGCCACGTTCGTCCACACGATGCCGTTCGTCGTCGTGCCGTTCTCGAGCACGTCGATGGGGTTCCGCAGCTGACCGCTCGTCAGCTCGTCCCAGCTCGCGGCGATGATGAGGCCGTCGACGCGCTTGTACCCGCCCGTCGATCGCGCGAAGCGGGTGAGCGGATCGTCGAACCCGGGCGTGTTCGCCAGCCACGCGAGGTACGTGCCGTCCACCTCGGCGCCGGGCAGGCTCACGTTCCTCGCCGCTTGCTGGCAGTACGCATCGGCGCCGGCGAGGCCGCCGAGCTGCGCCCCGAACTGGCCCGAGGTCACGAAGGCGATCATCGCCTTGTCCGGCATGTACCCGGCCGCCGCGTCGTACGCGTCGGCCCCGGCATCGACCGGCCCGCTGTCGAGCGCGGCGGCATCCCCCGAGCTGCTGCCGGAGCTGCCGGAGCTGCCCGAGCTCGAGCCGGCGTCGACGTCCTCGTGCGTGATGGGCGCGGGATCGTCGCCGGTGCAGGCGAACAGAACGAGAGCAAGAGACGCGGCCGCGGTGGCCCCCAGCACGACGGACGCAGACTTCATCCCGTACCTCCTAAGCACGTACCTCGACCGGCGCTGTCATCAGTTCGGTGAGAATCGCCTCCGGCTTCTTCCCCGCGCCGACGCCCGCGGCGAGCGCCTTGAAGATCGGGGCGCGGACGCCGTGTGCGTCGGCCCAGTGGGCGACGCGCGGGATCAGCTCGAGCGCCTCGCTGCGGATCGGCGCGGCCTGCGTTGCTTCCTCGCGGCCCTTGCCGCGACCCAGCGCGGTGCCGATGAGGACCTCGGGACGCTCCGACTGGGTGATGGCGGCGAGGAGGTCGCCGTAGCCCGCGAGGCCGAGCAGCGTGCGTTCCTCGCCCCCGGCCGCCGCGGCGATGCGTGAGGCCTCTCCGATGGACCGCGAGATGAGGGCCGCGACCAGCGCCGGGCTCGTGTCGACCGCCTGCGCGTAGCCGACGGCGATGGTGAGGCAACCCACGAGCGCGCTCGCCCACTCGAGGCCGCGGAGATCGCTGGTCGGGTAGATGCGCAGCGCGCGCGAGCCGAACGCGGTCGTGACCGCCTCGTTGACCTCCGGGTAGCGTGAGCCGGCGACGAGCACCGAGGGGAGACCCGCGAGCAGATCCTGTGCGAGCGCCGGGCCGCCGAGGGCGCCGGTGCGCCGGACCGGCGTCTCCTCGCGGATGACGTCGGCGATCGTCCGGAGGTCGTCGCCCTCGAGGCCGCGTACCCCGTGGACGACGTAATGGGCGCCGGTCAGGTGGTCGCCGAGCTCGCGCGCGACCGCGCGGCAGGCCGCGGAAGGCACCGCGAGGACGACGAGCCGCGCGTGCTCGGCGCTCTGCTTCGAGTCGCGGACCACGCGGACGCCCTCCGGCAGATCGCCCGGGTGCTCGCGGCGCGTCTGGAGCACGACCTCCGACCCGGCGCGGGCCGCCGACGCGGCCAGCGCGAGGCCCCAAGCTCCACCGCCGATGATGGCGACCTTCGCCCGCTCCCCGTACGACATTCCCGAGAAATATCATGCCCGAGCTGGCCGCATGGCCGAATCTGGGCCATGAATGGCGCGCGTGACGCAACAGCCCTTCGTGCAGCTCGGTCGCAAGCCGCAACGTGACAAGCGAGCCAGCGATCCGCGCGCTCGCTTCCTCCCCACGACCCGCGAGGAGATGGAGCTCCGCGGCTGGGACGAGCTCGACATCCTGATCGTCAGCGGCGACGCGTACGTCGACCATCCGGCATTCGGGCCCATCCTGGTCGCGCGCTTCCTCGAGGGCCGCGGCTTCAAGGTCGGGGTCATCGCGCAGCCCACGTGGGACTCGCCGGCCGACATCGCGCGGATGGGCAAGCCCCGCCTGTGGGTCGGCGTGTCGGCCGGCAACCTCGACTCGATGCTCAACAAGCTCACCGCCCAGAAGAAGACGCGGTCCGAGGACCAGTACTCGCCCGGTGGCCAGCCGAACATGCGGCCGAACCGCGCGAGCCTCGTCTACGCGAACCTCTGTCGTCAGGCGTTCCCCGGCGTGCCCGTCGTGCTCGGCGGCATCGAGTCGTCGCTCCGTCGCATCGCGCACTACGACTACTGGTCGGACTCGGTCCGCCGCTCGATCCTGCTCGACGCGAAGGCCGACCTGCTCGTGTTCGGCATGGGCGAGCGCCCGGCATGGGAGATCTCGCGGCGCCTCGCGGCCGGCGAGAAGGTGAGCGACCTCACCGACATCCGCGGCACCGCGCACGTGAAGAAGAACCGGCGCGCGTGGGAGCCTCTGCTCGCCGACCAGAGCAAGTTCGTCACCGACAAGAAGATCGTCGTGCTCCCTTCCTACGAGGAGGTCGTGCGCGACAAGACGGCGTTCGCGCGCATGTCCAAGGCCTTCCAGTACGAGACGAACCCGCACAACGGGCGCCCCATCCTCCAGCCGCACGGCGACGAGGCCGTGTACTTCAACTCGCCGGCCGAGCCGCTCAGCGAGGCCGAGATGGACGGCCTCTACGATCTGCCCTTCGTGCGTGCTCCGCACCCGAGCTACAAGGAGCCGATCCCCGCCTTCAACACCGTGAAGGACTCGATCGTGACGATGCGCGGCTGCTTCGGCGGCTGCACGTTCTGCAGCATCACGGAGCACGAGGGCCGGATCATCCAGAGCCGTAGCCAGGAGAGCGTCCTCCGCGAGGTGCGTCAGCTCTCGCGCATGGAAGGCTTCTCCGGCGTGCTCACCGATCTCGGCGGCCCCACCGCCAACATGTACAAGATGACCTGCAAGGACGAGCGCATCGAGGCCTCGTGCCGGCGCCTGTCGTGCGTGCATCCGGGCATCTGCGAGAACCTCGTCACCGACCACGCGCCGCTCATCCAGCTGATGAAGAAGGTGCGCGAGGAGAAGGGCATCAAGCGCGTCTTCATCGCCTCGGGTGTTCGCTACGACCTCGCCGAGCGCAGCCCCGAGTTCATCGAGGAGCTCGCCAAGCACCACACCGGCGGTCAGCTCTCCGTCGCGCCCGAGCACAACGAGGCGGGCGTCCTCGACAAGATGAAGAAGCCCGGCATCGCGAGCTACGAGCGGTTCGCGCAGGCGTTCTGCTCGGCGAGCGAGAAGGCCGGCAAGGACCAGTACCTCGTCCCGTACTTCATCTCCGGGCACCCCGGCTCCACGCTGGCCGACGCGGTGAGCCTCGCCGTGTACCTGAAACAGAACGACATGCGGCCGCGCCAGGTGCAGGACTTCATCCCGACGCCGATGGCGGTCGCCACCACGATGTTCTACACGGGGCTCGACCCGCTGACCGGCGAGCCCGTGTATACTGCACGCGACATGCGCGAGAAGCGCATGATGAAGGCGCTCATCTTCTACTGGGACGCGCAGCACTGGCCGCTCGCGCGCGAGGCCCTGAAGAAGGCGGGCCGCGCCGATCTCATCGGGCGCGGACCGCACGCGCTGGTGCCGCCGGAGGGCGCCGCCGACCGGCTCGCTGCCGCCACCGGCCGGATCACCGGCGACCCCCGCAGGAAGCCGCGCTTCGGTGGTCCGGCGGGCGGGCAGCGCCAGCAGCCCGGCGGACCGCGGCGCGGCCGCTAGCCAGGCTCGCTCACTTCGCGGCGGACAGCGTGCTCAGCGGCCCGATCACGTCGTCGAGGTTCTTCACGTACGGCGTCGGATCGTCCTTCGAGCAGAAGTAGAAGTCGTCGAAGTACGTGGCGCCGCCCGAGGGGGCCGAGAAGGTGATGGACTGCGTCGGCGCGTCCGCTCCGCACGCCGGATCGGTGGCGCGGCGGAGGCCGTGCATCGCCGCCTCGAGCGGTTCGTAGGCCGCGGCCGGGAGCGTGCGCTGACCGATCCGGTAGTCGTAGAGCCCGGCGTCGTCGGGCTCGCAGAGCTTCCACGAGAGCTCGTGGGTCCGCGGGATGTACGTGTACGTGTCGTCCTTCTGCTGGCAGCTCGAGCCCGCCGGGGCGGTGGCGGTGAATCCTCCCTTCGAGATGACCACGACCTTGGTGGTGTCCGCGGGGTAGAGGTCCTCGCCGGCGTCGGTCGAGGCGTCGTGCGGGGCGGCGTCGCTGGTGGCGCCATCGCTCGCTGCGCTGTCGGAGGTCGAGCCGTCGGCGCCGGGGGGTGGGGTGCCCGTGTCATCGCTGCTCGAGCTGCAGGCGACCGACGCGCCGGCGAGGGCAAGGAGGATCGAGGAGACGGAGAGGGCGAGGCGGGCGGAGGTCATGCATCGATGAACAGCACGCTGCGTGCCGCTCGCCTTTTCCGGTGTAAAGCCGGCCGATCCCGGCGGGGAGCTCCGGCCACCAGGATCCCGCGATCCCTCGGCGTGCCACGCTGTGTCAACGGGCGGCGGCCACCCGGGCCGAGGGCCACGCGCGCAGCGCCAGCGCGGCCGTCGCGAGCTGCACGACGACCACGAGCGCCACGCACCCGGCCCAGCCGCCCGCCTTCCAGACGAGGCCCGGCGCGAGGCCGCCGGCGCTTCCGCCCAGGTAGTAGAAGGTCACGTACGCCCCCGAGGCAAGCGAGCGTAGACCCGGCGGCGCCGAGCTGCGGAGGCGCGTCGTCGACGCCGACTGACAGACGAACGCCGACGAGCAGCAGACCGCCAGCCCGAGCACCACCATCGGCAGGGACGGCACGAGCGTCAGGAGGAGCCCGCACGCTCCGGCTGCGAGCGAGATCACGAGCACGCGCCGGGCCCCGACGCGATCGATGAGCCCGCCCGCGAGGGGCGTGACGATCGCGCCCACGAGGTACACCGCGTAGACCCACGAGAGATGGCCGGTCGCCAGCTCGAAGGGCTTCGCGACGAGATAGAACCCGACGTACGAGAAGACCGCGACGAGCGAGAACAGCACGTTGAAGCCGATCGTGAAGTTCACGAGCAGCGCCGGCGTTGCGAGGGCCCGTACGCGGCGCGCGAGCGGCACCGTGGGCGCGGCTGCCGCGTGCGCCCGCGAGGGCGGCAAGAACCGCCACGTGACGAATGCGCCGATCGCGTTGAGCGCGCCGAGCACGAGGAAGGCGCGGGACCAGTGCGCGTGCTGCGCCACGTAGCCGGTGATCGCGCGTCCCGCCCAGCCGCCGATGACGTTGCCGGTCACGAACGCCGCCATCGCGCGGCCCACCAGCGCGTGATCGATCTCCTCGGCGAGGTACGCGAGCGCGAGCACGTAGACGCCGGGCGTAGCCGCCCCTTGGAGGAAGCGCCAGAAGACGAGCGACGCCAGATCGGTGGCGGTGGCGGCGAGCAGCGTGGCGAGCGAGAGCGCCGCGAGCGAGGCGACCATGAGGCGCGTCCGGCTCACGCGATCGCCGAACGCTCCGAACAGCGGGGCGAAGAGCGCCACCGCCGCGGTCGGCGCGCTCACCGTCAGACCCACCGCGGTCTTCGAGGCGTGGAACACCTCCGTGAAGTGCGGGAGGAGCGGCTGGGTCGCGTAGAGATCCAGGAAGGTCGAGAACCCCGCGAACGCCACGGCGAGGATCGCCGCCGCGGCCCGGGCGCCCGTCCTCGGACAGCCGGGGCGTCGCAGGTGCCATCGCACCCGCGAATCAAGGGCCGAGGGCGCCCAGAGTCAAGGGCGCGGCGCGGTCAGCGGGAGGAGAGCGTCTTCAGGTACTCGATGACGGCACGGCGGTCGGGCTCGGTGAGGTTCGAGAGGAACGGGTGGCCGTCGACGAGGTACCCCGGAAGGTCGCCTCGGTAGAGGTACTCACCCTTGCGCAGCGCGCGCGGCGGGGCTCCCGGCGCGACCACCTCGTGACGTACGCCGACGCGCTCGAGGTCGTAGAGGCCCTCGGTGTCGACGATGAACGCACGCGGCCGCTCGGCGGGCGGGGTCGCGAGCGCGGCGAGGCTCGGCCACTGCCCCGCGTGCCCGAACAGCCCTCGCGCCCACACGTCGAGCAGCACCGGCGGCACGTAGCCGCCCGTGTTCTGCACGCGCGCGTGTCCGCGAGCGAGGGGCACCGCGTTGGCCGCCGCGACGTACGCGGGCGTGACCGCGTCGACGCGCGCCGGATCGGTCCCGATCACCGCCTTGGGTACCACGCGCTCGCGGTAGCTCACCCGCAGCTCGTCGCCGTGATCGACGTAGAAGCCGTGGCAGCGCGCGCAGCGCGAGTCGAAGAGCGACTTGCCGCGGCCGGCGAGCGCGGCATCGACCGGCCGCGGGAACGGCAGGCTCCGCCCGAACGAACGCAGGTAGAGCAGCGTGCTCGTCGCGATGTAGGGATGGGTCTCGTACCAGGCGGGCCGCGCCCCGAACACGAAGTCGGCGTCGAGGACGAGCGCCTCGGGCGAGCCGTAGCCGGAAGCGTCGTAGGAGAACGTCTCGCGGAAAGGAAAGCTCCGCACGTCCGGCACCTTGGTCCAGCCGATCGCCGAGGGGAGCGCGATCTCGGTGTGGCTCGCCTCGCCGAGCACGATCGCGAAGCTCTCGATGGTCGCGACGCGGCCCGGCAGCCCGGACGCGAGGCGCGCGGTCGCGCGGGCACGACGACGAGCCCCGGCCTGGAACGGCGCGAGCGTCGCCGCGACCACCGGACGCCTCATCGGCTCGGGCCAGGCGATGCCCCACTCCGCGGCGCGGGCCGTCGCACGCGCGAGGACGCGGTCCACGTCGAGGCCGGGGTCGCTCCCGATCCGGGCCAGCGCGTCGGCATAGGCGTGAATGCGTACGCGCTTGTTGCCGAGGCCGGGCACCATCACGTCGCCGCTGTCGAGACGGAGGCGCTCGGCGTGACAGAGCTGGCAATTACCGACGACCCACGAAACCCCGGTATTCGGATCGAGCGTGAGGTGGAAGCCGACCGGCGGCGCGTGGGCGTCACCCTTGCGCGCGGGGTCCGGATAGAATCCGAAGCGCTCGGCGAGCTCGTTCCAGTCCCTGCCCAGGATCTCGGGATAGAGATCCATGAAGGCGAGGAAGATGGGATACGCGAGCCCCGAGGCGTACGGGTCGCCGCCGCCGGTGCGCAGGAAGTAGTCGGCGCCGGCCTCCGCCGAGATCGGGCGCTCTGCGTACTCCTCGGGCGAGGACATCGTGGGCGTGCTCGCGCCGAAGGCGCCGGGCGGCGCGCTGGCCGAGCCCGCGCCGCACGCGGCGAGAGCCAGCACGACGAGGAGGAGCGCGAGCCGCATCACGAGGCGACCCCATCCGAGGAGGGGGACGCCGCGAAGAGCGCATCGAGCTGCGGCGCGACCACCGCGAGGTAGTACTGCGTCGGCGCGTCACCGGCGGCGATGCGCCTCCCGAGCTCGCGGTAGAACGCGAGGCGCGCGGCGAGCGGGGCGGGGGCTCCCTCGGGCCGGGCGTGGCCGAGCGTGCCATACCACCACACGACCTCCATCTCGAAGATGCGGTTCTTGCCGGCGCGGGCGGCGGCGCGCCAGAAGGTCTCCTCGAAGTCACGGAACGAGGCCTCGCTGACCGCCTCGTCGTCGACGGCCAGCGCGAGCGCGTGCAGCGCGGCGCGCTCCTCCTGCGTCCCGCGGCGCGCGCACACGTCGACCAGCGCGAGCCCCTGCAGCGACTGCTTCTCGAGCGCGTCACGTCGGATGCGCTGCGCGGCCTCGCCGCCGGGATCGAGCATGTAATAGAGGCCGATGAGCCGGATGTCGCCGGCGCTCGCCGGGTCCTGCACGATCGAGGCGCCGCCCTGGCGCACGCGGACGAGCCCGACGTCGGCCAGGCGATGGACCGCGTGGCGCAGCACGATGCGCGACACGCCGAACTCCTCGCCGAGCACGCGCTCCGGTGGGAGCGGGGAGCCGGGCGCGAGCTCGCCCGTGAGGATCGCCGACGCGAGCGCCTCGAAGATCGGGTCGGCCGCGTGCCCGCGGTGGACGGCCTTGAAAGCGGTCGGACGGGTCATCTGCGTCACGTAGTAACTTGGTAACCATGTTCCGTCAAGCCGCGGAATTTCGGCATCCGCGCGGCTGCCGATGGCAGACTCGGCCGATGAAGCGCTTCTGCAACCGAGTTGCATCACCCTCGCTCGCCGCCGCCGTCCTCGTCCTCGCCGCGAGCGCCTGCGGTGGCCCGCCGGGCACGAATGCGCGCTCCGGCGCCGACGAGCGGCTGCCCGCGGACGGCACGGCCGGCGGACCTCCCGCGTCGTCCGTGAAGACGAAGACGATCACGAAGGACGAGTGGACGCGCATCACGTCGAACCACCTGAAGCCTGCGTGCGACGCGCGCAGCGGCGCCGGCAAGGCCGACGAGCCCGCGCTGCGCGGCGCAGGAGACGTCATCGCGACGTGGATGGCGTTCATCAAGCAGCCGAAGCGCGGCCCGAAGACGGCGGACGGCCGGAAGCTCGGCGGCGGGGTCGAGCCGACGCGCGTCGTGAACACCCTCGGCATGACGTGCTCGGCGACCAAGAACACCGTCGAGGTGAACGGCGTCGAGCACCCCTTCGACATCGCCTGGGTGGTGTCCGGGCGCGGTCAGGCGCCGACGCTCACCGGCGGCATGGGCGCCGGCAACTTCGCGATGATCGAGGCCCTCTCGCTCAAGGAGAAGAAGGTCGTGCTCGCCAAGGTGTACGTGCCCGGAGACGGCAACGACGACACCGACGACACGATCGTGATCAGCGACCTCGGCGCCTTCATGCCCGAGAACCCCGACGAGCCCATCGTGCGCGCCACCGGCGCGGGCGACGACCCGATCTTCGAGACGTTCGTGTTCACGAAGGGCGCGACCGCGGGCCTCGCGTTCCAGGTGCCGAAGCAGGACCCCCTCGGCCGCGCCCGCTACCTGGCGGTCGGCAAGTTCGCGGTGCCCTGAGCGGACGCGCCGTCCAGGGCACCGGGCCGGTCACTCGCCGATCGAGAACTCGTAGTTCGCGCCCGCGTTCGAGTCGAACTCGTTGCAGCCGCCGACGTCCACGACCTGGAACCAGAGCGACAGCTTTCCGGCGTGCGGGAGCTCGATGAAGGCATCGACCTCCTGACGGTCGCCGCTGCTCGCGACGGCGGTGTCGAAGGAGTGCGTGGGCTCCTTGTCGATCTGCGAAAACCCGCTGATGCTCCACTGGGGGTAGCCGGCCTGCGTGCGGCGGCACTCGGGGAGGCGGTCCTGCTCGTAACGGACCTTCACCTTGCTGCCGGCCTTGAGCTCGCCGGTCTGCGTGGGCGCGCCGCTCTTGTCGAAGGTGATGCTCGCGGCCGCGTCGGGGGCCTGGCCCTTGACGGTCAGGTGGTAGTTCTGGCCGAACGACGAGTCGTAGCCGGAGCAGCCGAAGCCGCTCGAGACCTGGAACCAGATGGCGAGGTCGCCGCCCTCGGAGGGGACGATGCGGCCGGGCTTCGCGATGCGGTCCTTGCCGTCGGCCGAGAGCTTCGAGACCTCGAACGTCTTCGCGGGCGAGCCGTTCTCGCTGTAGTAGCCGGTGACGTTCCAGGCCGGGCCGCCCCCGCCGACGTTGCCGCGGCACTGCGAGAGGCGCTCGAGCGCGTACTCGACGGCGAGGCCCTTGCCCGCGGTCGGCTCGCCGAGGAGCTCGGTCTTCTGGTCCGCGGTCAGCTTGAGGGTGGCGGCATTCGACGTGACGTCCTGCTCGTCACCGGAGGCGACCGAGCCGTCGTCCGAGGAGCAGCCGAGGAGGGTCGTCGAGAAGGCGGCGACCGTGGCGAGGGCGAGAGCGAGGAACGTGGAGCGCATGATGATCCGAGCCTCCGCAAGGTACGAGCCAGGCTCACATCGTTGGCCGCTGTCGCTTTTCCCGGGTTTTTTTGGAGGGCCAGGGGGATCACCCGACACGCGCGAGATCCGAGCCGGATCCTCGGTTGTCCATTCAGGCGCCACGCCGGTGTTGCGCGGGCGGCTGCGCGTGACGCATCGCAGCAATGCTCCCCGTGTATGATGCTCCGCGTGAAAGCCGTGACCGTCGCGGAGCTGATCGAGACGCTCGAGGCGCTGCGCGCGTCACCCGGCGGGGCGGGCGGCGGCATCGCCTTCGACGGCGACGGGACGCTCTGGTCGGGGGACGTCGGGGAGGACCTGTTCGAGGCGGTCCTCGAGGAGGACGCGTTCACGGACGTCGCGGCCGGGGCGATCGCGCGCGAGGCGGAGTCGCACGGCCTGGCGAGCACCGGCGGCCCCGTCGCGACGGCCCGGCGCATCCTCGCCGCCTATGCCGCCGACGCGTTCCCGGAGCCGCGCGTCTTCGAGATCATGGCGTGGTCGTTCGCGGGGCGCCCCGTCGCCGAGGCCGAGGCGTTCGCGGCGCGCATGCTCGATCGCGTCGGCTTCGCGGCCCGCCTGCATCCGGAGAGCATGGCGATCGTGACGTGGGCCAGGGAAGCCGGAGTACCGACCTTCCTCGTCAGCGCCTCGCCGCGCGTCGTCATCCACGAGGCGGCGCGCCGGGTGGGCGTCCCGATCGCGCACGTGGCATGCGCCACCGAGCAGGCGAGCGCCGGCGGGCTCGTCGAGGCGGCGGTCGCGCGTCCCATCCCGTACGGCGCCGGCAAGGTCACGCACCTCCGCGAGCTCCTCGCGGGTCGCCCGCTCCTCGCGGCGTTCGGCGACAACGCGTTCGACGTTCCGATGCTCGAGGAGGCCCGAACGCCCGTCGCGATCCGCCCGAAGCCGCGTCTGCTCGCGAAGGCCGATGAAGTCCCGGGGATCGTCACGCTCCGTGTATGATGGCAGCGTGACGGATCGCAGCGAGCTCGAGGCTCTCCGCACGCGGGTGGCGAACCAGGCGGCGTCGCTCGCCGAGGCCGTCGGGGACGGCTTCGAGGACTTCCACATGGGCGCCGGCGACTACGTCGTCGAGCTGTCCGTGCCCGAGGGTCCTTCGACGGGCGGCGGCGCCCAGGCGCGCCAGAACCTGCGCCTCGTTCCGCGTCGCAAGGGCTACTCGACGGTCATCGCGGGCACCGTCGACCCGGTGCGCTCGATCGCCGAGCTGCGCACGTTCGAGCACGTCGCGATCCTGCACGAGCTCCGCTTCGGCAAGCCGCTCGAGATCAGCGGCGACGAGTACGACGGCTTCCTGAAGAAGGCCGACGTCGTCCTGAACCTCGCGCGCATCAAGGCGAAGCACGTGGGCCCCTCGGCGGAGCTGCAGGCCCGTCAGCGCTCGCGCCGCCGCATGTCGACGCCCGTGCTGCTGGCATTCATCGCGGTGATGGTGCTCGCGGGGATCGTCGCCTACCGCGTGGCGCTCGTGCTCCGCCACTGACGGAGCACGAAGCGCGGCGCGCTCACTTCGGCGCGTTGCTGGCGAGGCGGCAGTCGGCGCTGCAGCCCGGGATCGAATCGCACTGCTCGCCGTGGTCGGCCTGCACGATGCCGTCGCCGCAGAACGGTCCGCGCGCCGTGCAGTCGGCCGCGCACTTGCCGTACGCGCCCGTGTTGTTCGCGGCGCCGTCGTCGCAGACCTCGTCGGGCGTCTTCACGCCGTCGCCGCAGACGCTCGTGCACTTGGTGAGCACGCGATCGAAGTCGAGCAGCGTGAGGCGGTAGCTCGAGAGGGTCGGGTTGCGCTCCGCCTGGAACACCACGAACTCGTACATCCCGCCGGGGGTCAGTCCGAGCGCCGCGGCCTTCGTCGGGTCGAGCGTCACGCTGTCGGTGCGCGAGTTCTTCACGCCGCCGAGGTCCACGACCAGCTGCCCGTTCACGTACACCCAGACGTCGTCGTCGCCGCGGAACGTGAGCGTCTCGCCGCCGTTGAACTTGAACGGGATCCGCAGCTCGCTCGTGAAGAGGAAGTTCCGCTGCTTCGTGCCGTCGCTCTGCGTCTCCGGCCAGACGCTCGCGACGCCGTCGAGCGGGAAGAACGACGCGTTGTCGAACGAGTAGCTCCCGTCGGCGGGATTGCGCGTGAGCGTCAGCTTGCTCACGTACTTCTTGCTGTACGCGGTGTCGCGGTACCACGAGCCAAAGGTCGTCGCGCTCTCGATGATCGGGAGCGTGCCGCTGCCCTTGCTCGAGAGGAACTGCGGCTTGCCCTGCGCGTCGAGCGCGCTCTGGACGAGGCCTTTCGCGACCACGTCGATCGCCGGATCCTGGAACATCGGCTTGCCGTTGGCGTCGGTCGTCAGGTTCATGAAGTCGGGATGGCCACCGGCGGAGGCGCGGGCCTTGAAGTCGCGATAGGCGATGTACAGCTCGCGCGAGGCGGGCGGCGTCTCGGCCGCGTCGACGCACGTGTAGCCGGGCTCCTTCGCGCACGTCGCGCTGCAACCGTCGCCGGAGCGCGTGTTGCCGTCGTCGCAGGCCTCGCCCGAGAAGCGCAGGCCGTCGCCGCACACGGCGGTGCACGTGCCGCCGGCGCACTTCGGCTCGGCGTGACAGTCGGGATCGCAACCGTCGAAGGGATCACGGTTGCCGTCGTCGCACTGCTCGACGCCTTCCTTCTTGTTGTCGCCGCACGTCGTCGGCGAGCACGAGGTGCCAGGCGGGTCGCACTTGAAGCCGACCTCGACGCGGCAGGTGGCGCTGCAGCCGTCGCCGTCGGTGGTGTTGCCGTCGTCGCAGTCCTCGGCGCCGGCGACGAGATGGTCGCCGCACTTGATCGCGACGCACGGCGTCCCGGGCGTGGTGCAGAGCCAGCCGTCCTCGACCCGGCAGCCTGCGCTGCAGCCGTCGCCGCTCTTCGCGTTGCCGTCGTCGCAGATCTCGGTGTCCGCGTTCTTCACGCCGTTCCCGCAGGCGGTCGCCGGGCCGGCCTCGCCGCCCCCGCCCTCGATGCCGCCTTCCGCCTCGAGGAAGCCGCTGCTGCTGCCGCCGCTCGACGAGGACGCGCCGCCGTCGGCGTTCGCGCCCGGGAACTCGGAGCTGTCGCCGCTGCTACTGCAGGCCAGGAAAAATGCCGCGACGCCGGAAAGGATGAACGTCGCAGTGACGCCGCCACCAAGGCGAGAGCGCGTGCGGGTCGTCGTGACTTCGTCCGAAGAACGCAAGGAGGTCATGATCGAACCGTAACGAACCGGCCCGCCGAGACAGCAGTTTCCGGGGGATTCCCGCCAGGTTCGGAGGAGCACCAGCGCGAAGGTGCGCCGCCGCCGCCGGCCTCCTACAGCACGGGCACCGCGCGAGGCGCCGTTCTGTCCTCGGTCTCCTGGCCGCGCTAGGATCCAGGCATCGATGGTGGTGCGAGAGCCAGGCACACCGGATCTGGACGCGCTGCGGACGAAGCACGCGCGAAGGTTCAAGACCCTCGCCGACGAGGTGACGGAGTGCTTCGTCGACTTTCCGATCGCCGGCGGCGCCTACGTCGTCGAGTTGCTCGCGCCGGACGGCCCCTCCACCAACGGCGGCAAGCACGCCCTGCAGCACCTGCGCCTGCGCTCGCATCGCGAGGGGCGCGCGGCGATCGTCGCCGGATGCGTGAATCCCGTGGAGAAGCACGCGGAGCTCCGCACGTTCGAGCACGCGTTCCTCGTCCACCAGATCCGCTTCGGCACCGTGTTCGAGGTGTCGGAGCGCGAGTGGGAGCAGCTCCTGAAGCGGCTCGAGATCGTCCTCGACCTCGCGAACATCGCCGCAAGCCGCGTGGGGCCGCCGCCGGACGTGCTCGCCGAGGCCCGGCGTTCGAAGCACCGGCGACGCACCTCGCCCGCCGCCATCCTCGCGTTCGTCGTCGTCCTGCTGCTCGCGCTGCTGGTGTCGATCCTGGTGTGGCAGAAGCTCCACCTCCCCGGCGTCACGCACCCGTGATCTCCGCGGGCCGTGGGGCTTGTATGCGGCGTGGTCCGGGCACTAAAAGGTCGGACCATGGACTTCGACCTGACCGAAGAGCAGCGCCTCGTTCGTGAAACCGCCCGCGACTTCGCGGCGCGCGAGATCGCGCCGAAGGCCGCCGAGATCGACAAGAGCGGCCGCTGGCCGGGAGAGATCGTCTCGCGCATGGCGGAGCTCGGGTTCATGGGCATGGCGATCCCCGAGGAGTACGGCGGCGCCGGCCTCGACACGCTGACCTACGCGATGGTCATGGAGGAGATCAGCGCCGCATGCGCCTCCTGCGGCGTCATCATGAGCGTCAACAACTCGCTCTTCTGCGACCCGATCTACAAGTTCGGCACCGACGAGCAGAAGAAGGAGATCCTCACGCCCGTCGCCTCGGGGCAGAAGATCGGCTGCTTCGGCCTCACCGAGCCGATGAGCGGCTCCGACGCGCAGACCATGGCGACGAGCGCCGAGCAGACGAAGAGCGGCACGTGGCTCCTGAACGGCGCCAAGAACTGGATCACCAACGGTCCGCACGCCGACTACATCCTCGTGTTCTGCGTGACCGACCGCACCGGCGGCAAGGTGAAGCACACCGCCTTCCTCGTGCCGAAGGGCACCGCCGGGTACACGCAGGCGAACCCCGACCACAAGCTCGGCATCCACGGCGCGCACTCCTGCACCGTGTTCTTCGAGAACTGCGAGATCCCGGACAGCGCGCGCGTCGGCAACGTCGGCGAGGGCTTCAAGGTCGCGATGGCGACGCTGGACGGCGGGCGCATCGGCATTGCCTCGCAGGCGCTCGGCATCGCGAAGGCGGCCCTCGAGACCTCGATCACATACTCGAAGGAGCGAAAGAGCTTCGGCGTCACCATCTCGAACCACCAGGCCATCCAGTTCATGCTCGCCGACATGGCGGTGGAGCTCGACGCCGCGCGCCTCCTCACCTGGCGCGCCGCCTCGATGAAGGACAGCAAGGTCCGTCACTCGATGCAGAGCGCCGAGGCCAAGCTCTACGCGAGCGAGATGGCGACCCGCGTGACCCACAAGGCCATCCAGATCCACGGCGGGTACGGCTACTCGTCGGAGTTCCCGCTCGAGCGTCACTACCGCGACGCGCGCATCACCGAGATCTACGAGGGGACGAGCGAGATCCAGCGCATCGTCATCGCCGCGAGCCTCCTGAAGGGTTGAGGGGCGAAGCGATGGTCAGCGTGACGCGTACGTTCGCAGTTCTCCTCGCCGCGACGCTCGTCGGCGGCTGCGGGGGCTCGCCGCCGGCGAAGGTCGAGGAGCCTGCTGCCCCGTCGACCTCGCGACCCTCCCGCTCGGGATCGTCGCCGCAGGTCGCGCAGGAGCTCGGGTCGATCGACCAGGCCAAGGTCGAGCAGACGCTGAGCGGCCTCCAGCACGGCGCGCTCGAGACGTGCCACACGCAGGGCCGTGAGCGTGTCGAGCTGCTCGCCGGCGACGTGAAGGTCTTCCTTCGCATCGATGCGAGCGGCAAGGTCCGGTACGGGTACCTCGAGGATTCGACGCTCGGCGATCGCGACACCGAAAAGTGCATCATCGCCGTCCTCTCGCGCGCGACCTGGCCGAAGCCCGAGGGCGGCGAGGCCGAGGTGCGGAGCGGCTTCGGCTGGGGCAACGGCGGCGAGCGTGAGCCCACCGCATGGTCCTCCGACAAGGTGACGGGCGCGCTCGGCGAGTCGCGGCACGTCCGTCAGGCGGTCGACGCCTGCAAGTCCGGCGTGAAGGGCGACCTCGTCGTCACGGCGTACGTCGAGCAGAGCGAGGAGGCGCCCGAGGACGCGAAGCCCGCTCCCGCCGCCAGGACGACCCATCCCGGGAAGCACGGCAAGAAGGCCAGCAAGGAGCCCTCGGGCCACTTCAAGGCGCTCGGCGTCGCCGCGCGCAGCAAGGAGGCGGCCGAGAAGATCGACTGCCTCGTCGACGCGCTGAAGCCTCTCGAGCTCCCGAGCCCGGGCAGCTACGCCGCGAAGGTCACGTTCTCGCTCTGACGTCAGGAGATACGCCGTGGACATCACGCTCGACGAGACGCAGCTCGGAATCCAGAAGACGGCGCGCGACTACGCGACCCGGGTCATCTTGCCCGCCGCGGCGGGGATCGACCGCGACGAGCGCTTTCCGCGCGCGGAGCTGAAGGGGCTCGCCGACCTCGGGTTGATGGCGGTCTCGGTTCCCCAGGAGTACGGCGGCGCCGGCGCGGGCACCGTCGCCTACGCGCTCGCCATGCAAGAGGTGGCGCGCGCCTGCGCCTCGACCGCCGTGACGATGGCCGTCACCAACATGGTCGGCGAGGTGATCGCCTTCTTCGGCAGCGAGGAGCAGAAGAAGGCCTACAACCCGAAGCTCGCGAGCGGCGAGTATGCCGCCGGCTCCTTCGCGCTCTCGGAGCCGGGCGCCGGCAGCGATCCCGGGGCGATGAGCACGGTCGCCGTGAAGGACGGCGACACGTGGGTGCTCGACGGTCAGAAGCAGTGGATCACGAGCGGCGCGCACGCCGGCGTGATGGTGGTGTGGGCCCGCACCGGCGATCGCGAGACGCTCCCCGGGACGCGCGGCATCTCGTGCTTCCTCGTCGAGGGCGGCACCAAGGGCCTCCACATCGGCAAGGCCGAGGACAAGACCGGCATCCGCGGCTCGAACACCGTGAGCCTGACGTTCGACGGGTGCCGCGTGCCGGAGTCGGCGCTGCTCGGGGCGCCCAACAGCGGCTTCCGCATCGCGATGATGGCGCTCGACGGCGGGCGCATCGGGATCTCGTCGCAGGCCATCGGCATCGCGCGCGCCGCCCTCGACGAGAGCGTCGCGTATGCCAAGGACCGGCAGCAATTCGACGAGCCCATCTCCGCGTTCCAGGGCACGCAGTGGAAGCTCGCCGACATGGCGACCGAGCTCGATGCCGCGAACCTGCTCGCGCTCCGCGCCGCGTGGCTGAAGGAGAAGAAGCGCCCGTTCTCGCGCGAGGCGTCGATGGCAAAGGTCTTCGCGAGCGAGGCCGCCAACCGGATCTGCAACAAGGCGGTCCAGATCCACGGCGGCTACGGGTACACGCGGGACTTCCCCGCGGAGCGCCACCTCCGCGACGTCCGCGTCACGATGATCTACGAGGGGACGAGCGAGATCCAGCGGCTCGTCATCTCGCGTAGCGCGCTCGCCTGAGCGAGGTCACACGTCCGCGGCGTACCAGTCCTGGAGCGATCGGACGCGCGGCGTCGGGTC
Source organism: Labilithrix sp. (assembly GCA_028287035.1). The sequence continues at coordinate 59,975 of JAQBQL010000020.1, read as the reverse complement.
CTCCTCGAGGGCGCTGCACGCGAGCTGGGCGAGGCGCACCGTGGTGAAGCACGTGATCCGCGCCGCCATCGTCGCGGCGCGGAGGCCGCGGGTGCGGGCGATCTCGTCGTCGTCCCTGGCGGTCACGACCGCGAAGGCGACGTCGCCGCCGCGGATCGCGTCGAGCGCCAGGTCGATGTCGTCGCCGCCCACGTCCGTGAAGGGGACCCGGGCCGCGGCGAGCGCGGCGCGGACCGAGCCGAGCGCGCTCACCTCGAAGCCGATCGCGCGGAAGCGCTTGGCGAGATCGACGGCGGCGGCGCGGTCGCCGTCGCTGATCGAGAGGAGCACGGCACGGGCGCCGGCCGCGTCGGGGCCGGGTGCCCGCAGCGAGACGCCCATCCCGCGGAGCGCCTTGCCGTAGGCGCGCGCCGGAGAGTCGTCGAGGCCGATCACCTCCCCGGTGGAGCGCATCTCGCGGCCGAGCGCGGGGTCGACGCCGAGGCGGTCGAAGGGAAACACGCGCTCGCGCGCGGCGACGTGGCGGGGGAGGGGACGCTCCGAGACGCCGAGGCTGTCGAGCGTCGCGCCGAGCATCAGCTTGGTGGCGATGCGGACGAGCGGGATGCCGGTGGCGCGGGTCACGAAGGCGGTGGTGCGGCCGGCGCGGGGCTCCACCTCGAGGACGGTGATCTCGTGACCGGTGACCGCGACGCGGACGCCGAGGAGCCCGACGATTCCGCTGTCCAGCGCGATGGCGCGGACGCGATCCTCGATGCGCGCGACGATGTCGGGGTGAACGGTCGATGCGGGGAGCAGCGCGGCGGCGTCTCCGCCGTGCACGTAGCCGGGCTCGAGGTGCTCCATGACGCCCGCGATGACGGCGCGCTGGCCGTCGCAGACCGCGTCGACGTCGAGGGTGATGGCGTCGTGCAGGGCGTGTGCGCCGCGCGGCGCTGCGTCCTGCGCCTTCGCGAGGAGCGCGGGCTCGGTCCCGAGCACCCGGACGCCGCGGTCGGCGAGGTCGGCCGCGAGACGGAGCGCGGTGTCGCCGCCCACCTGCACGATGACGCCGGCGGCGCCCTCACGGTCGTGGATGGCGAGCACGCGCTCGAGCGTCACGGGCTCGGCGTGGACGTGGTCGGCGGCGAGCGCGACCACCGCGAGCGAGTCGACGCTCGAGTCGATGAAGACCGGCACGTACCCGAGCTCGCGCACCGCATGACATGCCTCGCTGGCGCACGTCGCGAGCTCCGGGCCCTGACCGATGCGGCTCGGTCCGGCGCCGAGGACGAGGATCCGTTTGCTCTGCTCGTGGGCGGTGACCCGCTTGCCGGGCCGGGCGCGCGCGAGACCGTCGTCGACGCCGCGCGCCGCGCTCCGGAGCGCGTCGGCGAGCGTGTGGCCGACGCCGAGCGACTCGCCGAAGCTCTTGCGCTGGGCGCCGAGCGCAGAGTCGGCGTCCGGGAACGTCTCGAAGGCGAACCGTGGCCAGCGAACCACCACGTTGCGCGACGCGGGCTCCGGCACCCGGAGCGACGCGAGCTGCTGGCCTAGGGCGAGCGCGATCGCGACCTTCGCCACCGGATAGCCGGTGACCTGCGCGGCGAGCGCGCTCGACCGCGTGAACCCGGGCGTGATCGAGAGAAGGCGCACGTCGCCGTCGTTGCGGCGGAGGGCGAGCTCGCACGTGGCGATGCCCGCGGTGAGGCCGAGGGTGACGAGCGCGGAGCGCGCCGCCTCGTGGAGCTCGGACATGTGCGTCGCCGGGTGATCGAGCGGCGGCGTCACGCAGACCGCGTCTCCGGGGTGCACCTGCGCGGCGTCGAGGCTCTCGATCGTGCAGATGGGGAGGAACGCGCCGGTCGCGTCGAGCGCGCAGACCACCTCGAAGGCGCTCCACGCCGGCTCGCTCGCGAGCGCGCTCCGCAGCGCGGGGGCGGTGACCGCGCCGATGGCCGCGGCGCGCAGGGCGGCCGCCGAGATGCCGAACAGCTCGGACTTCGCCTCGTGCAGCGCGCCCTCGTCGTCGAGCGCGAGCGCGAGCGCCTGGGCCTTGGCCCCGCCGAACAGCGGAAAGACGCCGAGCGGCCGCTCCGAGAGGACGATCGAGCGGAGCGCCTCGAGATCGAGCGGCTCGAGGTAGGTGCGGTCGGCGACCGACACGTCGCTCGCGACGGTGGCCGGGTTGGAGGTGACGAGGATGACCTCGTGGCCGGCCGCACGCAGCTCCGTCGACGCGCATGCGATGGCGGCATCGAGCTCACCACCCTCACCGATGACGGCGGGCCCGGGACCGAGCAGGAGGATACGCTTCATCGCGGGACACCTTGGTTCTCGGGCAATCCGAGGGCGAGATTCAGGTTGCGGAGCGCCTGCGTGGCGGCCCCGCCGAGGAGGTTGTCGATGGTGGCGACGATCGCCGCATGGCGTCCGTCCGTGGAGACCGCGAGGCCGCCGATGGCGACGTCGTGCTTGCCCATGATGTCACGGACGAGCGGCGTCTCGATCATGTACCGGACGAGCGGCTCGTCGCCGTACGCCGCGCGGTAGCGCTCGCCTAGCGAATCGTGGGACGTCGGCTCGGCCAGCGCCACCGAGAGGGTGACGGTGATCCCCTGGAACCAGGGCGCGACGTGCGGGAGGAAGAAGAGGGGATGCCCGAGCTGCGCGCGCACCTCGCGCTCGTGGACGTGGCCGGTGAGCGCGTAGGGCACGAGGTTGTCGCGGAGGGCCTCGGGATCGTTCCTCGGCGACGGCGTCGTGCCCGCGCCGCTGTAGCCGCTCACGCCGAACGCATGCGCCGGCCCTTCGAGCAGCGGCACGAGCGGCGCGAGCGCGAGCTGCACCGCGGTCGCGTAGCAGCCCGGGTTGGCGACGAGCCGCGCGCCCTTCAGCGCCGCCCGGTTCCGTTCGGGCTGGCCGTACACCCAGCCCGCGTCGAAGCGGTGGTCGGCCGAGAGATCGACGATGACCGCGTCAGGGCGCGCCGCCAGGATCGCGTCGACGTACGGGCCGCTCGCTCCGTTCGGCAGCGCGAGCACGTAGGCGTCGAGCTTCGTGGCCGCGACCTCCTCGGCGCTCTTGTTGTCGCGCGCCGACACCGCGAGCCCGAGGTCGAGGCCGCCGTGTCCGTTCACCAGGGTCGTGAGCTCCTGGCCCACGTAGCCGCGCGCGCCGACGATCCCGATCGTGCGCTTCATGTCTCCTGCGCGGGCGGCGCCTGGATCAGCGGAAAGCTCGGGCGATCGTGGAACGTGGCGGGCATCGCGATGGCGCGCTCGATGGAGCCCTGGATCTCGGGGAAGCCGGACATCCCGCACCAGAACACCCACCACTTGTCCGTCTTGTAGAGGCCGTCGGCGTTCTGCGCGTACCAGGTGTTGATCGGGTTCGAGGCGCGCGACCGCCAGAACACCTTGGGGGTCTCGCGGCGCATGCGCTGCCAGATCGAGCCGCCGATGCCCTCGCCCTGCGCCTCGGTGGTGACCGCGAACTTGTCGAGGTAGGGCACGCCGTCCTCCATCGTGAGGATGGCGGTCGCGCGGTACGACTCGGCGAGGTAGACGCGGTACGGCGCCTTCGCGGTGAAGTAGTCGTTGTCGAGCACGCGCCCGAAGCACTCCTCGAGGAGCCCGCGCATGCGCCCGGTGTCGATGTTCGACCAGTCGTCGTGGCGGAGCACGCGCTCGCCGCGGCGGACCAGCGTGCCGGCGCCGGTATGCGTGAAGAGCTCCTTGGCGAGGTGCTCGGGCGAGGTGATGGAGACCGAGGAGGTCGGCGGCAGCTCGGCGAGCAGCGCGCTGATCTCGGTGACCTTCCGCTTCGACTCGGGCGACGTGAGCTCGTCGGCCATGAGGTCGTCGTAGTCCTCGGCGAGGTTCACGGCCGAGCGGATCTGACCGCGCTCGTTGGTGAGCCCGCCCGCCTCGTTGAGGTAGACGACCTTGTGAGGCTTCAGCGCGATCGCGAGCGCACGCGCCACCGCGTCGGCGTGAACGATGAGGATCTGGCCCTTCGACGTCTCGCCGAGCGGCGCGACGATGGGCAGGATGCCGGCCTGGGCGGCCTGCGCGATGCCCTCCTTGCGGACCTGCGTGATCTCGCCGACGAGCCCGAGATCGGGCGTCTCGATGCGCCGCACCTCGAGCACGCCCGACGTGAAGGGACGGACGCGCGTGCCGAGGCGCTCGAGGCCCTCGACGAGGCGCAGGTTGGTCTCGTGGAACACGCGGCGTGCCACCTCGAGCGCGGCCGGCGTCATCTTGCGGAGGCCCTTCACGACCGGCGCGTGGATGCCTGCTTCGGAGAGCGCGCGATCGAGCTGCGCGTTGCCGCCGTGGATGACGATGGGGACGAGGCCGACTCGCTGGAGGAACGACAGTGACGAGGCGAGCGCGTCCAGGTTGTCCTGGATGATCGAGCCGCTCGCCTTCACGACCGCGAACTTCGGCGCGTCGACGCTCGCGTAGTTGCGGAGGTACTGCTCGACCTCCTTGCGGCTGCCGATGTTCGTGAGGAGACGCGCGATGACGTCCTGCGTGTTGTTGCCGTTCACGTCGCCACCTGATCGGGGCCGGTGCCGGTGAGCCGGCGGAGGACCGCCTTCTGGACGTGGAGGCGATTCTCGGCTTCCTCGATGACGAGCGAGCGCGGACCACTGACGACCCCGTCGGTCGCCTTGATGTTGCGACGGAGCGGGAGGCAGTGGCTGAAGTAGCCCTGGCCGCCGTCGACGGTGAGGGCCATCTTCGCTTCGTCGACGATGAAGTGCTTGTGCCGGTCGCGGATCGGCTTCTCGTCTTCCCAGCGGCCGAAGTACGGGATGGCGCCCCAGCTCTTCGCGTACACGACGTGCGCCCCGGCGTAGGCGCTCGCCGGGTCGTGCGAGACGGTGAGGGAGCGGCCTTGCTCGGTCGTGAGCTGCTTCGCCGCGTCCATGTAGCGCGGGTCGAGCACGTACTCGGGCGTCGGGCAGAGGAGCGTCACGTCGAAGCCGAGCTTCGCGGCGATGATGAGCGCGGAGTTGGCGACCGCGGTGTTCAGCGGCTTCGGGTGGTAGGTCCACGTGAGGAGGAACTTCTTGCCGTCGGTCGTGCCGAGCTTCTCCTTCAGCGTCAGCATGAGCGCGAGCTCCTGACAGGGATGGGTGATGGTCTCCATGTTGACGACCGGGACCGTGGCGTACCGCGCGAAGGCGTTGATCACCTGGTCCTGGCGGTCGTCTTCCCACTTCTGGAACTTCGGGAAGGCGCGGACCGCGATGACGTCGGCGTAGCGAGAGAGGACGCGCGCGACCTCCTCGACGTGCTCTTCGGCCTCGCCATCCATGACCATGCCGTCGCGGTACTCGATGGGCCACGCGCCCTTGCCGGGCTCGAGCACGACCGCGTGGCCGCCCATCTCGAAGATGCCGATCTCGAACGAGCTGCGGGTCCGCAGCGACGGGTTGAAGAAGACGAGCGCCACGCTCTTGCCGGCGAGGCTACCGGCGCCGATGTCCGCGGGGGTGCGGCGCGTCGCCTTGAGGTGGCGCGCGTCCTCGAGCAGCGCCTCGACGTCGGGGCGTGACCAGTCGAGCGTGGAGAGGAAATCGCGCCGCGTCATATCTCGCATCCCCATAACAATGCTGCGCCGCAGCGCAAGGGAAGAGCGCCGCCAGGACGCCACTTGGCAGCAAGAGAGGCGCCAGGACGCCAAGACGCCAAGACGCCACGATCTTGGTCAGGAGCGCGAGCCGCGCTTCAGGGGCACCGGCACGCCCGCACCCCGAACGAGGGCCCGAGGGGCGAGCCCGCGCATCTACGGCGCACGCCGTCCCCACCAGATCATGGCGTCTTGGCGCCTTGGCGTCTTGGCGCTTCTCGACTGGGAACCGGGCGCTCACCGGGACAGCACGATGCGGCGCACGCCCTTGTGGAGGAGGGGGACGTTGAAGTTGATGAGGAGCCCGAGCTCCAGGTTCGTGGCCTTGAGATAGGCGATCACCTGGCCCATGTGGAGGCTACCGAGAAGATCCACCGTCTTGAGCTCGACGACGAGGAGCCCCTCGACCACGAGATCGACCCGGTGCGTGCCGACGATCTGATCGCGATAGGTGAGCTGAACGAGGACCTGCCTCGCGTGGCTCACACCTCGCGCCGCGAGCTCGATGCAGAGCGCGCGTTCGTACACGCTTTCCCTGAAGCCAGGACCCAGCGCCCGATGCACGGCGATCGCCGAATCGACGACCTCGCGTGCCACAGCATCCACACCTGCGGAAGGTTCGTTGCCCACGGAGCGACGGTCGGCCAGCCCCGCGAGCGGTTGCGCCGCGTGGCGCCCTCCCGAACGAGAGTCGCCAAGGCGCCAAGCCGCCAAGACGCCGCGATCTTGGGAAGAAGAGGAGCAGCGCTCCAGGGGCACCACCCCACGACGCCCCGAGGGCCAACCCGCCCATCTGCGCCAGGCGCCGTCCCCCACCAGCTCGTGGCGTCTTGGCGCCTTGGCGTCTTGGCGCTTCTCTCGAGGCTCAGACGCCCCCAACCGAGATGCGCGGCCTACGCGCGACCGCGCTGCCCACTCGCTCGAGGTGCGCGCACGCCGCCAGCACCGTCGCCTCGTCCCACGCGTCGCCCATCAGCTGCAGGCCGATCGGGAGGCCGTCCGCGTCCGTGCCCACCGGCACCGAAGCGGCCGGCAAGCCCGTCAGGTTCCCCAGAAAACAGAAGCGGCACAGTCCATCGATCACCTTCGTGTCGAGGAAGCCCGTCCTCATGTCCGTGTCCGACACCTTCGAGGCGACGCTCACCGTCGACGGCAACACCACGAGGTCGACCTGCTCGAACGTGCGCGACATCTCGCGCCGCAACCCGCTCCGCAGCCGCGCCGTCTCGAGGTACTCGACCGCCGTGAACGCATCGAGCGCGGCGAAGCTGACCTGCAGGTCGTCGGTCATGTCGTCGGCGTGGAGCCGCCACTGCTCGCGCAGCGCCGCCCGCGCCTCGCAGGCGATCACGGTGACGCCGATCGGCGACGCATGCTTCGCGAGCGGCAGCTCGATGGGCACGAGCCGCGCGCCCTCGTTCTCGAGCACCGTCATCGCGGTGCGCCCCGCGCGCTGGACCGCCTCCGAAGCGTCGCGCCACTCCGCCTCGGGCACCCCGATGACGAGCCCACGGATGCCCCGACCGAGCGCGTGAAGGAACGAGCCCGCCTCGCGCGGCGGCGCCGCGAAGGTCTGCGGGTCGAGCGGATCGTGGCCGCTCATCGCCTCGAGCGCGTGCGCGAGGTCGACCGTGCTGCACGCGAGCGGTCCGACGTGCGCGACCGTTCCGCCCGAGAGATCGCCGTACCGGCTGACGCGGCCCCACGTCGGCTTGATCCCGAAGACGCCGTTCATCGCCGCCGGGATCCGGATCGACCCGCCGCCGTCGGCGCCGAGCGCGAACGGAACGAGCCCCGTCGCCACCGCCACGCCCGAACCGGTCGACGACCCGCCCGCGAAGCGATCGGTCGCGTGCGGATTCCGCGGCATGACCCGGTTGCCGTTCGCGCCGTTCGGGGTCATGCCGAACTCGGTCATGGGCGAGGTGCCGAGGGTGATCCCGCCCGCGGCCCGCACGCGAGCGACCGGCGTGGCGTCCTCCGCGCAGCCGGCGCGGTCGAGGAATCGCGTGCCCGCCATGCGCGGCAGGCGGCGCACCGAGCTCTGCTCCTTGACGACCCACGGCACGCCGTCGAGCGGCCCGAGCGCCTTGCCCTCGCGATAGCGCTGCTCGGAGGCCGCCGCCTCGGCGAGCGCCTCGGCCTCGGCGTAGTCCAGGATCGGCCCGACGCTCGGCGTGAGCGTCGCGAGCCGGCGTGCGTCCGCGATCGCCTTTTCCACCACCTCGCGCGGCGAGAGGCTGCCCTCCGCGTAACGCTTCGTCAGCACCGCGGCGTTCGGCGCCCAGCCCGGCGCGGGCCACGGCAGGTCCTGGCTCGCGACCTGGCGCGGCGGCCGGCCGGAATGCGCGCGCGTGTCGAGCGGGATCTCGCCGCGCAGCTCCTCGGGAAGCGCCGCGAGCGTGTCGACCCCGAGGTCCGCGCGCAGCACGCGGGGGAGCGCGGCCGCCCCGAGTCGCGTCCGCGCGAAGCGGGCGAGGTTCTTCAGTGCGATGCCGCTGAGCCGGGGAGACCTTGCCACTCAGTCGTCGTAGAACATCGGCTCGCGCAGCGACAAGAACTTCCGGATGGTCGCCTCGTCCTCCGCCGACAGGCCCTCGAACTGGACGCCCATGCCCGGCCAGCCCTCGCTCGTGCCGTCGCGATGCCAGCGCACGACGCCGGGGATCCGCAGCGACTCGCCGGTCGGCAGCTCGAGCGCGACCACCACCTCGGCGCCGAGCGGCTTCGCGAGGTAGGTCGCGACGAACACGCCGCCCGCCGAAAGGTTCTCGGTGAACCCGAGGTAGAAGTTCGACTCGCTCGAGATGCCGACCTCGATCTCCACGGTGTGCCGGTTCGCTCCGCGCGTGTCGGACCAGTGCTCGCGCTCCTCGGCGGTCGCCGGGTGCGGCGCCTCGCTGCGCGCGCCGTCGGCGGAGCCCGCAGGGGCGAGCGCCACGTCCGAGGCCTCGATCAGCTCGACGTCGCCGAAATCCGGCAGGTTCGCGGCGGCGGGGATGTTCGCGAGGACCGCGCGCGCGGCCTCGGGAGAGAGCGGCGGAGTGCTCGGCCGCGTGCTCGCGGACTTGCTGGGCCGGCCGCTGCGGCGCGGCGCGAGGCTCTTCCGCGCCTCGAGCACGTGGGGCGGTACGAGCGACACGGGACGGCGCCGTGCGCGCCGGTGCGACGCGACGACCGCGAGCTCGGGGAACTGCTGCTCCTTGCCGACGTCGCGCGAGAGCTTGGCGGCGGCGGCCGCAGCGCGCTCGTAGGCGGGGACGAACAGCGTCCACAGGCGCGCGAGCGTCGTGCGCTGCTGCGCGGTCTCCGGGCTGTCCGCCTTGCGCAGCGCGAACTCGATGGCATCCGCCGCCGAGAGCGCCTGCGGGATCGAGCTCGTCGTCACCGACGCGACCGCCTCGGTGGCGCGGTGCCGCGCGCAGAGCTCGGCGAGCGTACGAAGATCGTAGACGAGGTCGACGACGCCCGTGCCGAGCCGGATCGCCTCGAGCCACACGATGAGCTCGCGGTCCTCGGGCAGCGCCTTCTCGAGCGCCGCGGCGACCGACGCGCGCAGGGCCTCGCCGCGCTGCACGAGATCGCCAGGAACGCCGACGCCGTCCGAGAGGTAGTCGCCGCCGAGCTCCTTCGTCACGTGCGCGATGGCGCGTGCGAGGTGCCGGAGCTGGTCGACGTCCGCCGAGCTCGAGTCGGCGCTCGCGAGCCGCGCGCGGAGCTCGTGCTGCCCGAGGTAGTCGGCGATGAGTAGCGCTGTCGCAGCGCCGCCCGAGGGGTCGGTGCTCGGACGGACGACGTCGCCCTCTCCGATCGCGTCCAGCTTGGGCGCGAGCATGGCGAGCGAGCGGGTCGCATCGTGACCGTCACCCGTCACGGCGGGACGCGGGAGCGTGGGCGGCTTCTTCGGGGGGGTGGGGTTCATGGGAGGAGCGGACGCTCGCGCAGATCCTACACGAATGTGGTACGGAGAGAGTTGCGTGTCGACGGCAACCACAGAGGGCATCAAGGTCAACGTCCGCGCGGTCTACGTGCCCGAGCAATCGGCGCCGCGGGTCAAGCGGTACGTGTTCGCGTACACTGTCCAGATCGCCAACGAAGGGGCGGCGCCGGCGCAGCTGAAGAGCCGCCACTGGATCATCACCGACGGCGACGGCCGCATCGAAGAGGTGCGGGGGCCCGGGGTGATCGGCCAGCAGCCGTTCCTCAAGCCCGGCGACCAGTTCGAGTACACGAGCGGCTGCGTCCTCACCACGCCCCGTGGCGAGATGCGCGGCACCTACCAGATGGAACGGCCGGACGGCACCAGCTTCGAGGCCGACATCGCGGCGTTCTCGCTCACCCTGCCGTACTCGCTCAACTGAACGCGCCGAGGGCTGCACGCATCATGGACGAATCGCGCTACCAGCAGCTCGCCGACGTGGCGCTCCGCAGGATCGAGACGATGCTCGAGGAGGTCGACGCCGACGACGTCGACATCGACCGCTCGGGTGACGTGCTCACGCTGACGTTCGCCTCGAAGAAGAAGGCGGTCATCAACACGCAGCGCCCGACCCGCCAGATCTGGGTCGCGGCGAACGCCCGCGCCTGGCACTTCGGCTTCGAGGAGGGCGGCGACGGCGGCGGTCGCTGGGTCGACGACAAGGGGCAAGGGGTCGAGCTGTTCCAGCAGATCGCCGCCATCGTGAAGGAGTCCGCGGGTCTCGATCTCGTCGTCGGGTGACGTCGCGCCGCCCGTCGCGGTAGCATCGCCGGATGCAGTCGAGAGCATCGAGGGGAGGGTGGGTCGCCGGTTGCCTCGCGCTCGTGCTGCTCGCGGGTGCTGCCTGTAGCTCGTTCCACGACGCGGCGGGTCCGAACGATGCGGGCGTCGATGGTGCGTCCCCCGACGCGTCCCCGGCCTGCGCGGTCCCCGCGTCCCCGGTGACGACCCGTGAGTGCAAGGGCTGCCGCGCCCTCGGAGCGTTCACGATGCAGCCGGTCGCCGCCGCGGTGGTGGCCGGGCCGGGCACGATCGACGCGATGATCGGCGATGAGCTCCACGAGGCCGCCGCCGGCGCCGCGACGCTCACGCGACTGCCCGACGTGCTCCCGGTCCGCGGCGTCGCGCGCGAGCTCGGGATCGACGACGCGTGGATCTACGTGAGCACGTCGGAGCGGATCGTGCGCGTCCGGCGGACCCCCGCCGCGCCCGGATCGAACCGCACCACCGAGCAGCTCGTCGGCGACGACGGGCCGCCCCCTCCAGCGTCGATGTACGTGGGCGACACGGTGCTCTTCCTCGCGACGGAGAGCGGCGTGACGATCCTCGGCAAGGAGCGTGACGCAGGCTCCTCGACGATCCCGGTGAAGGTCGCGGCGTTCGCAGCCGCCGGCGACCGCGGGTTCTACATCGCCGACGAGCCGTCCGGAACGTCGTCGATCAACGAGTACGGGAGCACGAGCGCGCACGGCCGGATCACCGGCAAGGTGCGCGCGCTCGCCATCGCAGAAGGATATTTCTACGTGGCGAGCGACAAGGGCACGCGAACCGCCATCTCGCGCATCGCTGTCGACGCTCCGAACGACGCGGTCCCCGAGATCCTCGTCGACGAGCCCGGCCTCGTCGAGCTGCTGCGAGCCGACCGGGGACGCCTCTACTGGACCGCCTCGCGCGGGGCCGGCAATCGCGTGCTGGCGTCGTCCGACCTCTGCGGTGGGGAGGCGGCCGATCTCGCGAGCGAGCTCGGCATCGCGCCCTACCACGCGCTGCTGTTCGACGGCGACGCGGTCTACGTGGCCGGAAGCTCCACGGGCACGATCCTGCGCGCACCCCGCAAGTGAGTCACGTCTCGACGGCGACGCCGATGGCGCGCCGCAGGTCGCCATAGAGGTCGCTCGTGGCGAACCGATAGAGCTCGCCGATCTTCTCGCGCGGCGGCAGGTCCGCGGTCGAGTGAGGCTCGGCGAGGATCATGCGCCGCGCGGGGCCCACGTCGCCCGCGAGCAGGAGCCCCGCGCGCATGCTCGAGAGATCGGCGGCTTGCGACCAGCGCTTCACATCGACGATCCCGCCCGACATGGCCGCCTCCATGACGATGGCGCGGATCGACTCGCGCTCCCGAGGCGTGAGGTGCGCGGCGAGGCTGGCGTCGAGCTGCGCGGCGGCGGCATCCTTCGCGCGCTCCTGGCGGCTCACCCGGACCGCCGCCGCGAGCAGGAGCGACAGCTCGGGAACGGACGGGAAAAAGGCGCGCGCGATGAGCTCCGAGCGCTGCTCGGCGAGGCGCTTGCCGATGACGTAGACGAGCGCGTCGGCCCTCGCCTCGATGGCCGGCGCGGAGGCGAGCACCGCGCCGAACGGTACGAGCGCCGGAGCGAACGGCACCGGCGAGCCGGGCTCGCCGAGGAGCAGCTCGGGCGCCGGGAGCTGGAGGATCTCGGCCGCGTTCGCGAAGGTGGTCCACACCTCGTCGTGGAGGCGCGAGTGCTGGGGCAGGAACGGCCGCCCCGCCGCATGGGCCGCCTGGTCGGGACGGAGCGCGGCGAGCCGCATGCGCGCCACCGCCGGGGCCATCAGTCCGAAGAGGCTCGTGAGCGTCGGGTCGAGATCCGCATGGAGGATGTGCGAGCGCCAGGCCTGCTCGACGATCTGTCCCGGCACCTGCGCGAGCGGCGTCGGCCCGTAGTCCTCGTGGAAGCGGCGCTGCTCGGGCGTCCCGTCACGCATCTGGAAGAGCACGTTCACCGCGCACCAGGCGCGGTCGAAGTCGTGCTGCCGCAGGAAGAGCTCGTAGAGCTCCGCGTAGAGCTCCGGCTCGTGCGGGGTGCGCGCGATGAGCTCGCGGATGCGCAGGACCGCGGTATCGAGGTTGTCGGTGACGACGAGCAGCTCCGTCACCATGCGCCGCAGGTCGGGCTCCTCGGGCTGCAGGCGCGAGGCATACTCGAGCGCCTCGTAGGCACGCTCCGCGTCCTCGAGCCGATCCCGGTACACGAGGCCGAGCTGCCGGAAGAGCGCGACCTCGAGGTCGGCGGGCCCGGTACCGGGCGGCACGCGGCCGTCCTTCACGCGCGCGATCATCTTCCGGTAGAAGAGCTCGAGGCGCTCCCAGTCCTTCGCCTCGGTCAGCGCGCGCACGAGGCTCTCGAACGCGTCGAGCCGCGAAGGATCGAGATCGAGCACCTGATCGAACAGCTCGCCCGCGCGGTGCGGGTCGCCGACCTTCTCGAGGACGACCTGCGCCATCGCGAAGAAGCTCTTCGCCTTGCGATCGGGGCTCTCCTGCAGCTGCGCGATCCCCTCGAGCACGCCCGGCAGCTCGCTCCAGCGCGCCATCTCGCCGTAGAGCCACATCAGCGTGTGGAGCAGCCAGTGGTCGAGCGGCTTGATTGCCCGGGCCTCCTCGAAGATGGGGGCGGCCTGCGCCAGGTCTCCGGCGCGCCGGGCCCAGATGTCGCCGACGTCGCAGAGGAGCTGGAAGCGCGCGTCGGCCGACGTCGCGTTCCTCGCCTGTTCGAGCTTCATCTGGCAGGCGCGCGGGTAGTCCTCCTGCGCGAGATAGATGTCGCCGAGCTCGCGGAGCAGCTCCGGGTCGTCGGCGTCCCGGGCCAGCGCATTCTCGAGCGTCGCCGCGGCTTCCTCGAGCTCGCCGGCGTCGCGCTGCAGCTGCGCGAGGCCCACCAGCACCGGCGTGGTCAGGATCGCCGGGCCGCGTGCGATGCGCGCCAGCCAGCTCTTCGCGCGGAGCACGAGTCGCGGGTTGTCGCGGCACTGGGAGCACACGTGAACGAGGTCCGACTGCGCGCCCTCGTCGTCGGGGTGGATCTCGATCGCGCCGAGCGCCGAGCTCATCGCCCGGTCGGCGTCACCGAGCGCTGCCGAGATGCGGGTCGAGAGACGGAGCCGCGCGAAGAGCGCCACCGGGTCCTTGTCGCGCGTGGCGGCGTTGACGAGCAGCTCGCAGAGCGGCTGCGCCTCCGCCCATCGCTCCTCGCGCGAGTAGACGTCGAGCATGGCGATCGCCGCCGACTCGTTGGTGGGATCGGCACGGACGGCGTTCTCGAAGGCCTCGCGGGCCGCGCGTTCGTCGCGCGCCGTCGGCGAGGACGCGTAGAGATTCCCGAGCTCGACATGGATGGCGGCGCGCTGGCGGGGACCCTCGACGGCGCGTGCGCGCTGCTCGAGGCACTGCGCGAGGCGGAGGTCGTCGCCGGAGGAGGCGGCCATCCGCTGGAGCGCCTCCCACGCGGCGGCATTCGCAGGGTCGATCGACGCTGCGCGCTCGTACTGCAACCGTGATGCGGACGGGTCGCGCTCCGGATGGTCGAGGAAGTCCCCGAGCTGCACGAGCAGCTGCGAGGCCTGCCGTTTCGTGGGCGCGAGCTCGGCGAGCCGGGCCTTGGCGGTCGCCATGCTCGGCCAGTCGCCGAGCCGCTCGTGCAGCCGCGCGAGATCGCCGAGGGCCCGGCGGTGCTGCGGATCCACCTCGAGCAGCTCGCGGTGCACCGCCACTGCCGCGAGCGGGTCGTCGAGCTTCGATTCGTGGACCTCCGCCGCGCGCTCGAGGAGCTCGATCTTCTGTCGCCGGTCGTACGCGTTGTCGGCGCGGCGCCGCAGGACCCCCGCGAGGCGCCGCCAGTCGCGGAGCGCGTGATAGCAGCGCTCGAGCGCCTGGAGCGCCTGGGGATGCGCGGGCTCGACCTCGAGGACGCGCTCGAGGAGCTCGGCTGCCACGTCACGTCGCAGGAACTTCGTCTCGTGCAGCTCGGCGAGCTTCAGGAGCGCATCGACGCGCTCGGCGCTCGTCTCCGCGACCTCGGCCTCGCGCTCGAGGCACCACGCGACCTGCGCGTGCTTGCCGTGCTCGCGGCCGATGCGCTCGAGGCCTTGCAGGGCCACCATCGAGGTCGGATCGTGGGCGACCGCCGACTCGTAGTGACGCGCCGCCTCGGGCGTACCGGCATGCGCGCTGGCGAGCGCGAGGTGGAGCGACACCCGCTCGTCGCGCCGCCAGGTGCGGTCGAGCGCACGGAGCAGCAGGTCGCGCTGGGTCTTCACGTCGGCGTTCGCCGCGGCGAGCTGCGCGGCGCGGCGGAGGAGCACCGGGTGCGCCTTGTCGAGGCGTTCCAGCTCCGCGACGAAGCCGGCGATCTCGGCTCCGCGCCCGAGCACGCGCTCGTACCAGTGGACCAGATGACCGAGGAGCGCGATCTTCCGCTCGACGTCGGCGGTGTGGAGCGCCTGGTACGCGCGGTCCGCGAGCTCGCCGACGCGGCCGGTGACGCGCGCCACGCGATCGACCGACGCGACCAGCTCCTCGTCGGTCGGGCGCAGATCGAACGCCTCGCGGAGGGCCTCGAACGCCTGCTGCGGCTCGCCGAGCTGCTCGTGGACGCTCGCGATCTTGTGGAGCAGCGTCGCGCGCGCGGCGGGCGTGGGCGCGTCGGCGATGCGCAGCCGGTAGAGATCGAGCAGCGCGCGGAAGCTCTTCGCGCTGGCGAGGTGCTCCTCGTCGTCGTCGGGCTCGACGGCGTAGGCGGGGGCCGTGCTCCGGCGGACCGGGGCAGGCGGCACGTACGTGGGGAGCGGCGCGGGCAGGGGAGCGATCGAGGGACGGACGGGCGGCGGCTCCGCGGCGGTCGTCTCGCCCACGCCGGTCGCGACGGTCTCGTTCACGAACGCGTCGTCCTCGATCTCCTCGAGGTCGTCCTGGACGAGCTCCTCTTCGTCGAGGTCCTCTTCGGCGAGCTCCTCTTCGGGCAGGACGAGCTCCGGCACCGGCGTCACCGCCGCGGGGGTCGTGACCTGCGTGACGTCCCCGACCGCGAGCGTCTCGGCGGTCTCGGCGATCGACGAGCCCCAGCCGCTCGG
The DNA here is from genome assembly GCA_028287035.1 of Labilithrix sp. Next base: position 44,500 of record JAQBQL010000020.1, on the reverse strand, counting down.
GAAGGCGAGGCGCGGAGCCGAGAGAGGCTCGCCCTCGTCCGGCACCGAGGTGCCCACGAGCGTCGTCGCGGCCGCGGTCTCGTCGGTCTGACCCCACGGGTCCGGCCCCACGTCGGCGATGCTGTTCGCGCGCGCGCGGCGCAGCGTCGCGACGTCCATCGTCCGGGTCGGCTCGTCGTCGCTCGACACCCGCCGAGCATAGCGGACATTGTCCCATGGTACCGCTTGCTTACATAGGACACTGACGTTAACGTAAGGGTGGGCCTTGTCCTGGGGCTCCTCCTCTACTAGAAAGCCGGCTGCCGTGAGCAACGTCCGCCTCCCCATCGTCACGATCCCGCTCAGCATCCCCGCCAGCGCGCCCGCGCTGGATGCTGACGCGCTGCGTGACGACGAGACGCTCATGCAGGTCGGCGACCTCGCGCGCGTCGCCGGCAAGACCGTCCGCGCCCTCCACCTCTACGAGGAGATGGACCTGCTGAAGCCGGCCGGCCGCTCGAAGGGGCGCTACCGGCTCTACGGTCCCGAGGCGCTCGTGCGCATCCGCTGGATCCAGAAGCTGCAGGACCTCGGCTTCAGCCTGACCCACATCAAGGACATCGTGAAGGACGTCGAGCAGCACGGCTCGGCCTCGTCGGCATCCAAGGCGATGGGCGGCGTTCGCGACGTCTACGCGAAGAAGCTCGACGAGACGCGCGCCCAGATCGCGCGCCTGCAGGCGCTCGAGGGCGAGATCCAGGCGAGCCTCGAATACCTCGAGGCGTGCGCCTCCCTCTGCGACAAGGGCAAGCTGCTCCCGGCTTGCCAGTGCTGCGATCACCACTCCGGCCAGGAAGTGCCCGACCTCGTGGCCGGCTTCCGGGGCTGAAGAGCGAAGAAGAAGAGAACCGAGATGAGCATCACCTTCCCGATCTTCATGGACTACCACTCGACGACGCCGGTCGACCCGCGCGTGCTCGAGGAGATGATCCCGTACTTCACGCTGAAGTTCGGCAACGCCGCGAGCCGCAGCCACCACTTCGGCTGGCAGGCGGAAGAGGCCGTCGACTACGCCCGCGAGCGCGTCGCCAAGCTCATCAACGCGAGCAGCGAGAAGGAGGTCGTGTTCACCTCCGGCGCCACAGAGTCCGACAACGTGGCGCTGAAGGGCGTCGCCGAGTTCTACAAGGACAAGGGCAACCACATCATCACGACGGTGATGGAGCACAAGGCGATCCTCGACACCTGCAAGCGCCTCGAGAAAGAGGGCTTCGAGGTGACGTACCTCCCGGTCGGCAAGGACGGCCTCGTCGACCCCGAGCAGGTCCGCGCCGCGATCACCGACAAGACGATCCTCGTCTCGATCATGCTCGCGAACAACGAGATCGGCACCGTCCAGCCGCTCGAGGCGATCGGCAAGATCACCCGCGAGAAGGGCGTCCTCCTCCACAGCGACGCCGTGCAGGGCATCGGCAAGGTCGACTTCGACGTCCAGAAGATGAACGTCGACCTCGCGAGCATCACCGCGCACAAGATGTACGGCCCGAAGGGCGTCGGCGCCCTGTACGTCCGCCGCAGCAAGCCGCGCGTCCGCCTCGTCGCCCAGATGGATGGCGGCGGGCACGAGCGCGGCATGCGGTCGGGCACGCTCAACGTCCCGAGCATCGTCGGCTTCGGCAAGGCCGCCGAGATCATGATGAACGAGGGCAAGTCCGAGGGCGTCCGCATCCTCGCCCTCCGCGAGCGCCTCCGCACGAAGCTGCAGTCCTCGCTCGAGGAGACGTTCGTGAACGGCTCGATGGATCACCGCCTCCCGGGCAACCTGAACATCTCGTTCGCCTTCGTCGAAGGCGAGGCGATGATGATGGCCATCAAGGACGTCGCGGTCAGCTCCGGCTCCGCGTGCACGTCGGCCTCGCTCGAGCCGAGCTACGTGCTGCGCGCCCTCGGCGTCGGTGACGAGCTCGCCCACTCGAGCATCCGCTTCGGTCTCGGCCGGTTCAACACCGAGGAGGAGGTCGACTACGTCGCCGACCTCGTCATCAAGAAGGTCGAGCACCTTCGCAACATGTCGCCGCTCTACGAGATGCACAAAGAAGGCATCGACCTGAAGAGCGTTGCCTGGACGGCTCATTAGAGAGCGCCTCAGGGGAGCGCAGCCGCTCCCCTGGCACCCCACCCGGAACGAGACGCGACGAGACTGACACGTAGCTTCGGAGATCTGAAAGTCATGGCATACAGCGAAAAAGTCATCGAGCACGCCGAGAACCCGAAGAACGTCGGAACGCTCGACAAGGACGACCCGAACGTCGGCACCGGCCTCGTCGGCGCGCCCGCCTGCGGCGACGTGATGCGCCTGCAGATCAAGGTCGAGGACGGCGTCATCACCGACGCGAAGTTCAAGACGTTCGGCTGCGGCTCCGCGATCGCGTCCTCGTCCCTCGCCACCGAGTGGATCAAGGGCAAGAAGGTCGAAGAGGCCGAGGCCATCAAGAACAGCGACATCGTCACCGAGCTGAACCTTCCGCCGGTCAAGATCCACTGTTCGGTCCTCGCCGAGGACGCCATCAAGAGCGCCATCGCCGACTACCGCACGAAGCAGGCCGCGAAGCGCACCGCCGCGCAGTGAACGGCCCGGTCAGAGAGTCCTTCCCATGAGCAACACCTCCGCCAACGTCAGTCCCCCGTCGTCCGCAGCGCCCTCCAAGCGGCTCGCCATGGAGATCGCCCCGTCCGCGGTCGACGCGATCGCCGTGCAGATTGCCAAGCGCGGCAAGCCCGAGACGGCGCTGCGCGTCGGGATCCGCGGCGGTGGCTGCTCGGGCTTCTCCTACGTGATCGAGTTCCACGACGGCCCGCCGAACGCGCGCGACATCATCTACGACTTCACCTCGTCGCAGGGCGAGCCGGTCCGCGTGGTCGTCGACAAGAAGAGCCTCCTCTACTTGAACGGCTCGACGCTCGAGTGGGAGAAGACGCTCATGCGTCAGGGCTTCAAGTTCGTGAACCCGAACGAGAAGTCGAACTGCGGCTGCGGCACGTCGTTCACGGTCTGATGGCCGGGCCTCAGCACGTCGTGGCCGATCCGTTCGCGCTGCTCGGCCTCGAGCCCCGCTTCGACCTCGACCTCGCCGCCGCCGAGAAGACGCACCGCGAGCTCTCGCGCGCGCTGCACCCCGATCGGTACGCGCAGACCGGCGCCACCGAGCGCCGCGCCGCCCTGGAAAAGGCCGCCTCCGTGAACGAGGCGTGGCGCGCCGTGCGTGACCCCGTGAAGCGCGCCGAGGCGCTCTTCGCGCTGGCCGGCGTGCCCGTCGGCGAGAACCACGAGCCGAAGGCGTCGCCCGCGTTCCTCATGGAGGTGCTCGACGAACGCGAGGCGCTGGCCGACGCGCGCGCCGCGAAGGACCTCGCGAAGGTGCGCGCCATCGGCGAGAAGATGGCCGCGCGCAAGGCGGCCGCCGAGAAGGCCCTCGCCGCCGGGCTCGCCGCGGGCGAAGGCCGCGACGCCGTCGCGAAGCTCGTGCCGGTGCTCGGTGAGCTTCGCTTCTACAAGCGCTTCCTCGACGAGGTGCGCGCCATCGAAGAGGATAGCGACTGAGATGCTGCTCGAGATCTTCGACCCCAAGGCTCCGCCCCGCGCGATCGGCATCGATCTCGGCACGACGAACTCGCTGGTCGCGTACGTGAAGAACGAGCGCCCGATCGCGATCCAGGACTGCAACCAGGTCTCGCTCCTGCCGAGCGCCGTCCACTACGGCGAGCGTGGTGAGGTGGTGGTCGGCGAGCCGGCGCTGTCGCGCGCCGCCGAGCATCCGCGCGAGACCATCGTGAGCGTGAAGCGCTTCATGGGCCGCGGCGCCGACGATCCCGAGACTCGCCGCCTCGGGCCCTACGCGTTCGTCAGCCCCGAGAACGGCGAGGCCAACGTGGTGCGCTTCGGCGTCCGCGGGAAGGTCGTCACGCCCGTCGAGGTGAGCGCCGAGATCCTCCGCCAGCTGAAGCGCCTCGCCGAGGACGAGCTGCGGACCGTGGGCGGCGCGGTGATCACCGTGCCCGCGTACTTCGACGACGCGCAGCGGCAGGCCACGAAGGACGCCGGGCGCCTCGCCGGCCTCGAGGTGCTCCGCCTCCTCAACGAGCCGACCGCCGCGGCTCTCGCGTACGGCCTCGAGAAGAAGCAGAACGGAAAGTTCGCGGTCTTCGATCTCGGCGGCGGCACCTTCGACATCACCATCCTCGTCCTCGACGACGGCGTCTTCCAGGTGAAGTCCACCGGAGGCGACAGCGCGCTCGGCGGCGACGACATGGACCGCGCGCTCGCCGAGGAGATGTTCGCGCTCGCGAAGCGCGATCTCGCTGCCGCCACGCCGACCGAGGTACGCGTCGTGCTCGATCTCGCCCGGCGCGTGAAGCACGGCCTCACCGACGCTCCCGAGGTCGAGGTGGAGAATCCGCTCGGCACCGAGCCGGCGTCGTTCGTGATCACCCGCGAGCGCTTCGATGCGCTCGTCGCGCCGCTGCTCGCGCGCGCCGGCGCCGCCTGCAAGCGGGCGCTCCGCGATGCCGAGACGAAGGTCGAGGAGCTCGACGGGGTCATCCTGGTGGGCGGCTCGACCCGCGTGCCTGCGGTGCGCGCGTACGTCGCCAAGCTGTTCGGCAAGGCGCCGCTCGCGGACATCGATCCGGACGAGGTCGTCGCGCTCGGCGCGGCGGTGCAGGCGAACATCCTCGCCGGCCAGAGCACCGGCGACGAGGTGCTCCTCCTCGACGTCATCCCTCTCTCGCTCGGCATCGAGGTCGGCGGCGGCGTCGTCGACCGCGTGCTCCCGCGCAACACGACGACCCCGGCCGCGGCGCGCGCTTCGTACACGACCCAGGAAGACAAGCAGACCGGCTTCGAGATCCACGTCGTCCAGGGCGAGCGTGAGCTTGCCGCCGACTGCCGGAGCCTCGCCCGCTTCACCCTGAAGGGCATCCCGCCGATGGCCGCCGGCATGGCGCGTCTCGAGGTGACCTTCCGCGTCGACGCCGACGGGCTCCTCTCCGTTCACGCGCGTGAAGAGCGCACCGGGATCGAGCAGACCGTGGAGGTGAAGCCCTCCTACGGCCTCGACGACGACGCGGTCGAGCAGATGCTCATGGACGCGATCGACCACGGCGAGGAGGACCTCCTCGCGCGGCGCCTGGCCGAGGCGCGGGTCGAGGCCCATCGCATCGGCACGTCGACGCGGAAATCGGTCGACAGCGACGCCGAGCTCCTCGCGCCCGGCGAGCGTGAGCGCATCGAGGCGGCGCTCACCGCGCTCGAGACCGCGGCGCTCGGAACCGACCCGCAGCGGGTCCAGCTGCGGATCGACGAGCTCGACGACGCGACCAAGGCTTTTGCGGAACGCCGGATGAACCGCGCCATCGCGCGCGCGATCGAGGGACAGGCCATCGAGTCGGTCGAGGCCACGGTCGAGCATGCGAAGGGCATCGAGCTCGCGCACGGATCGCCGCTTCCTTCGCCGCCCCCTTCGCGTTAGGACGGCACCGCACATGGCGATCGTTCGGTTCAAGGGATACGGCGAGGTGGAGGTCCCGGTCGGGACGAGCATCCTCGAGGCCGCGCAGAAGATGGACGCGCCGGAGGGCTACGCCTGCGGCGGCGTGTGCGCGTGCTCGACGTGCCACGTCTACGTCTCGAAGGGCGCCAACCTGCTCGCGGAGAAGGAGGAAGAGGAAGAAGACATCCTCGACAAGGCCTTCGACGTGCGCGGCAACTCGCGGCTCGGCTGCCAGTCCAAGATCCTGCGGGACGGCGAGGTCGAGGTGGAGATCACGCGCGAGAGCCTCGAGGCGTTCGAGAACGAGCACCCCGAGCACCGGGGCAAGTACACGAAGCGCTGAGGCGCTCAGTGCGTGAGCGCGGCGCCCCGGAACCACTCCTTCGAGGCGAGCGGCACGAGGGACCAGGTACCCCGGCCGAAGGTGACACCCGCCGAGAGCGGACCCGCCTTCACGAGCACGGCGCCCGACGTGGGCTGCGGACCCGCGTGATGGATGCGCGCGGCCCCTTCGAGCGCGCCGTCCTTCACGTCGGTCACGTCGAGGACGACGTCCTCGTGCCGGATCCGGAGCGCCATCGTGGCGCTCAGCGTCTCCCCGGCGGTTGCGTTGGCGGCGAGATCCGGGAGGCTGGCGAGCCGGGTGAACAGCCTGGTGGCGGCATCGCCGGGACCCGACTCGACCGCGATGTGCGAGTCGGCGACGCCCTGGCCGGCCGTCGTGATCCGCGTGTCGCTCGAGCGCGCGCGCATCCAGAGCCCCTCGCTGTGGCCGCCGAGAAGACGCAGGTCCATGTCGTGGAGGTCGACGCGGGCGTTCGGGAACGTGAGGTCGCGGGCGAGCTCCTTGGACGCCAGATCGGTCGCCGAGCTGCCGCTCGCACGCATCCAGAACGGGCCGCTCTTCAGCGCCAGCTTGTCGAGCTCCGTGTCGACGCGTCCCGTGAACGCGCCGCCTCGATAGTCGCCCTTGGCCGCGACGCTGATCGCGCCGCCCTCGAAGACGACCGCCCCGCCCGCGATCTCGTTCCACACGCGCATGTCGGCGGTGTGCGCGAGGCCGACGCCGCCGGTGATGGCCGCGATCCCGATCGGCATGACAACGTCGATGCCGCCGAGCGCGAGCTCGGCATGCACGTTCTGCAGGTCGGTGGCCGGCGCGAGGCGCCCGCGCGCCGCCTTGGCCTCGGCGACGACGCGCGGCGGTCCGCCCTCGGTCTCGACGCGGCCGGTCGCCTCGAGATCCGTCGTGATCGCGAGGCCGCCCGACCGCACCACGACGCGATCGGTGCGGTACGTGACGCGGCTCTCCGACTGCACGATGCCGTGGTCGACGTGCAGGTCCAGCTCGATGGTCCCGCCGCCCTCCTCGAGCGTCGTGCCGGTGCTCGGACCGAGGTACGCCTTGCCGAGCGGGGCGAGCGTCGCGATCGTGCCGTGCTGGCGGACCGCGAACGAGAGGTAGCGCAAGAACCACGCGCCCTTGATCATCCGCGGCGAGAAGGGATCGAGCTGCGCGTCGACCGACCAGTCGGCGCCGCGCACCAGCTCGTCCTCCCCGATCGAGAGGACGCCGTCCTTCGTGTGCATGGACGAGGGCGTCACGTAGACCATCGAGCCGTGCGCGACGCGGAAGCCGCCGTGGAGCACGGTCTCCCCGCGCAGTCGGTATTCCATCGTCCACACGTCACGGACGGTCGCCTCGATGCCGGTGAGCTCGACCGCCCAGCTCGAGCCACTGCGGCGCGGCTCGATGGCCGGCTGATCGGCCTCGAGCGGCGACTCGGGGAACCCGTCGATGAGCGGGAAGGCGCGCGCGCGGCCCTCGTTTCCCTCGAGGGTCTCGAGCTTGCTACGCAGCCGGTAGACGACGCCCTCGACGCGCGCATGGTCGAATGCCACCTCGTGCTTGGTGAGCTTCCAGAGATCGATGTCGACGCTCACCCGGTCGGCGGCGATCGACATCTGCACGCTCCGGTCCTGGAAACGGAGGCGAAGCCCCTCGGCGCTCACCTTCCCAGGCACGAACGACCACGCCGAGGTGTAGTCGACGAGCAGCGCCGACGGCCTCGTGCTGACCCAGCCGCGCAGCAGATGCGTGCGCAGGATGAGATTGGCGCCGATCAGGTAGAGCGCGTAGACGACCACCACCGCCACCGCGACGCTGCGCCCGATGGCGCCGAACGGCAGGCGCGCGAGCCTTCGAGCGAGAGGAGCGTCCACGGCGTCGCCCGCTACTGCGTCGGCGCCTGCTGCTGGGGCTTCTTCGCAGGCGCCAGCATCGGGTAGACGAACATCAGCCCGAGCCAGTAGAGGACGCAGAACGTCACGGTGGCGATCGCGCTGCGCCGGACCGCGCTCTTCACCGTCCCGCCGCGAAACGCGAAGAACGGGATCAGGATCGTCGCCCCGAGGATGCTGATGAGCAGCGCCTTCTGCACGGCGTCAGCCTACCACGCCTCTACCAGGGGCGAGCGAGGCGCTCTTTCACGAGCTGCCCCCACGCGCTCGGCTGGAGCGGCGAGGAGCCGAGCTGGCAGGCGCCCTGCTGGTCGACGAGCAGGTTGGGCGGGCAGTTCGTATGGAACGTGTACGCGAGCCACGGGATCTCGAGCCGCTCGGCGAGGTCCATGAGCGCGAGGACGTCGGCGGGCAGCATCCTGGCGTTCTGATCGTCGATCACACCGAGCTCGCCGATGACGACGGGCAGCTTGCGCGCGGGCCGCGTGACGAGCTCGTCGAAGCGCGCCTTCCCGTCGTAGACGTGCGTCTCGTATGCGATGTTCGCGCCGCCGCCGGCGGTGATCGGATGCGTCACGTAGTAGTCGAGGACGCGTGCCCACTCACGCGTGCCCTGCACCGTGATGATGTGCTTCTTCGCAGGGTCCTCGACGCTTCGGATCGCCGCGACCGTCTCGTTCATGGCGGTCCAGACCTCGCCGTCGAGCTGCCCGTTGTCGTTCCTCTCGGGCTCGTTCACGAGCCCGAACATCACGAAGGGCATGTCCTTCAGGGCGCGCGCGAGCTTCTTCCACACCGATCGCGTGCGCTCGGTGGGCCAGCCCATCGGGCTCAGCGACGGGTCGTGCCACAGCGAGACGAGCACGTAGACGCCGCGCTTCTTGCCGACGTGCCCGATGATCTGCATGAGATCCCGGAAGTACGCCTCGTCTTCGAGCACCGACTTGTAGTGCACGCGGCCCGGCGCCGGTCCGGGATCCGCGTAGCTCTCGAGCAGCAGACGGATGTAGTTTGCATGCCAGCCGTCGACGAGGGTGTCGATGCGCCGCTTCACCTCCTCGACGTGCGGCGACTCCCACGAGCACGAGTCGCACGAGCGCGTGTCGTTCAGGTTCGCGCCGCGGCCGTGGAACGGCTTGCCGGCCGGGGTCAGCATGTGGTTCCCCTCGACGCGGAGCCAGCCCGAAAGCGGGCCGGCGCTCACCGCCAAGTCGAGCGGCGCGACGACCGCCGCGCCCGCCGCCACGTTGACGTCGGTGCTCGGGCTGCGCGGCGGCGCGTCGTTGCAGGACGCCGCAAGCGCGAGGCAGGCGCTCGCCAGCAGACCGAGGGCGCGCTTCACGGCGAGGCAGTCACGTCGCGCACGACGCTGGCGCTACTTCGCAAACGACGCGTTCAGCACGACGGAGCCGAGGAACTTCGCGCGGCCGACCTCGTCGACGGTCCGCGAGGACGCCACCACGCTCGTCTCGCCGATGAAGATGCCGAGCAGCGCGGCGTCGACGTTCTGCGCCATCGGAACGGTCGTCGCGTTCTCGGTGACCAGCTTCAGCACGACGATGCAGCGCTTGCCGCGGCTCGTGATGCTCTGGATCTGCGCGAGCATCCGGCCCATGTCCTTGAGGCCGAGGTTCCGGGCGTCGAAGACGGTGAGCTCCTGCCCGAGCTCGCTGGCGAGACGCGCCATGCCGTGCGCGATCTCGAGGACCCCGTCCGGATCGCGCTTGCTCGAGCCGATGAAGGCGAGCGACTGCCAGTCGTGCTGCTGGCAGCGCAGCCAGAGGCGCTGCCAGACAGGGTCCATGGTGTTGGACGCGGACGAGCCGATCGACATCGACGGCATGTTCTCGGGCTGCGGCGAGGACGGCGAGCCGACCTGCCCAGGGGGGCCTTGCATCGGGGCCGAGTATACCCAGAACGTCGCCGCTCGCAGAACTTCGAAGGCGTGAAAAGCGTGCCGGTTTGCGACAATGGGCCGGGAGCCATGCGACGCGCTGGCTTCCTCGCCCTGCTGGCCCTCGCCGGGTGCCGTGCGTCGTCGCGCCCCGCGCCCGGGCCGGCGGCAAGCACGCACGCGCCGGCCGAGCTCGACGCGGAGCCGGCGCCGGTGGCCGGGTTCCGCCGGTCTTCGTCGACGACCGCCCGCCGCGCGTCGTCGAGGTGACGCCGGGGCAAGAGCGGTACGAACTGGCGAAAGGCCTCGCGCCCGACCGTCCGCACGCCTTCCGGATGGTGCGCGAGGCGGAGGCCTTCGCCGGCGTGCACGAGGTGCTCGGCGTCGACCTCGCGCCGGGCGCCGTGTTCCTGCCCGACAAGCCGCGTGCGCGGCTCGAGATCATCGGCGACTCGATCAGCGCCGGCTACGGCGTGATCGGCGAGCCACCCTGCCATTTCTCGTTCGATACCGAGCGCGTCACCGAGGCGTACGGCGCGCTCCTCGGCCGCGCGCTCGAGGCCGACGTCACGACGATCGCGTGGTCCGGCAAGGGGGCCTACCGGAGCTTCGACGGCACCACCGCCGAGGCGATGCCGGCGCTGTTCGAGCAGGCGATCCCACGCATCGACGGGCCGCCGGACACGCCCGCCGTGCGGTGGGCGTTCAGCTCGGCGCCGCCCGCCGATGCCGTGATCGTCGCGCTCGGGACGAACGACTTCATGGGCGGGGGAGGGAAGCCGCTCGACGGCGCGGCGTTCGAGGACGCCGTCGCGAAGCTCGCGCAGCGGCTCCGTGAGGTCTACCCGGCCGCGCCGCTCTTCCTGGTCACGAGCCCGATGCTCCCGGCCGGGCCGCTCGCCGACGAGGCCCGGGCCCGGCTCGAGCACGTGGTCTCGCGCCGCACCTCGGCAGGCGACGCCCACGTCGAGCTCGTGGTCCTGCCCGCGGAAGCGCCGCACTGGGGGTGCGACCATCATCCCGACCGCGCGCTGAACGCGAGGATCGCGAGCGCGCTGCTGCCGCGCCTGCGTTCGGCGCTACGCCGTTGACCGGTCATGCTACCGTTCCCGCACGATGATCCGGGCTTCTCGGACCCTCACGTACCTGCGGGCGCTGTGCGTCCTGCTCCCCGCGTGCGTGGTCAACCTGAGTGAAAAGAACTCTCCCTTCGTCAACGGCGCGGTCACCGGCCCCGCCGCGGACTGCTCGGTCACGGTGGCGCCCGGCGAGGGCGCGCCCGGCGGCGCGGCGCGCATCAAGTACCTCGGGCGCTACGACCTGACCGACCCGGAGCGGCCGCACTTCGACTGGTCCGGCAACTCGATGAACGCGCGCTTCCGCGGCACCGAGGTGACGTGGGGCGCCGAGTCCGGCACCGAGATCGTCTACATCCAGGTGGTCGACGGCGTCACCTCGAAGGTCATCCTGGGCGGCGCGGTCGAGAACAAGACCGTGACCGTCACCGTGCCCGACGGCGAGCACGAGATCACGGTGGTCCGCTCGAGCGAGGCCCTCTTCAGCGACGGCGCCTTCATCCCGTTCACGTTCGGCGGAGGCACGACGCTGCTGCCGCCCGTCGAGCGTCCGCGGCGCATCGAGTACATCGGCGACTCCATCACGTGCGGCTACGGCAACGAGGGCACGAACGCGACGTGCCCGTACGACATCCCGCTCCGCACCGAGACCGCGCCCGACGGGACCGTCACGACGGTCACGCTGCCCGTCACCGAGAACGTCTATCTCGCCTACGGATCGATCGCCGCCCGGCGCCTCGCCGCCGACGCGACCACGCTGTGCTTCTCCGGCAAGGGCGTCGGCGTGAACTACCGCGAGCAGGGCGTCGGCGAGGCCACGAACGTCAACCCCACCGACGCGCCCGATCCGGACGCGCGGACCCTCATCCCCGACTACTACCTCCGCACGCTCGCGACCCTCGGGCCCGCGAAGACCTGCAAGAAGAACCAGGATTGCCGGTCGAACGTGTGCGACGCGGGCCTCTGCCGTTGCCAGGCGAGCCGCGACTGCTGCGACGCCGGCTCCGACGCGGAGTGCGAGAAGGCGAACAACGCGTGCGAGGACGCGCCGGCCCGCAGCGCCGGCACCGGCCGGACGTGCCACAGCGAGAAGTTCCAGCCGTGGGACTTCGCGATGGATCAGCCGGAGCCCCAGGTCGTCTTCATCAACCTCGGCACGAACGACTTCTCGCGCGACATCAACCAGGACGGCGTGAGCGACGGTATCGACCTCGTCGCGTTCCGCGAGGCGTACCAGCGCTTCGTCGACTTCGTCCGGAGCAAGCGCCCGAACGCGCAGATCTTCCTCGCCGTGCCGCCGATGGTGACCGACAAGTTCCCGCTCGACAACGCGCGCACGAACCTGAAGAACACCCTGCGCAGCATCACCGACCAGATGAACGCCGCGGGCGACACGAAGGTGTACTCGCTCGAGCTGCTCGAGATGGGCGTGCGCTACGGGCTCGGGTGCGACTACCACCCGAACCTCGAGGTCCATCGCATCATGGCCGACCAGGTCGTCGGCGCGATCGCCTCGAAGACGTGCTGGTCGACGGTCCCGGGAAATTGAGCGGCCGATGAACTCGCAGCGGCCGCAGAGGCCGGGCGCGCTCCCCGCCCACCTCCAGAACCAGGACGCGCTCCAGGCCAACGTCGCCATGAAGTACGGCGCGTTCGGCGCCCGTCCCGACGACGAGGAGAGCGATCGCAAGGCGCTCGCGGACAACTTCCTGAAGCCGACGCTCCAGATCATGGGCGGCGTCTTCCTGGCGACGCTCTTCCTGTCGTTCGCGTCGTCGCCCAAGTTCTCCGCGCCGGCCACGTGGGCGAACTCGTTCCGCCTCGACACCGCGGCCATCGTCTTCTGGGGTCCGCTCCTCTACTGGGTCATGGCCAAGCAGCGCGTCTGGAAGGCGCTGCGCGTGTACCTCGTGCTCGGCCTCTTCATCGAGCCGTTCAGCGAGGCCATGTTCAAGGACATGGGCGCCGTGGCCTCGGGCGAGGGTGGCTACTGGGACACCTTCATGTGGCCCGCGGCGGTCGCCTTCTTCGGGACGCTGAAGGAGTTCTCGGGCCTGCCGGGCGCCTCGCTGTCGGTGTTCTTCTTCGTCACGGTCGGCCTCCTCTACCGCGCGATCCGCAGCAAGAAGGCGGAGGGCTACGTCCCACCGCCGAAGTACGCGCGGCAGGCGCTCTTCACGTTCCTCGGCACCGTCGTCGGGCTCTCGGTGTTCGGCATCCTGCGCGGCGGCGGGGTCGAGCCGGCGTTCCGGCAGACCATCTACATGATGCAGATGCCCATCGTGGCGCTGCTCTTCCTGTACGCGCTGCGCATCCCCGAGGATCTCGCTTCCGTCGGCACGGCGTTCGTCGCGGCCGCCGTCGCGCGCTCCGTCCTGGTCATGTACATCTACTTCGGGATCTGCGCGCCGGCCGGCATCACGCGGCTGCCCGGCAAGCCCGAGTGGTGCACGAACCACTCGGACAGCGTCCTCTTCGTCGTCGCGCTCCTCGTCCTCCTCGCGCATGCGCTCGAGCAGCGCACCCGGAAGACGATCCTGCGCTGCCTCGGCCTGGCGGCGCCGATCCTCCTCGGCATCGTGCTGAACAACCGGCGGCTCGCGTTCGTCAGCCTCGCCGCCGCGCCGCTCGTCCTCTACCTCGCGCTGCGCCCGAGCAAGTGGAAGCGCCGCATCACGTGGATCCTGGCGCTCACCGTGCCGCTCGTCGTCGGGTACGTGCTCGTCGGGTCCGAGATCAACTCGCCCTCACCGCTGCTGAAGCCGGCGAAGCTTGTCATCTCGGTCCTCGATCAGAAGGACAACTCCAGCATCTCGCGCGACATCGAGAACGAGAACCTCATCTACACGCTGCGCCAGGCGCCGGTGGGCGTCGTCACGAGCGGCTTCGGGCACGAGTACCAGTACTCGCCCGACAACCCGCCGGCGGACATCGGCGAGCTGTTCAAGAACTACCGGTTCATCGCGCACAACGGCGTCCTGTGGATCTGGTCGATCGCGGGAGTCGTGGGGTTCACCCTCATGTGGCTCGTGTATCCCCTCGCCGGGACGCTCGCGCTCCGGGGCTACCGGGCGGCCCAGACCCCTCTCGAACGGAGCGCCGCCCTGACCGCGCTCGGCGCCGTGGTCGTCGTGGTCATCCAGATCTGGGGCGACCAAGGGTTCAATAGTTACATGACGTTGATCACGTTCGGGGTGGCCTTCGCGGTGTCCACCCGTCTCGCGCAGCGAAGCGCCTGAAGTCGCGGGCAACGGTGAGGGCGAAGACCGAATCCAAGGGATACCCGTACGGGGTGGCCCGAGGCTTTCTTCGGGCGGCCCGAGTCATGCTAACGTTGGAATTCTAGGCGATGAATCAGCAGGCCGAGCGGCGTGTAGGAACCATCATCGGCGGCAAGTGGCGAGTCGACTCGCTGCTCGGGTCGGGATCGATGGCGGCGGTCTACGCCGTGACGCACCGCAATGGCGCGCGCGCCGCGCTCAAGATCCTGCACCCCACGCTGTGCACGGACCCGGCGGTCTGCGAGCGGTTCCTCGGCGAGGGGTACCTCGCGAACTCGGTGAAGCATCCGGGCATCGTCCGCGTCCTCGACGACGGCGTCACCGACGACGGGTGCGTGTTCCTGACGATGGACCTGCTCGAGGGCGACACGCTCGAGGGCGTTCGTCAGCAGCGTGGAAACCGCATCCCGATCATCGAGGCGCTCGACCTCGGTGACAAGCTCATGGACGTGCTGAGCGCGGTTCACGCCGCGGGCATCATCCATCGCGATCTCAAGCCCCAGAACGTCTTCGTCTGCAACGACAACGTCGTGAAGCTGCTCGACTTCGGCGTGGCGCGCGTCTTCGACCGCACCTCGCAGAGCAAGCTGTCGATGTTCGGTCTCGTGCTCGGGACGCCGTCGTTCATGTCGCCGGAGCAGGCGCTCGGCTCGCGCGACAAGGTCGATCACCGGAGCGACATCTGGTCGTTCGGTGCGACCCTCTTCACCGCGCTCACCGGCGAGACGGTCCACCTCGGCGCGAACGTGCAGGCGAAGCTCCTCGCCGCGGCGACCGTGAAGGCCCGCTCGATCGCGATGGTCATGCCGGAGCTGCCGGCCGGCATCGCCGCGGCCATCGACATGGCGCTCCGGTTCAAGAAGGAAGATCGCTGGCAGTCGGTCGATGCGATGCGCCGCGCCTTCCGCGAAGCCCGCGAGAACGCCGGGCTCGGCCGCGCCGCGGAGCCGTCGCGTCCGTTCGACATCTCCCCGGACGACGTCACGCAGGTCGACCGCGGCGCAGGCCCGAGCGGGCGTCCGTCGCTCGCGGCCGCCGGCGAGAAGTGGGACGGCTCGAAGACGGTGCCCACCGCGCCGCCGCGCCAGATGACGGAGCCGCCCGAGGGGCCGGGCGGGACGTTCATCGGCATCGGCACCGAGGGTGGGGGCGCGTCGGCGGCGCTCCTCGGCAACGACGGATCGGTGCCTCCCGGCGCGGTCGTCGCGAGCAGCGAGGCGCACGGGGCGCACGGGGCCGCCGCAGGGCCGAAGGGGACGCAGCTCATGCCGTCCTTCCGTCCGCCCATGAAGTCGGCGCCGCCGCTCCCCGCGCGCGCTCGCTCCTCGTCGCGGCCCGATGGCTTCGAGGCCCAGGCGCAGCACGGGTCCGGGCCGCCCGCGCGGTCCGCGGCGCCCAACCCGGCGGCCGTCGTCCGCCGGATGCCCACGCCCGACCCGGTGCGCATCTCGCGGCCCGACGGGACGGAAGGCTCCATCCCCGCGTACGGCAACACGCTGAACTTCGGCGCCGACGAGAGCGGCGCCGATGACATCGACCCCTCGATCTACGGCGGACGCCGCAAGGGCGGGGTGGGCTTGTGGCTCGTCGGCGTGGTGCTCGCGGCAGCCGCGCTCGGCGCGGTCGCCTTCTTCGCCGTGAAGAAGAGCGATCCGGAGCCGGGCGGCGCGAGCGCCGATCCCCCGGCGGCGACGAGCTCCGCGCCGTCATCGATCGTGACTGCCCCGACGACCGTGACGAGCGCCACGCCTTCGGGCGCGGTCCCGTCCGCCGGCGCCGGCGCCGCGGGCAGCTCCGCTTCGAGCAGTGGCGCAGCGGCCGGCACGACGAAGGACGCAGCGGCCTCGGCCGCGGTCATTCCGCCGAACCCCTTCGCGGCGAGCACGCGTACCGGCGGCGGCGGCGGCGCGGCGGCACCACGTCCCACCGCACCGAGCGGCGGCCATGGCTCGCACCCCTCGGGCCGGCCGACGTTCAGCGGCCCCGACCCGATGCCGCCGGCGACGACCATCGATCCGCCGGCGCCCGCGCCGACCCCGAAGCCCGCCCCGACGCTGGCGCCGGATCCTTTCGGCACGCCCGAGTGACACGAGCGAGTGATTGGCTCCTTGCGGCCCAGTCGAGATAGAGTGACCCAGGAGAGCCATGGCACGCATCGAGGAAGCAACCCTCTTCAGGCCTGATTCGAAGCTTCAGTATCCCGGCGGTGGCCGTGGTGCGGGAGGCGGTGGTGGCGCCGGCGGCGGCGGCGGCGGAGGCGGCCGTGGCGACGACGACGACGGGCCGAGCATCGCGCTCGGGGCTCGCGTCGGCGAGGCCGCGCGCTCGGCGAGGCGCCGCAAGGGTCTCTCCTTCGTCGTCATGATGATCTTCGGCGCGCTCACCGTGCTCGGCGCGATCTTCGCGCCCCGCAGCTACGAGGTGGAGTCGCGCGTGCTCGTGCAGCGCACCACGAACCTCACCGGCGCGCAGCAGCAGTACGTCAGCCCGGAAGAGATGCGCAACCTCGCACGCGAGTACGAGGAGCAGGTGATGGCGCGGGACAACATCCTCGCCATCGTGAAGCAGAAGAATCTCGTCGCGCGCTGGGACGACATGCGCCAGCCGCACCGCCGGCTCATCGACAAGATCAACCGCAAGATGGGCAAGCCGATGCCCTCGGACGACGAGAAGTTCGAGGCGCTCGTCGGCAACATCGAGCACCGCATGAAGGTCTGGGTCGACGCGACCACCGTGACCGTGAAGCTCGAATGGTCGGAGCCGAACGCGGCGCGCGACATCGTCGACGCGGCCGTGAAGAACTTCCTCGACGCGCGCTTCCAGAGCGAGGTCGGCGTCATCCCGGCGCGCCTCAAGATCCAGGAAGGCTTCGTCGCGCAGGCGCACAAGGACCTCGAGGGCGCGGCCACCGAGCTCGTGCGCCTCCAGAAGGCGAACGACCCGAACAAGAAGGTCAACGTCGTCATCCCGCAGCTGCCGCAGGGCGTGAACGACAAGCCGGTGCCGATCGACGCCGACCCGGCGCTGAAGGCGCGGCTCGACACCGTCCGCCAGAACATCGCGAACGCCAACCAGGGCAAGCAGCAGCGGCTCACCGAGCTGAACCAGCAGCTCATCGAGAAGCAGCAGACGCTCGCGCCGGGTCATCCCGAGGTCATCGCGCTGAAGCAGACCATCGACGCGACGAACGCCCAGACGCCGCCCCAGGTCGCGGCCCTCCAGAAGGAGGAGGCGTCGATCATCGCGGAGATGGCGGCGCAGCAGAAGGCGGCGCAGGCGAAGCAGGAGTCGGCGCCGAAGCCGCGCGTCACCACGCCGACGCCCGCGCCCACCACGCCGGCGCCCGCTCCGGAAGTGGTCGCGGCGTCCGCGCCGAAGTCGGTGCAGGATGCACAGGTCCGGTTCGACACCGTGACCAACACGTACCAGACGCTCGTGAAGCAGCTCCAGGAGCTGCAGGTGCAGATGCAGGAGCAGGAGGCGGCGTACAAGAACCGCTACCGCATCACGCATCCCGCCGAGGTCCCGGCGGGCCCGAAGCGTCCGGTCGGCCTCATCGCGGTGGCCATCGGCCTCCTCGCCACCATCGCCGCAGTGCTGATGGTCGCGTCGCTGGCGGACCGCTTCTCGGGCATCTTCTACGAGCCGCGCGACGTCCGCGACCGCCTCGGGCTGCCAGTCTTCGCGACATTTTCCTAGTGGGGCTCCGCCCCTCAGCCTTTGGCTGAGCCTCCCCGGATGCGTTGCGCGGTGGGCAGCACGCATGATTCGCCTTCGGCGAACGGCGCTGCGCGCCGCGCGGTCATGCTTCTCGCGACCTGCCGCCGCGACCGGCAGGCGTTGGCGGAAGACCCGGATCAGACGAGATTCAGAGCAATCGGCTCAGGATGACGAAGATCGCGGCGAGGCTTGCGGCGAACATTGCGCTGCGAAGCTTCGGGATGCCCGCGATGTAGACGACGGCGTGGAGCGCGCGAAGGATCACGTACGCGACTGCGGCCATCGCGCTCACATGGTCGGCGCGGCCGGCAACGTGGACGACCAGGACCGCCGTGAGGAACAGCGGGAAGTTCTCCTTGTGGTTCACGAGCGCGCGGCCGGCGCGGGCGACCCACTCCGGTGACCTGGGCTCGGTGTCGCGGTTACCGGCGTTCCACTCGACGCCGCCTGCGCGCGTCTTGCCGCCCACCTCGGTGAACACGAGGACGAGCCCCCACAACGCGTTCGCCACGAGGCACCAGAGGTCGGTCGTCATCGTTCTGGTCTAACCCGCGAGCACGCCCAGATGATCTAGAATCCTCGGCACGATGGGCGTTCTCCTTCTCGGTGCCGACTATTACGGCACCCTCGCTGCAGCGCGTTGTTTCGGCAAGAGCGGGGTCGCCGTCGCGATGGCCGACGACAACCCGCGCGCGCGCGGCCTCTTCTCTCGCCACGTGACCGAGCGGCTCACGCATCCCTCGATCACCCAGCCCGACGCGCTCGTCGACTGGCTCGTCGACTATGGCGAGAAGCATCCGAACACGCTGCTCTACCCGCCGAACGATCACCTCGCGTGGCTGTTCGCCGAGAAACGCGATCGCCTCTCGAAGGTCTTCTCGACGTACCAGCCCGACGAGGCGGCGATCATCACGCTCCTCGACAAGGCCCGCCTCCACGACGCCTGCGCAGCGGTCGGCATCGAGGTCCCCGCGACCGTGACCCTCGGCGAGGCGGGGGCGAGCTCGCCGGTCGTCGACACCTTGCGGTGGCCGGTGCTCCTCAAGCCGCGCACGCAGGTCTTCATGGAAGGCGGCGTGAAGGGGCTCATCGTCGAGAGCCGCGCCGCGCTGGCCGGCGAGCTCGCGCGCTACCGGAGCCAGGCGCGCTTCAACAAGGTCCTCACCGACCGCCACCCGTCGATCGCCGAGCCGATGGTGCAGGAGTACCTGACCGTCGCCGAGACGAGCATCTTCAGCGTGTCGGGCTTCGTCTCGCGCACCGGCGAGATCGTGGCGCGCGCCGCGATGAAGGTGCTGCAGCGCCCCCGCAAGGTGGGCATCGGCCTCTGCTTCGAGGGCCGCCCGATCGAGCAGCCGGTGCTCGACAAGCTCACCGCCCTCTGCAAGCACATCGGCTACTGGGGCGCCTTCGAGTCGGAGTTCATCGTCGATGGCGACCGCCGCCTGCTCATCGACTTCAATCCGCGCTTCTACAGCCAGATGGGCTTCGATATCGCGCGCGGCCTTCGCTTGCCACTGATGGTCATGCATGCCGCCGCCGGGGACGACGCGGCGCTCGCCGCCGAGCTCGAACGCGCCCGCGCGTGGAAGCCGACCGGGCAGGAGGCCTACTGCCACAAGACGATGCTCGATCTCGTGCTCACGCTCCAGGGGCTCTCCGGGCAGATGTCCCGTGACGACGTGCGGCACTGGCGCCGCTGGACCAAGGAGCGCGCCGGCTCGCTCACCGACGCCGTCCGCGACGGCGACGACCTGAAGCCGGGCCTCGTCGACACGGCGCAGTGGATCGAGCATTTCGCGAAGCACCCGCGCAGCTTCGTCCGCAGCTTCGTCCTGAACCGGTAATGTGAGAGGCAGAAATGGCGTCGTTCGAAGAGCGGTTCGGTCCGGGGCTCTGGGTCAGCGTGGTCATCGCCACGTACAACCGTCAGGACTCGCTGCGCCGGTTGATCCAGCAGCTCGGTCGTCAGACGATCGATCCGTCGAAGTACGAGATCATCGCCATCGACGACGGCTCGAAGGAGGACACGGCGCAGCTGCTCGCCGACGTGAAGGTCCCGTGCGGGCTCCGGATCGTCCGCCAGCCGAACGGGGGCGCGGCGGTCGCGCGTCAGCACGGCGTCGACCTCGCGCAGGGCAAGATCATCGTCGTCATCGACGACGACATGCAGGTCGGTCCTGCGTACCTCGAGAAGCACCTCGCCGAGCACGTCGCGGCGGACATGGTGGTGCTCGGGCGTCTCCGCCCCGACGAGGACCTGAAGACGCTCCCGCTCTACGAGCGCTACTACGCGCGCGTGATGGGCCGCGCCGGCGACGCCTACGCGAGCGGCGCGACGCCGGTGCGCGGCCACAACGTCTACACCGGCAACGTCTCGTTCCCGCGCGAGCTGTTCCTGCGCATCGGCGGCTTCGACAAGGAGCTCCGCGCGCTCGAGGACGAGGAGCTCGGCATCCGCTTCGAGAAGGCGGGCGCGCGGTTCGCCTTCGCCAACGAGGCCGAGAGCGTGCACGGCTCCGACCGCACCTCGATGGAGAAGTGGATGGAGCGGGCCTACCGCGACGGCATCTACCAGACCAAGGTCGGCAAGAAGCACCCCGACCACCGCGAGTCGAGCCCGTGGCGGCACTTGCCCAACATCAACCCGATCTCGCGGCCCATCCTCGCGTTCGGTCTCGCGAGCCCGGGCGCCGCCAGCTACGTCGCGAAGGCGGCGATCCGCACCGCGTCCCTGTTCGACAAGGTGGGCCTCGAGCCGGTGGCGCTCGCGGGCGCGACGCTCGTCTACGGCATCCAGTTCTACCGCGGCGTCCGCAGCGAGACGGGCTCGGCGCGTGACGTCGCGCGCGAGTACAAGGAGTTCACCGCGGGCATGGGCCTCCTCGCGAAGGGGCACCGCGGCAGCGGCTCGGCGTGGAAGACGCTCACCGAGGCGGTCCGCGAGGACAACCGGATGATCCGCGTGTACGCCGAGAAGTACGACTATCGCCTCGACGAGGGCGTGACGCTCCCGCCTCCGACCTCGAAGGAGATGGCGTCCGACGCGGTCAAGAAGATCGGCTACCAGCTGATGATCGCCTACCGGGTGATGCGCTTCTTCCGCGACTCCGGGCTCATGCTCGGCGCGCAGTTCATGTCGCGCCTCATCCGCCACGGCTTCTCGTCGGACATCCACTGGGACGCGGAGCTCGCGCCGGGCGTGGTCGTCGTGCACGGCTTCGGCCTCGCGATCAGCTACGCGGCGAAGGTCGACTCGGGGGCCATCCTCTACCAGAACGTGACGCTCGGGTACGGGCTCGACCCCGACACGAAGGAGCCCGGCGCTCCGACCATCGAGAAGAACGTGCACATCGGCCTCGGCGCCGCGCTCTCCGGCCCGATCACGATCGGCGAGGGGACGAAGATCATGGCCAACTGCGTCGTCAGGCGCAGCGTGCCCGCGCGTTCGATCGTCGAGGCGCCGATCCCGAACATCGCGGCCCGCGCGCAGCGCACGGAGACCTAGCCGCAGCGATGTGGGCGCTGGCCCTCCTCGTCGTGGCGCTCGCCGCGCACGGGATGCTCGTGCTCTGGGTGAAGACGGCGCTCGGGCCGCGAGCCGCGCTCGTCGTTGCGGCGCTCGGCGCGATGGCCAGCCTGTCGCTCTTCGCGGACCGTTCGCACTTCGCGACGACGTCATTCGAGCTCGCGGTCGTCGCGCTGGGCGCCGCGCTCTTCGCGGGGTTCGTCGTGGTCGTTCGCCTGGTGCGCTTCGCGGGCCGGCGCAGGCGTGCTGCGCCGGCGCCCGACGACGCGTCGCTTCCCACGCGTCGCGACGCGCTGGTGAGCCTCGGCGGCGCCTGCGCCTGGACGGCGAGCGCCGCGACGCTCGGCTACGGGTGCGTGCGCGGGCGCCATGACGTCGAGCTCACCGAGCACGCCTTCGTCATCCCGGGCCTGCCGCGCGTGCTGTCCGGGTACACGCTCGTGCAGATCTCGGATCTTCACGTCGGCGAGCACCTCACCGAGGCCGATCTGGAGCGCGGTCTCGAGCTCGTACGCCGCGCGAGGCCCGATCTGCTCGTGGTGACCGGCGACATGGTCGACTTCGACGCGTCGCTCGCCCCGATGATCGCGAGCGCCATCATGAAGGCCGCGCCGCGCGACGGCGTGTACGGCATCCTCGGCAATCACGACTACTACGCGGGCGCGGGCGAGGTGCGCGCCGCCTTCGACCGCGCCGGCGTGAGCATGCTGGTGAACGAGGGACGGATCCTGCGCGCGCGGGACGGCGGCGGGTTCGCGCTCCTCGGCCTCGACGATCGATCGGCGGTGCGTAACGGCGGTCGCGGTCCGGATCTCGACCGCACCCTCGCCGCGTCCCCCGGCGATCTTGCGCGCATCCTGCTCGCCCACCAGCCGCCGCAGTTCGACGAAGCGGCGGGCCGCGTGGCCCTCCAGCTGAGCGGCCACACGCATGGCTACCAGTTCGCCTTTGCTGCAGGCCTCGGGCGAATCGCCCGCCGGTACGTCTCGGGCGCCTACGAAAAGCGCGGGTCTCACCTGTGGGTGAACCGCGGCTTCGGAACCACGGGCCCGCCCTCGCGCGTGGGCGAGAGGCCCGAGATATCGAAGATTGTGCTCGTTGCGGGGTGATCGGCTGCCGCTATACTCGTGGATCGCTGGCGGGGGCCTCCTCCTGCCGCGGGGACAGGAGACAACGCTCGATGGACGTCGAAGGGGCAATCGCACTCGCTACGCGGGCTCGGGGCAAGGCGAAGCGCATGCTGCTGCGCACGCCGCTCTTCAAGCAGGTCGCCGACACGCGCTACTTCGCGCAGCTCGGTCGCCACGCCGGCCAGCTCCCGTGGCTCGACCCCGATCGCTTCTCGGTCCTCAAGGATCTGCGAAACGACTGGATCGCGAAGCGCGACGGAGCGCCGTTCCTCACGCCCGACGTGCTCAAGGTCGCCGATGACTTCGTCCAGCGGCTGAAGAGCGACCGCAGCGACAAGAGCTGCGTGCGCATCTCGCCGAGGGAGCTCGTCGCCGATCCGGCCCTCTACAAGTGGGGCCTCACCAACGAGAACCTGGATCTCGCGGAGAGCTACATCGGCCTGCCCGTCCACTACCTCGGCGTCGAGGTGAAGCGCGAACGGCCCGACGGCGTCGCGTCCGACGTGCGCCAGTGGCACATCGACGTCGAGGACCGGCGCATGATGAAGATCATCACGTACCTCTCGGACGTGGATCCGACGTGCGGCCCGTTCAACTTCAACGACCGGTCGCGCACGCGCCGCGCCGTCGAGCGCCTCGGGTACGCGTCAGGCTTCGTGCCGGACGCGCGCATGAAGACGGCCGTGCAGGAGTCCGAGTGGCTCCAGGCGCTCGGCCCGCGTCTCACCACTGTGTTCGTCGATACCTGCCGGCTCTTCCATCGCGCCATGCCGCCGTCGCACGTCGACCGCTACTCGATGACGTTCTCGTTCTCGAGCACGACGCCGTACCAGGTGTTCCCGGAGTTCATGCAGAACCGGGAGACGATGCTCTCGCTGCGTGACCAGCTCACGCCGCGCCAGCGCCGCGCCGCGATGCTCGAATAGCGCCTGGAATAGCGCCTGGAATAGCGCCTCTCAGGAGGCGCCGTTCGAGTGCTCGAGCCCGCCCGACCCGTGCACGCTGCTGTGCGGGTGGTCGCCGTCCTCCACGTACTTGATGACGCGCGCCGGGATGCCCGCGACGATGGCGCCGGGCGGCACGTCGCTCACGACGACGGCATTGGCGCCGATCATCGAGCCCTTGCCGACCCGGATCGGTCCGAGGATGCGCGCCCCGCAGCCCACGATGACGTCGTCCTCGATGATGGGGTAGCCGTTGTCCTTCGCGGTGCCGACCGTGTTGTTCCCGAGGAACTTCACGCGGGCGCCGACCTTCGCGTCGCCGCCGATGACGGTCCCGAGCGTGTGGGCGAAGTTCACGCCCTCGCCGAGCGTGACGCCGTTGCCGATCTCGATGCCGTACACGATGGTCTGGGTGAGGCGGAGCACCCGGTTCGCCCCGGGGACGTGCCAGCGGCGGGACGCGTCGCGCAGGCGGCTGAGGGCGAGGACCGCGTACCCGTCCTGCAGCACCGCGGTCTCGAGGGCCTCTTTCGGGGTCGGGGGCCCTGCGCTCTCCGGCCGCGGACCATTGCGCGTGAGTGCGACGCCGAAGGCATCGGCGACGAGCTGCTTGAAGAGTCCCATGAGAGCGAGTCTAGCGGCGCTCTTTCCGAGTCTCAACGCGGCGCGTTCGTATATGTTGCTGCCGTAGCCGATGCTGCCGTTTGTCCTCGCGCCGATGGATGTCGCCCAGCAGGGGTGGTTCCAGGCACGCGCCGAAGAGCGCGTGCGTACCGGCAACGACGTCACCGCCGAAGAGACCGAGCTCAATCCGCAGCTCCGGTACGACTTCATCTGGAAGGGCGGCCAGAACCACATCGTCGCGATCTACAACCCGCGGCTGGTGCTCACGCACACGTTCACGCGGCCCGACGTCGACCCCACGGTGGTCAGCCCGGCGACGCTGAACCTGTCGGACCCGAACGACAACCCGCTCAACGTGCTGCATAACGGCGGCCTCGGGTTCGAGATGATCCGGCCGCGGTACCGGGTCTCGCTCTACCAGTTTGCGGCGTACGGCCCCATCACGACCACGTCGATCCTCGTGCAGGCGCCCTGGACCGGTGATGCGCCGCCACCCGACCCGAACCCGATCATCCCGTCGACCATCACGGCGCGCTTCACGCTGCTCTTCGCGCAGACGCAGCTCGCGGTGCCCATCAAGCTGTCGCGGCGCGTCGCGCTGATCCCGGGCTTCGTCTACAACGCGTTCGGCGGCGCCGACAGCGAGTCGCGCGGGACCATCGCGTTCACCTCCGGTCCCGGCGCGAGCCTCGGCCTCGAGGTCGCCGCGAGCCGCGACGATCGCCTGCTCACCCAGATCGGCGCGGGCCGCATCACGACCGCCTTCCAGGGCGACCGCACCGGCGCCATCATCTACCGCGCCGAGGGCTCGCAGTCGTGGCGGCACTGGTGGAATCGCAACGTCTCGACCGAGCTCCTCGGCGGGGCCCAGATCGGCGGCGACGACATCACCGGCTTCCAGCTCTTCTCGCAGGGATCCGTCGGCCTCCTCTACGACTCGTACCCGTTCTTCCGCATCGACCCCGGCGCTGCTCCGCAGGGCGGCCCCGGCGGTCGTGGCAATCGCCTGCAGCTCGGGCTCATCGCGAAGGCCGCGCCGTGGATCGATCTCTTCTCCGGCGAGCTGGAGCAGCGGGCCGTCGGCATCGCGGCCGCGAACTACACGATCGACAAGGTCACCCTGCGCGGCGCGCTCTCCGGGGCCAAGGTGTTCAACACGCCGCGCTCGGTCGCGCACTACGGCCTCTTCACGCTCGAGACGAGCGCCCGCTACAACTTCGTGCCGACGCTGTCCGTCGATGGCGGCCTCCGCTTCGGATCGCAGAGCTTCGAGAACGCGATCCGCTCGAACCAGCTGACGCAGGCGACGATCTTCGCCGGCCTGCTCTGGCAGCCGCTCCCCGCGCGCTTCTGACGAGCGCCGCGCCGCCCGCGCCGCTCGCGCGGGTCAGGGCTCCTGGAGGGGCTCGGTCACCTCGGTGACGGGCGTGGGCGGCGCGTCGGGCGCCGCGTTCTTCTTCCGGTCCTTCACCATCCTGAGGACCGCCTTGATGTCGCGCGGCGCGAGCACGCCGAGCACCACCATCAGCACGAGGTAGAGGAGCGCGTCGGCGAAGAGGCGCACCGGCGGGATGGTCAGGTCGGTCAGGTAGCGGTCGGCGACCGCGACCGCGACGCAGATGAGGAGCGACTTGAGGAGCGTGAAGAGCCCACGCCGATCCATCGCCTTGTCACGGAGCACCGCGAGGAACGTCAGCACGATCACGAGCTCACGGACCGACAGCGCGAGCGAGGCGCCCATGCCGGCGCCGCCCGGCCCGCGCGGCGCGAAGATCGGCACCATCACCACGACGAGGACCGGCAGCAGGATCATGCCCGCGATCGACACGATCGTGATGGTCCACGAGCGGTCGAGGATCATCAGCGCCAGCCAGAGGAGCACGTTCGCGTAGGCGAACACGAACGTCGGCGCGAGCCAGCGCAGGCTGACCGCGGCGGGGAGGAACGCGTCCTTGATCGTGATGTGGATCCAGAACTCGGCCCCGAGCGCGAGGAGCAGGGTGAGCGGGATCGAGATGACGATGACCGCCTCGAACCCG
The DNA here is from genome assembly GCA_028287035.1 of Labilithrix sp. The sequence continues at coordinate 18,494 of JAQBQL010000020.1, read as the reverse complement.
CGGCGGAGGATGCGTATGAACTCCTCCTCGCTGCGCGCCTTGGCGCGGCTCATCATCGGGATGAGGACGCCGCTCATGATCGGCGAGAGCAGCGCCGAGAGCTGCGCGATCTGCAGCGCCGCCGCGTACCAGCCGACCTCCTTCGAGCCCGGCGCCATCAGCTTGCCGAGCAGCGGGACGTCGATGTACGCGCCGAGCGAGACCGCTCCGTTCGCGATGTAGAAGGGCACGGCGATGCGGAGGACCCGCTTCGTCTCGGCGAGATCGACCCGCAGCTTCAGGTCGACGGCGTTCTTCACCGCGACGTAGAGGAACGCCGACTTGAGCCCCTCGCCGAAGATCATGGGGAGGGGGAGCACCCAGAACGGCGCGCCAAGCGTGACGGCTGCGAAGGTGCCGCCGCCCCAGAAGATCTTGGCGACCACGTTGGCGATCGCGAGGCCGTTCACCTTCGACGCCGCCTGCAGCGTCTGCTGGAACGTCGCGTTGATCGCGGTGAACACGTAGGCGAATGCGAAGAGGAAGGCAGCGAGGCGGCGCTCGTGCACCTCGTCGCGGAGGAGGAACATGCCGATGCCGACGAGCGGCAGGATCACGACGAGACGCGTGAGCAGCACGCCGCCGAAGAAGTCGCTCGCGTGCTTCGGTCGCACCGCGATCTCCCGCGAGATGTACGTGTCGACCCCGAGGCTCAGGAAGACCGCGAGCGACGCCGCGAACTGGTCGCCGAAGCGGTAGTGACCGAAGCGCTCGGGCTGGAGGTACTTGGGGAGCTTGAACGTGACGATGAGCGCGACGCCCCACGTCAGCATCATCGACGCGGCCAGCTTTGCGCCGTTGCGGAGCGCCAGGAGCCCTTCGCGCCGCGTGTGATCTTCGCTCGGCGCGCTGTTCGCCGTCATGGGGGACGACCCTATCAGAGCGCAATGAGCGCGGTGCGCACCGCTTCAGCCTGCGGCTCGTTGCAATATGCCACACGCTTGAACGCGTCGCGTCACCCGTTTAGGGGTCGCGTCATACGATCCGTTTAAGTACGATGCCCTCCGTGCAGCTCGTCGCCGGCTCCCAGATCGGGGTGTACGTGCTGGACTCGCTGCTGGGCTCGGGAGCCTTCGGCGTCGTGTGGCTCGCCCATCGCGAGGACCCCGCGCTCCCCGCCAATCGCGACCGCGTCGCGATCAAGGTGCTGCATCCGTCGGCCGCCGTGTCGCGCGAGAGCGTCGAGCGCTTCCGCCGCGAGGCCTGGGCGCTGTCGCGTCTCCAGAGCCCACACATCGCGCGCATGTACGAGTTCCTCACGGGCCCGCCGTTCGGGATGGCGCTCGTCATGGAGTACATCGAGGGCGAGCTCCTCTCCGACGTGCTGAAGCGCGCGCGCTTCTCGGTGGAGGACGCGGCGGGGCTCGGCATCGGCGTGCTCAGCGGCGTCGCCGAGATCCAGTCGATCGGGATCATCCACCGCGACATCAAGCCGGAGAACATCATCCTGCGTCCCAACGCCAACGGATGGCACGCGGTGATCTTCGACTTCAACCTGAGTCGCGTGAAGAACCCGAACGGGAAGGCGAGCAGCCTCACCTCCATGCACGCGGCGATCGGCACGGTCCCGTACATGGCGCCCGAGCAGCTGCTCGACGCGCGCCGCGTGAACGAGTCCTCGGACGTGTACTCGGTCGGCACGATCCTCTACCGGTCCGTCGCCGGCACGCTGCCGTTCGACACGCGCGAGAGCCTCCGCGAGAAGTTGCAGCAGGAGGCGAAACCGCTGCCCACCGGCCGCGAGGACCCCATCGCGAAGGGCTTCGAGCGCATCGTCGGAAAGTCACTGCGGCGGAGGCCCGCGGAGCGATTTCCGAACGCACAAACGATGCTCGACGAGCTGACCACTCTCGTGACCGCGTGACGACAGGCGCGTGAGTCTCGTAGAGTCCGGGATCCCGTGATCTCCGAACAGCCTCCCGCGACCTCGTCCCGCGCCCGCCTGTGGGTCGCCGGCGCAGCGCTCCTCTTCTACGTCGTCTTCATCCTCCGAACGAGCTTCAGCATCGGGGGGACGCGCTACTTCGTCCTCTTCGAGGACGCGATGATCTCGATGCGCTACGCGCGTCACGTCGCGGACGGGCACGGCTTCGTGTGGAACATCGGCGAGCCGCCGATCGAGGGCTTCACGAACCTGCTCTGGGTGCTCTGGATGAGCGTCGCCCACAAGCTGGGGATGAGCGAGTCGAAGATCTCGCTCTTCATCATGCTCACCGGCATCGCCATCATGGTGGGCATCGGGGTCGTGACCGCGAAGGTCGCGCGCAAGATCACGGACGCCGCGTGGGTGCCCATCGCGGTCCTCGCGGCGGTCATGTTCGACTACCCGCTGGTCTTCTGGACGCTGCGCGGCATGGAGGTCGGCGCGCTCGCCCTCTTCGTCTACACGCTGCTCTGGCTCGTGCTCGAGAACGAGGATCACTTCAGCGTGCCGCGCACGCTGGCGATGGGCGCGCTCACCGCGGGGGCGCTCCTCATCCGAAGCGACTCGGTGGTGCCGGTCGGCCTCATCTGTCTCTACGGCTTCCTCTTCGCGCCGAACGCGCGGAGCCGCTGGCTGTTCACCGGCGTCATCGCGGTGTTCGCGCTGTCGGCGGTCGGCGGTCAGACGGTGTTCCGCCGGACGTACTTCCACGAGTCGTTGCCGAACACCTACTTCCTGAAGCTGTACAAGATCTCGCCGCTCGCGCGCATCAAGCGCGGCGCGTTCGTGGCGCTCGAGGTGCTGACGCTGCATCTCGCGCTCCCGATCAGCCTGGTCTTCGCGTGCGCTGGCTCGCTCCTCGGCGTGAAGAGGGACTTCTACAAGGACAAGACGCAGCGCCGCCTCGTGCTCCTCGGCACGCTCTTCGTCGCGCAGATCGGCTACGCCACGTACGTCGGCGGCGATGCGTGGGAGTGGATGCTCTATGCGAACCGCTACCTGTGCATCGGCATGCCGGCGCTCATCGTGCTCGTCGCGGTGCTGCTCTCGCGTCTCATCGCCACGCTCGACGCGGCGCGCGGAGCGGTCTTCGTCAAGCGACTGTCGTTCGCGCTCATCGCGTGCGGCGGTCTTCTCCTCGCGCTGAACCTCTTCGCCAAGAAGTTCCCCGAGGAAGGCGTCGCGCGCACCATCGTCTTCTCGAAGATCGCCTTCGCGGTCGGCGGGGCCTTCCTGTTCCTCGGCGTCCTCGTGCGACTCCGCGATCTGCGCGAGGGCCTCGTCGAGGGCCTCCTCGCGCTCCGGGCGCGCATGGGCAGCCGGGCCACCGTCACGGGGGCCGCGCTCCTCCTGATGCTCCTCGTCTGGGCGCCCTCGCAGCTCCTGCCGCTCGGCCGCTGGGCCGCGCAGAACGCCGCGCAGTACAAGGACGAGGCGAACTACACGCGGCTCGGGCTCCTCATCCGCGAGAGCACGCCGCCCACGCTCCGCATGGCCGTCGCCGCCGCCGGCGCCACCCCGTACTTCGCGCAGCGTCCGACCGAGGATCTCCTCGGCAAGAACGACCGCGTCATCGCCCACCTCGCGCCGCGCGGCGTCTTCTCGCCGGGCCACGACAAGTGGGACTACGAGTACAGCCTCGGGCAGCGTCACTCGGATCTCATCGTCGAGACCGTCGACGTGAACCCCACCGACGAGGCGTACATCGACAGCCTCGGCTTCGAGACGCTGCCCAACGGCATGCGCCTCCGCCGCGACGCGCCGGTCGAGCGCCGAGATCTCATCGGGCGCGAGATGGTCGACGGCCAGACCCTGAACGACACGCTGACCGAGGCGCACGCCACGCTGCCGCCCGGGCTCGCCGGCTCCGACGTGGCGGTGGTGCTCGCGTTCGGGCTCGTCATCGCGCTGGGCTTCCGCTCGCTCGTGAAGGACGGCGAGGGGTGGACGGCGCTCTCGCCGGAGCCGCCGCCGGTGGACGTGGAGCCGTCGGCCTCCGCGCAGCTCGCGCTGAAGGGCGCCGAAGCCCGCGCGATCCCGACGCTCGACGGCATGCGCGGGATCGCGGTGCTCCTCGTGCTCATGTTCCACTTCGCCTGGACGTTCCCGGGCGAGGATCCGGCGACCGCCCCGGGCCTCGTCGGCTGGGTCGCGGTCAAGCTGCACGCGTTCCTGTGGTCCGGCTGGACGGGCGTCGATCTCTTCTTCGTGCTCTCCGGCTACCTCATCACGCGCGGGCTCGTGACGCCCTCACCGAAGGCGCTCGGCACGCGCCTCAAGTCGTTCTGGATGCGCCGCGTGCTGCGGATCTTCCCGCTCTACTACGCGTTCATCATCGTCGGCACGATCGTGGCGCTCGCCCTCGCCGGCACCGCGGCGTGGGTCCCGGGCCCGTCGTACTGGGTCTACATGCAGAACTACTCGCTGGCGTTCGACCCGGTGGTGCTGCGGTGGACCGCGCACTTCTGGTCGCTCGCCATCGAGGAGCAGTTCTACTTCGTGTGGCCGATCGTGGCCCTCGTCGTCGCGCGGAAGCGCCTCGTGACGGTCATCCCGGTGCTCGTCGTCCTCGTCGTCCTGCTCCGCGGCTTCCTGATCTTCAAGGGCGCCTCGGTGCCCGCCATCCAGCACGCGTTCGAGGGGCCGGAGGGCATCGCGAAGTTCGTCTACCGCGCCACCTTCACGCGCGCCGACGGCCTCCTGCTCGGCGCCTTCGTCGCCGTCACCCAGCGCGAGGTGATGCACCCGGTGTCGGTGGTCTGGCGCCGGCTCCGCTTTCCGATCTTCGTCGCGACCGCCCTCGCCCTGGCCGGCCTGTACGTCATGGCGAACGGCCTGAACGACTACGACCGCCGCGTGATGGGCGCCGGCTACGTGACCCTCGCGCTCTTCTTCGCGAGCTCGATCTCGATGTGCGCCGACGCGGTCATCTCGGAGCGCGCCCGCGCGTTCCTGTCGTGGCGACCCCTCGTGGCGTGCGGGAAGGTGAGCTACGGCATGTACATCTTCCACTGGGTCCTGGTCATCCTGCTGGTCCCCTGGCTGGTGAGGGTGCAGACGAACATGGACATGGCGACGCAGCTCGCCCTGACCACGGCGGTCATCGTGGGCGGCATCGCCATCGTGTACGTCCTCGCCGAGCTGAGTTTCCGGTTCTTCGAGACGCCCTTCCTGAAGCTGAAGAAGCGTTTCCACGACTGAAAGCTGTTGTATCCTGGCTCCCTGATGATGCTCCGTCGCGTCTCGACTCTCGCGCTCTATGGTCTCGTCGCTGGTCTCATGGCCACGGCGTGTGGAAGCACTGGCCCGTACACGTGGGTCGACAGCCTGCCGGCCTCCGCCGCCGCGGGCGGTGACGTGCTCATCCAGGACGGGGACGTGCTCAACGTCCGCGTCTTCAACCAGGACCCGCTGTCGACGAAGGAGCGCGTCCGCTCCGACGGCCGCATCTCGATCCCGGTCGTCGGCGAGATCGTGGCGCGCGGCAAGCGGCCGGCGCAGCTCGCCGCCGAGATCCAGGACCGCCTGAAGGACATCGTGAAGGTGCCCTCGGTGATCGTCACGTTCGAGCAGGGCGCCGAGCTCAAGGTCTCGGTCGTGGGCGAGGTCCGCAACTCCGGCGTCTTCCCGATGGAGCAGGGCTCCAACGTCCTCCAGGCGCTCGCCGCCGCGGGCGGCCTCACCGACTACGCCGACGGCGACAAGGTCTTCGTCGTCCGCAAGTCGATGCCCCAGCGTGTTCGCTTCCGCTACCAGGACCTGCGCTCGCAGGACCCGAAGAGCATCTCGTTCACGCTGCAGGCCGGCGACGTCGTCGTCGTCGAGTAGCTTCTCGCGCAGCGTCGCTCAGGGCGCGATCGAGAGCAGCTTCAGGGCGGCGACGTCCACCTTGGAGAACGCGCCGGTCGCGCCGCCGGTGCCCCCCGTGTACTGCGCGAAGTGGGCGAATGCCGACATGTTCACGCTCCGCGCGTCGTGCGAGAGCCGCACCCGGTAGCTCTTTCCGGCGGTGAGGCTCGCGCGCACGAACGACGAGTCGCCCCACGTGTCCCAGGTGCCTCGCTGAGGCATCATCAGGTACCCGGACGCGACGACGGTGCCGGCGGGCAGCTCCTCGACGGTGACGTGCTTCACGCCGCACGTGATGCCGGTGTCGATGCCGCCCGCGCCGTTCGCGTACGAGGCCTGCACCAGGTGCTCGCCGGTGCGCGCCGCTGCGAAGGTCGCGGAGAGCTCGTCGCCGGGGTTGCCCCAGTCGCCGACGTAGGGCTGGCCGCCCTTGGTGCCGAGCGTGCCGCCGGTCTTCGTGAAGCCCGAGGCATCGACGGTGGTGATGCGCGCCGAGCCGCTGCCCCAGAAGCAGGCGGGCGCCGAGCGCTGCGAGACGTTGCCCGACGCGTACTTCGTCTCGAGCGCGTAGCAGTACGACGGTGAGGCGTCGCCCGCCGAGGCCGTGTCGGTCCAGGAGGTCGTCGTGCCGGGGAGATCGGTGGCGACGCGCACCCCGTCGCGGTAGACGCTGACCGTGACGTCGGCCGCGGCCTCGCCGCCGACGTCGAGGCCGAGCGTGATCCTGGCGCCGCCCGTGACGCTCGTGACGTCGGGCGATTTCGGGCCGAAGAGGACCCGGTAGTCGGACACGTCGGCGATGACCCTCACGCTTGCCGGCGCGGCTGCGCCCTCGGTGAGCTCGACGTCGATCTGGTTACGTCCGGCGAGCCTGGATTCGTCGATGACGCCGCCGTCCGCGAGGGCGCCGTTGATCCGCACCGTTCCGACGTCGTACGCGCCGGTCTTCGCCGCGCCCGCCGGGGGCAGGTGGAGGACCACGGAGACCTTCTTCCCGCGGAACGTGAGGTTGTTCAGGACGAGCGAGTCGCTCGCCGCGAACAGCGACGTGCGCAGCCCGCGCGTGACGAACGGCGCGACCCGCAGACCCTTGGGCTCGGCGCTCACGCCGAAGACCGAACCGTTCACCATCCCGATGTAGCCGGCCACGCTCCACAGCTGCCGCTGCGAGTTCACGACCGGGCCGGACGTGGCGCCCTCGTCGACCCACGGCTTGCCGGTCGCGACCTCGAGGTTCTCCATGTTCGACAGGTTCAGCGCCGCGCCGCGGACGAGCGAGCGCACGCCGTTGTCGTACGCCGCGTCGTTCCGCGTCTTCTGCGCGGCCTTCACCCAGTACGCCGTAACGAACGGCCAGATGGCGCGGTTGTGGTAGACGGGCGTGTCCTTCTGCTGCGGGAAGATCACCGGCGGACCGAAGGGCAGTGTCGGGTAGCTCGCGATCGCGCTCCGCGCCTGCTCGGCGGTGGCCACGTCGAAGAGGACGGCGAGCGAGGTGCCGAGGAGGTCGAAGCGGCGGGCCGGCGCCGGATCGAGCGTCGTCGTCACGTAGGTCGAGAACTGCTTGTCCTCCTCGAGCCAGAGCCGCGTGCGGATCGCGGTGCGCAGCGCAGTAGCCTGCGGGGTGAGCTCGGCGGCGGTCGCGGAGTCACCGGCTTCGGCGGCGAGCTCGGCGGCCGTCTCGAGGGCCACGAGGTGCACGACGTTGGTGGAGAGCGACTTGCTCTGTGCGATGTGCGCGACGTCCGGCACCGTCCACGCCGGGTACGACTGCGAACGCCAGTCGAGGAACGACTGCTCGCCCCGGTAGAGGCCGTCCTTCGCGTCGAACGCAACCACCCGGTCGTGCGCGAGGGTGTTCTTCAAGGCCTCGAGCGCGCGGTCCCGGAAGGCGAGGCGCTCGCTGCCGGTGAGGTGCTGGAGGATCTCGCGCGCCCCGAGCGCCCACACGACGCGGTCGGTGGAGACGGGATAGCTGCCGCCGGTGCCGGTGTCCTGCACGATCTGGAGATCCGTGCCGTCACGGCGCGTCGACAGCTTGAACGCGAGCGAGCTCGCGGCGCGCGCCGGATCGAGCCACCCGAGGCCGAGGCTCGCGGCGTAGGAGGTGTCGCGCGTCCACACGTAGTTCCACTTGCGGCCCGTCTCGAAGCAGCCGGGCGCCTGGCAGGGCAGCGCCGCGCCGTTCTGGAACGCATAGTCGTGGATCTCGGCGACGCTGTTCTGCTTCGCGTCGTCGAGGGCGAGCTGGTAGAGGCCGTCGAAGAGGTCGTTCTTCGTCTGGATGCTCGGCGTGTCGGTGCTCTCGGCGACGGTGCGCGGGCCAGCCGGGAAGTCGTCGCGACGGACCGCGGTGGACTCGATCGTGAAGGTGCGCCCGCAGCCGCCTCCGCTGACCGCGACCGTTACCTTGCCGGTGGGGTCGTCGAAGGTGCGCGTGGCCGCGGGGTCGCCGGCGTTGCCGCTCGCCTCGATGCACGTCGGCGTGGTCTCGCCGTCGAAGCCGCCGTCGCTTCCCGTCGTCCCGTCGCGGCCCGCCTGAGCGTCGGGATCGGCCGGGCCGCCGCTGCTCGCGCCGTCGTCGTCGTCCGACGAGCAGGCGGACAGCGCCGCCAGGGTGCCGAACGTGACGCTCGCGAGGAGCGCAGCCGAGGACAGACCGGTGAGCAGCGCGGACCGCATTTTCCGCGTGTTAGCTAGCACTGCGCGGGGTGTGCGCTAGTCGGCGCCGCGACAATTCGCGGCCCCGTCAGGTTGATCGGGCCCTTGCGGCACGTAGGATGAGGCGTGATGGCATCTTCCGTCTCGCGCGCCGCCTGCAGCCTTGGCGCTCTCGGCCTGGTCGTCTCTCTCGCCGCGCTGGGGGCGTGCTCGGACGATCCGGTGGCGGGCGGCCCTGACACCGGCGACGGGGGCTCCTCGTCGGGCGACACGACGACGGGCGGCAGGATCGATGGCGGCGGGGGCGGGGGCGGCAAGGCGTGCGGCGCGAGCGGCGTCACCGGCGGCTTCGCAGGCAGCCAGACCATCACCGCCTCGGGCGCCAAGCGCACCTACGAGCTCTACGTGCCCGACGCATACGACGGCAAGACCACCTATCCGCTGGTCTTCGTGTTCCACGGCGACGGCGGCACGGGCGCGGGCATGCGGAGCGGCTTCGACCTCGAGAGCGCGTCGGGCAAGGGCGCGATCATCGTGTATCCCGATGGCCTCGGAAAGACCTGGGACATCGATGATGCGGCTGGCCTGGCGAAGGACGTCGCGTTCGTCGACGCGGTCGCTGCCGACCTGACGAAGACCCACTGCGCGGACCCGAGCCGGCTCTTCGCGGTGGGCTTCTCGAAGGGCGCTTACTTCACGAACCAGCTCGCGTGCACGACGAAGACCTCGTTCCGCGCGGTGGTGACGCACGCCGGCGGCGGTCCGTTCTACCTCGACGGCGCAGGCATGAAGTTCGACGACCAGGGCGACCTCGCGTGCCCGTCGCCGCCGGTCGCCGCGCTGCAGGTGCAGGGGAGCGCCGACAACGAGGTCCCGGTCAGCGAAGGCGACAAGGCGCGCGATCACTGGGTCGCCGCGAACGGCTGCAAGACCTCGACGAAGCCGTACGACCCGTCACCGTGCGTGGCTTACGACGGCTGCGACGCGGCGCGCCCCGAGGTGTGGTGCCAGGTGCCGGCCCTCGGCCATCAGATCTGGTCGCAGGGCGCGAAGGTCACGTGGGCGTTCCTCGACGCGCGGTGAGCCGGGACGGCGTCACATCCAGATGCGCGTGAGGTAGAGGTTGCCGTCGTGGACGACGGTCATCAGGATTCGTTCGTCGTCGGCATTGGTCATTCCGTAGACATTCGGCGTGTCACCGAGCTCGACGGTGTGGGTTCCGGCGGGACCGAAGGCGGAATCGGGACTGCCCTGTTTGGTCAGGCGAGTGACCGTGATGGCGGTGGGGCTCGCGGTTGCGACGGTCGCGACGATGGGTCGGCCCGGACGTGGCGTGCGCTCTCTCGCGGATCTCCCGCGATGACCTTCCGTGTGCCGAGACAAAACGCGAAGCCCCGCGCCGTCGATGACGGGCGGGGCTTTCGCGATGTGTCAGAGACGGACGTTACTGCGCGAGGCCGGCAACCTTGACGGTGACCGTCCAGGTGTCCTCGTTGCCCGTGATGAGCAGGGTCTTCAGGTCCGCGCCGCCGAACGCGAGGTTGTTGACCGCCTTCGGCGTCGTGATGTGGCCCCACTTGGTGCCGTCCGCCTTGAAGACGTCGACACCCGTGGCGACCGCCGCGTAGATGTTGCCGGCGCTGTCGATCGCGATGCCGTCGAGCGACGTGTTGCTCGCGGGCGTCACGTCAGCGAACTTCTCGGCCTTGCCGAGGGTGCCGTCGACATTGACCGGGTACTTCATGATGTTCGGGACGGCGGTGGGGCCACCCGTGTCGGTGAACGAGACGAAGAGCGTCTTCTCGTCCGCCGAGAGGGCGATGCCGTTCGGGCGGTTCTCGGCCTTGATCTCGAACACGTCGTACGCCGCGCCGTTCGGCTTGAGGCGCCAGATGTGGTTCGTGACCGTCGCCGTCGACTGGTAGCCCGGGTCGGTGACGTAGATCGTGCCGTCCTTGCGGGCGACGAGGTCGTTCGGCGAGTCGAACGCCGCTGCGCCGCCGTCGGTCACGAAATTCAGGGTGAGCGGCGTCGAGGTGGCCGCTGCCGGATCCGCCGCGGCCTTCGCCGTGGTCTTCACGATCACTCCGCCACCGACCGCACTGGGCAGGCCATCCGGGCCCGTGGCCGACTGCGCGGTGAGGATCGAGTTCGACTTGGTGTCGAACGTCGAGCCGAGGAACGCGTTCGACGCGGGAACCGGACCGACCTGGTCCGTCGTGTTCGGGAGCGTGATGCGCACGAGGAACGCGGTGGTGCCGACCGTCGAGTAGAAGAACGAGTCACCGTGCCAGATGGGGCCTTCGGTGTGCAGACCGACGAACGCGCCGCCCAGGGAGACAGGGGCCGCGACGCCCTCGATCGGGTTCGCGGAGCTGCCTCCGTCGCCCGTGGAGCTGTCGCCGACGACGTTGCCGTCCTGGTCGACGACCGCGCCGTCCTCGAGGACGGTGCCGCCGTCGGGGACCGGGGTGCCGCCGCCGCCGTCATCGCTCGACGAGGAGCACGCGTAGGCAAGGAGGGATGCACAGGCAACCAAGGAAAAAGGCAGGATGCGTCGGATCATGGCTAACGAAGCTAGCAGGCGACCCGCAGGTCGGCAGCGAGCGAAATACGACATTTTCAAGGAATTTCTCGCATGGTTCGTGGAGAAATGCCCCAAGGGCGAAGTGGCTTACCAAGCACCGTGCGGCCCGCAGTCCCTGCGTACGGCAAAGGGCATGATCGCGCGGTCATATCGCCCTTCGTGGTGAGGCGATCCGACCACACCGGCCAGCATCGAGAACGGTTTCGCGCGCCCGCGCGCGCTAGACGCCCGAGCCCTTCACGACGACGCCGAAGGTCTTCGCGAGGATATGGATATCGAGCCACGGCGACCAGTTGCGCACGTAATACACGTCGATCTGCACGCGCTGCGCGAAGCTCGTCGCGTTGCGATCGGAGACCTGCCACATGCCGGTCATTCCCGGCGGCGCCCGCAGGATGATCTTCTCCTGGCCGCCCATCTCGGTGACCTCGCGTTCGATATACGGACGAGGGCCGACGAGGCTCATGTCACCGAGGAGCACGTTGAGCAGCTGCGGGAACTCGTCGAGCGAGAACTTTCGCAGCACGCGGCCGATCCGGGTGACGCGGGGGTCCTTCCGGAGCTTGTGGTAAATCTCGTATTCGGCGCGAAGCTGGGGATCGTTGTCGAGGATGGCCTTGAGGCGCGCTTCGCCGTCGCCATGCATCGTGCGGAACTTGTAGGCACGGAAGAACTCGCCGTCCTTGCCGAGCCGGTTCTGCCAGTAGAAGATCGGCCCCTTCGAATCGAGCTTGATGAGGAGCGCGATGAGCAGGAGGAACGGCAGCACGAACAGGATGCCGATGCCGGTGAGCGTCGCGTCCATCACGCGCTTGGCGAGACGAGGACCGGGAAGGAGCAGCTGCTGCCGGACCTCGACGCCGAGGATGCCGCCGAGGTTCTTCGCGGGGACGCCGAGCGTCGCGAAGCCGAAGAGGTCGGGGATGACGAGCAGGTGCGAGAACTTCCCGCCGACGCGCTCGACGATCTGGAGGAGCTTCGGGCCGTCGACGCCGGGCATCGCGAGCACCGCGTACGGAATCTTGAGACGCGTCGCCAGGATCGGGGCGAGCGCCAGCTCCCCGACGACCGGCACGCCGTCGACCTCGGCGAACTTGCCGCGCGGGAACTGCGAGGCGTCCTTGACGGGCGCCGGGGTCCGCGACCGAGGCTTGACGCTCTCGGGGCCGAGGAACTGGTCACTGTCGGCGGCGCTCACATCGAGCTTCGAGTGCCACGACGACGGCGGGAGGGGCAGGTGGTCCGAGCTGATTGGCCCCGTCGCCATCTCGCTGTCCGGACCGAAGAGGTCATCGGCGAGCGCCTGACGCTGCGACTCGCTCATGAAGTGCGCGGCGCCCACGTTGACCGAGTAGACGTCCATCACCTCGTTCGTGAAGGTCGCGCGGAGCGTGCCGTGCTTGGCCGGGTCGTCGTCGAGGAGCATCACGGGCTTCAGCCCCGAGCGCGGCTGCGCCTTCAGCGTGCGCACGATGAGCCGACCCGTCTTCGCGGCGCCCAGCACGCACACCGGAATTCCCCACCAGGCCTGCGTGCACAGCTTGTTGCGCACGAGTGAGCGGACGACCGGCACGAGGAAGAGCGTCGCGAGCCACCACACGGCGCGCACGAAGATTCCCCACTTCACGATCGGCAGATCGCCGAGCGTCGAGAGCATGGAAGCCCCGAGGTGCACGAGCGAGGTCGCGAAGACGATGTCCCGGATCTCGTCGGGCGTGCTCTTCGCCATCGGCGAGTAGAGCTCGAGCCCGAGGTACGTGAGCATGCACAGGCCGATGCCCGGACCGACCACGAGCCACGACGTCCAGTCGATGCCGCCGAGATCCGAGTACGTCCGCGCCCAGTGCACCGCCGTCGCGAGGAGCGCGGCGAGCAGGAGCGAGAAGAGATCGGTCGCGATGAGGGTCGCGATCGTCCAGTTCGGCTTCGTGAGGACCTTGAGGCCCGCGACGTCCTTGTTCTCGCGCGCCGCGAGCGAGACGTCGGTGACGTAGCCGTCCTTCTTGCGGACCTTGAGCTGCTCGATGAGCGCGCGCGCGATCGCGTCCTCACTGCACGCCCCCATCGAGACGAGGATCCGGCCGATCTGCCCGCCGCGCTCCTCCTGGACCGCGATGGCCTTCTCGATGTCCTCCTCGCTCACCGCGCCGTCACGCAGGAGCACCTGACACAGGAGGCTCTTGCTGCGCGGAGTGACCGTGGGCGCCGAGCTCCCGAGCATTCCGCCCTGCGGGATCCGGATCACCGGGGGCACGTCGCGCCCCCCGTGGCCCGGGTCCGGCGCGAGCTGGCTCGGGTCGCTCATCTTGGGCGGCGGCCCGGAGTGCTCCTTCGAGGTGATGACGAGCGGCGGCGGTGGCGGCGTCCCCGCGGCCGGGGTCACCTTCGGCAGGCCGGCATTCGGCGTCGGGCGGCGCGGGACCACGCCCGTCATCCCGAGCAACGTCGCCGTGGCGAGCGGGGAAGGAGTGCCCGTGCTCGGCGTGCGACGCCGCGGAACGATCGGCGTCGTCCCGCCGGCCGTCGGGCTGGTCATGCCGATGAGCGTCTTCGACATCGCCTTCGCGGCGCTCATCACCGGGATCGACGGCGGCTTCGGCGTGACGCTCGAGGGCGGCGGACGCGAGCTCGTGCGCCCGTGCTCGGCGAGGCTCCGCGCCGTCGCCGGCGCAGGCGGCACCGTGCTCGCGAGCCCTTCGGTGGCGGCGAGGACGGCGTCGTTCTCGGGCGCGGGCGGCTCCGACGCGCGGCGCTCCTCGAATCCGGCCTTCAGCTTCGCCGTGACCGCCGCGCGGTGTGCCTCGTCGAGGACGGCGCGCGCCTCCGGCGGCAAGGCCGAGGTGAGCGTCGACTTCACGTCGGTCTTGCCGAGCACGCCCGGGCGGAGGCCGCCGGGCGACGCCAGCTGCGCGGGCGTCGCCATGATGAGGTCTGCGTCGGGCTCGGCGCGCGGGTCGACGCGGCGCGGCTCCGGGTCCTCGGCCCCTCCTGCGGGAGGCGCTACGGACGGCGACGTCGTCTTCGAATCACCGCTCGGATCAGAGCTGCTCACCCGCGAGAGTATAGACGAGTCTCTCCTCGCGCTTCCATCGTGGCAGCACCCACGCCTGCAGTCCCTCGCCGACCAGATAGAGGTGCTCGAAGTGATCGTGCGGTCCGCGACCCCGGTAACCGCGGACGTGGAGATTCCCCGCGTCGGCGCGCCGGATGAGGGTCATGCTCCGCGAGCCCGGCTGGTCGACGGTCACCAGAGGCACCGCGATCGACGTGAGCAGCGCCTGCGTTGCCTCGGTCGAGCTCGCATAGTCGGGCGGGATGATCGACGAGTGGGTGATCACCATCGTCTTCTTTCCCTCCGCGGCGTCCTTCGCGAACCGGATGAAGTTGCGGAGCATGCGCGTGTCCACGCGGTCGGCGCCCTGCGCGGCGGTCTTCGGATTCGGGTCGAGGTACTGCGAGTGGAGGCTGTCGTTCAGGATGACCGTGTCGACCTTCGCGTAGTTGCGATCGACGGCGAGGATCCGGCCGACCGCCGCGAAGCCCGCGCTCCACGACGCGAGGCCGAGATGTCGCACGTGCAGACCGGTACGGCCGGTTGCCTTCTCGACGTTCTTCACGAGCTCGCCGAGCATCCGATCGAAGCGGTTCGGATCGGCGAACGCTTCGGCGTACTTGCCGCTGCCGAGGCCGAACCCGCACGCGACGAAGACGGCGGAGAGGCCGCTCTCCTTCAGCTGCTTCGCGGCCATCTGCCCGGCGTGGAAGTGGAACACCACGTCGATGCCGCCGTCGGCGGAGACGAAGTCCTTCTTCGGGGCGAGGAACGATCCGTAGCTGAGGCCGCGCCACGCATCGAACTCGACGACCGGCGGCGCGGCCATCGCCGCGAGGTCGGCCTCGCTCGCGCGGGCAGAAGAGGCTCCGCCGAGGAGCGCGACGACCGACACCATCACCGCCGCGAGCGCGATCCGCGCCGCGCGCGCGGTGGCGGCGACGCACGGGAGAGCGGACGGAGGCATGCGCGGAGAGGCCAGCAACACGGCCGACTCTAGAGGGCTGCCCGCGCCGCGCTCCCTCGAAAGAGCGACGGCCGCACAGTTCGGTGGCACATGGACCCACCCGAGCGCGGCTCTCCGCGATTTTTACAGGCTCAGACGAGGATCCCCGGCGCAGGGAAACGTGCGCACGTGTCGCGCACCTCGGCGGCCACCTTCGCGATCACGGCCTCGTCGTCGGCATGGCCGACCACGCGCTCGATCCACCCGGCGAGCTGCTCCATCTCCTTCGTGCCCATTCCGCGCGACGTGACCGCGGGCGTGCCGATGCGGAGGCCCGAGGGATCGAACGGCTTCCGCGGATCGAACGGCACCGCGTTGTAGTTCGCGACGATGCCGGCGCGGTCGAGCGCCTGGGCCGCGGGCTTGCCGGCGATCCCCTTGCTCGTGAGATCGATCAGCATGAGGTGGTTGTCCGTGCCGCCGGTCGTCACCGCGAAGCCGTGGTAGACGAGCGCCGCCGCGAGCACCTTCGCGTTCTCGACGACGCGGTGCGCGTACATCTTGAACTCGGGCTCGAGGGCCTCCTTGGCGGCGACCGCGATCGCGGCCGTGGTGTGGTTGTGCGGACCGCCCTGGAGACCGGGGAACACCGCCTTGTCGATCGCGGCCGCGTGCGTCTTCTTGCAGAGGATCATGCCGCCGCGCGGGCCGCGGAAGGTCTTGTGCGTCGTCGACGTGGTGACGTCGGCGATGCCGATCGGCGACGGATGCGCGCCGACCGCGACGAGCCCCGCGATGTGCGCGATGTCCGCGGCGAGGATCGCCCCGACCTCGTCGGCGATCGAACGGAACGCCGCGAAGTCGAGGGTGCGCGGATAGGCGGTCGTCCCCGCCCAGATCAGCTTCGGCTGGTGCTCCTTCGCGAGCTTGCGCACCTCCTCCATGTCGATGGTGTGCGTGTCGCGTCGCACGCCGTACGGGACGCTGTTGAAGTACTTGCCCGTGATCGACACCGCGTGACCGTGCGTGAGGTGTCCGCCCGCCGGCAGGCCGAGGCCCATCACGGTGTCGCCGGGCTTCAGGAACGCGAGGTAGACGGCGAGGTTCGCGGGGCTCCCCGAGTACGGCTGCACGTTGACGTGGAGGTCGTCCTCGCCGTTCGGCACGGCCGCGGTCCCGCCGAACAGCTTCTTGAGCCGCGTGATCGCGAGCTGTTCGACCTGATCGATGACCTGCTGGCCCTCGTAGTAGCGTTTCCCTGCGTACCCCTCGGAGTACTTGTTCGTGAGCACGGAGCCCGTCGCCTCCATCACCGCGCGCGACGCATAGTTCTCGCTCGCGATGAGACGGAAGGTCTCGTGCTCGCGTCGGTTCTCGTCCTTGATCAGGCGCGCGATTTCGGGGTCGGTCTGGGTCAGGTCACGCTCGGCCATGGCTCCGCGATTAGCCCGAAAATCCCGCCGCGTCACGTGGGAGCCGTCGTATATAGAGAGCGATGCTCGCCTCGCGCGTTCGGTTGTCCGCTGGCGGGTGCGGCCTGCTGGCCTGCCTGGCGGGCGTGGCGGCGGATGTCGCCGCTCCCGGTGACGCGCGCGCCGACTCGATCACCGCCGGCGCGGGGGACCGCCCGGAGAACCCCGTGCTCCGCGCGGTGACCGCCGAGCGCCGCGCGGGCCTCGTGGTCGGCGTCGCGCCCGGCGTCGCCTTCGCGGGCGCGAGCGGGTACCCGAACGACGCGGTGCTCGTCGGCAATCCCGCGTTCTATTCGCAGAGCCCGCTCCTCGTCGGCCATTCGACGTCGTACTTCCTGATGGGCTCGTTCACCGACTTCGTGTCGTTCGGGCCCGTCGTGAACGTGGCACTCTTCGAGAGCGTGGCGTGGAAGAGCACCGGCCTCGGGATCGGCTTCCGCGCCGAGACGTTCCCGCTCCTCCACCTCTACCCGCGGCTCGCCGACCTCTCCCTGTACGGGCAGGCGGGCGTCGGCGTGACCGAGCTCCGCCTGAAGAGCGGCGCGTACCCCTCGGCCGACGGTACGCAGTCGTACGCCGCGATCGGGGTGCATCACGAGTGGCGCGTCTTCCAGGCGGGCGGGGGGCACTTCGCGGCCGGCCCCTACGCCGAGTACGATGCGATCTTCGCGACCTCGGCAGAGCGCCACTGGGCGGCGGTCGGTCTCCGCGTCGCGTGGTACGGCGGCACCGTCACGGCCGATCACAAGTAGCGCCCGCGAGGCGGCGGCGAGATGATACGGTCTGCCGGGTGAGCGTAGCGGACCCGTTCGGGCTCGTGGGTCAGGTCCTCGACGGCCAGTTTCGTGTCGACAAGCTCGTCGGCGAAGGTGGCTTCAGTGCGGTCTACCGCGGCCATCACCAGGGCCTCAACGAGCCCATTGCCATCAAGTCGCTGAAGCTGCCGCCGACGCTGCCGCCGTCGCTCGTCGACACCTTCATCCAGCGCTTCCGCGACGAGAGCCGCATCCTGTACCGGCTGTCGCAGGGCAACCTGCACATAGTGCGCAGCATCGCCGCCGGGACCACGCAGTCGCCGACGACCGGGCTGCTCGTGCCGTACATGGTGCTCGAGTGGCTCGAGGGGCGCTCGGTCCAGAACGACTTCACGGTGCGTCGCACCCTCGGCCAGACGGGGCGCGCGCTCGACGTCGTGCTCAAGCTGTTCGAGACCGCGGCCGACGGGCTCGCCTACGCGCACGCGCAGGGCGTCATGCACCGTGACCTGAACCCGGGGAACCTGTTCCTCGCGCAGACCCAGCAGGGTCTGAAGATGAAGGTGCTCGACTTCGGCGTCGCCAAGCTGATGCGCGAAGGCGCGCTCGACATGGGGCCGCGCGCGGCGACCGTCGGGCAGATCAAGATCTTCGCGCCGGCCTACGGCGCGCCCGAGCAGTTCGACGACCGCCTCGGCGAGGTGAGCGCCGCCTCGGACGTCTACGCGTTCGCGCTGGTGCTGATGGAGGCGCTCCGCGACCGGAGCGTCAACGAGGGCGCGCACCTCGGCGACTTCGCGCAGAACGCGTGCGACCCCGACAAGCGGCCGACCCCGCGGTCGCTCGGCATCGACGTGCCGGACGACGTCGAGGCGGCGTTCGCCCGCGCGACGACGCTCGCGCCCGCCGATCGCTGGCAGTCCGTCGGCGACTTCTGGCAGAGCCTCACCACCGCGAGCAAGGTGGCGGTCGAGCGCCGCTACGAGGGGTCCGCGCGCGAGGCGCCGCCGCCGCTCGGCTCCGCAGCTGCCGCGCCCGCCGGTGGTGGCGGGCAGGACGCGAAGGCCACCGCGAAGAACGCCGCACGGACGATCCCGCTCGGCGCATCGGCGCTGCCGCGGCCCGGGGCAGGGGTGACCGCCGCCGCGCCTCGTCCTCGCATCCCGACCGCGCTCGGCATGTCCCCGCTCGCGCCGCCCGCAGCGGCTC